>NZ_CP195536.1:0-315399 GCF_051307035.1 Psychrobacter sp. DM4
ATGATAGAGACTGCTACCATCTGGGATAAGTGTTTAGACGACTTACGTTACCATGTTAAGGACAATGTCTTTACAATGTGGCTCAGACCCTTATCGGCTCATCAAGAATCAAAGACCTTAGTCATTCGCGCCCCTAATGACTACTTTGTTTCTTACATCAAAAAGAACCATCTGCAAGATATTCAGCAATTGGTTGCCAAGCATAGTCAGGGTAGTATTGAGGAGGTAGTCGTTCGTGTTGACAATATAGGTCATAACGATGAAACTCCTAATGAAACCGCTCACGACTCGTCGTATACAGACAATGTATCTAAGGACACCCCTACCCTACTGTCATCAAACTCAAAATATGACTATGGTAGCGATAATAATGAGCGACTACAGCGTGAGAATCACAATATCAGCGTACAACACAATCAGCTTATGGCGTCTGCGGATACCAAGTCACTGAGTTATCTAAACCCTGAATTTACCTTTGAGAGCTTTGTCACAGGCAAGTCTAATAACTTAGCTTATAAAGCATGCTATGAGCTGAGTAAGCGTCAGTCAAAAAATCGTCATAATCCCTTATTTATATACGGTCCTTCTGGACTAGGAAAAACGCATTTAATGCATTCTGTTGCTCATCGATTTATTAAAAATAATAGAAGTTTTTATTATTTTACTTCTGAGAAATTTATTAACCAATTAGTCTATTCATTAAGAAATAATAAAATAGAAGATTTTAAAAAGAAAATTAAAAAAGTTGATTTATTAATTGTAGATGATATTCACGTTCTGGCGGGAAAGACTAAAAGTAGTAACGAGTTCTTGACTTTGTTTGCTGATTTTACGAGTGGCGATAAGCAGCTGATACTAGCATCAGATCGTCATCCCTCACAGATGACTGAATTCGATGAACGTTTTCGTTCACGGTTCTCTTGGGGGTTAACAGTCGCAGTGGATCCACCTGAGATTGATACTAGGGTACAAATCCTCCAAAAAAAGGCACAGTCCTTTGGTATGGTATTACCCAAAGACTGTGCCTTGTTTATCGCGCAAAATGTGGTATCAAACGTCAGACGTCTTGAGGGCGCTCTCAATCAGGTGTTTGCAAATGCGAATCTAACAGGTGCGCCTATTACGCTTGAGATGGTACAGTATGCGCTAAAAGATATCATTGCTATACGTGTCCAAGCAGTGAACATGGACAATATACGTAAAGTGGTCGCAGAATATTACAATATTTCAATAAAAGATATGATGGGACGCAAGCGCACAAGAAGTATTGCAAGGCCGCGTCAAATCGCAATGTCTTTGGCTCGTGAGCTTACTGGTGATAGTTATCCTGATATCGGACAGTCATTCGGTGGACGCGACCACACAACCGTTATGCATGCCTGTGACAAAGTCGCTCAACTGCGCTCAACGGATCCTGCTTTTGATAAGGATTATAAATCGTTATCTATGATGCTACAAGCAGCGTAAACCATGATAGTAGCGCTGTATTTAAGCCTACGATTATGATTCACAATGACTTATAATAAACACAGTACACTATCAAATACAATCGTCCTATACATACGTCAAAATAAGAGTAGCTAAGCATGCAATTATCGATTAATCGAGAATCGTTACTAAAAGCCATTAATTTGATCGCAAAAGCGGCTGACAAGCGCCACAACATGGTTATCTTGGGTAATATCAAACTTCAGTTGTCTGACTCTGAGCTCATTTTGACGGCCTCTGATTTGGAGGTTGAGTTGACATCAACTTTGAAGTTGCCAGCAGGCGCTTGTATTGAAGCGGGAGCCACGACGTTGCCCGCTATCAAATTAAAAGATATCTGTAAATCTTTACCGACTCAAGCGCAGATCAATTTAGCCACGCAAGAAAACGAGCGTTGTTTATTGACCAGCGGTAAGAGTCGTTTTACTTTGGGGACGCTACCGAGCGCAGACTATCCAAGTTTAGGTAATCCTGAGAATATAACCCCCTTGAATGTTAGCCGTAGCCATCTGCTAGATCTCATTCACAAAACCCAATTTGCGATGGCTATTCAAGATGTTCGTTATTATCTAACAGGTATGTTATTTGATATCTCTGAGCAACAGCTTACAACGGTTGCGACTGATGGACATAGACTGGCTTTGGCTCGTAGTGTCATCGATGTCAGTCAAGATCTAAACATGCAGGCTATTTTGCCACGTAAAGCGGTTATTGAGCTTGAACGCTTGACCTCTGAGCTTGGTAAGATGCTTGGCGATCAAGATAACTCAGTAACGCTGAGTTTTGGTCGAGAGTTTTTGCAAGTGAGTTTGCCATTTGGTGATGTCGACAGTACAGGGCAGGTGAGTCAAGATCTAATGGTGACGTTCACTGCGCGTCTTATCGATGGTAAATTCCCCGATTACCGCCGCGTTATGCCGAGCAATACCGACAAGCTTGCGCTATTTAGTCAAGAAAAAATGACCGATGTCCTGCGCCGCGTGGCTATTTTGAGTAATGAAAAGTCTCGCGGAGTCGTTTTTAATTTTGCTAGTGACGGTATGGTCGAGGTTCGTGCTAACAATGCTGAGCAGGATGAAGCGGTCGAGATGTTGCAAGCTAAGTACAATGGTGAGCCAATGGAGTTGTCTTTTAACGCCGCTTATCTACAAGACGTCTTGGGAGTGATTCAAGGGGACTTGCAAATGCATATGAGTCAGTCTAACGCCTCAGTACTAGTCAATCAGCTGGGTGATGACTTTCATCAGTATGTCATCATGCCGATGCGTATATAGTCGTTTTTGCCAAAAAATACTCTTATTAGAGGCTTTAGCGCCATGACTTATAAACCAAGATTGATCAAGCAAATTCTTATAAGATGAATAGGCAGTTGTCAAAGTTATGATTGAACGTCTACAGGTTTCGCATTTGCGTAATCTTGATCAATTAAGTCTCAAGGCATCGGCTTGCAATATTATCATCGGCGACAATGGTAGCGGAAAAACCTCATTGCTTGAGGCGATATTCCTCTTGTCACGGGGCAAAAGCTTTCGTCACCATCAGCCTAAACGCTATATTCAGCACCATCAGCCGACGGTTACGGTTCATGCCACGCTTTCGGCTGATCGAACCATCGCCATTCAAAAGCAGCTCGATGCGACCACTGTACTACGCCTAAATCAAAACACTGTTTATACCCAAAGTGCGCTTACAGAACAGCTGCCAACACTACTGATAGATCCTTCAACTATGGATATGTTAGAGCAGGGTAGTGCTAGTCGTCGTCAACTCCTAGACTGGCTAGTGTTTCACATGAAACCAGGATTTCATTCGCAATGGGTATCGTATCAGCGTTTGCTCAAACAGCGTAATAGCTTACTCAAACAAAGTAGTCACTTGAGTCAAAATCAGCTCAAAGAGCTTGAGTCATGGGACAAAGGTCTTGCCAGTCACGCCGCGCTCATTCATCATTATCGCGAACAGGTATTTAACGCTTGGCAACCTTATTTTGCCAAAAGTATCGCCCAGCTATTACCGTTTTATGCGAACCAGTTAAGTTTAAGTTACAACGCCGGCTTTGATGCGAAAAAACCTCTCGATGAGCAGCTTAATGAGCGTTTGAACCAAGATCTGCAACTCGGATATACTCGGATCGGTAGTCACCGCGCTGATGTACATGTGCACTGGCGTTCAAATGAGAATACGTCTAAACAGACGGCTGATGACGCTTTACAGCTTCCAGTATTAAAAGAGCAGGCTGCAAATGTGTTGTCTCGTGGCGAAAAAAAGCTGTTGATCACCGCACTGCGTTTATCGCAATTGCCTCTACTACTTAGTACACAGTTGCCTGATGAAAGAGAGCCAGTCGATGGTACTCGTTTAGAGAATATGATCTCTAAGCTAGATTCTTTTATAACGCCCGTTGTACTCCTAGATGATATTACCGCAGAGCTCGATGATAGGGCACTTGACATCCTACTATCGACATTAGCACAGCTACCATGTCAGGTGTTTATGACCAGCTTGACGACAGAGGTGATAGGGCTAGTGAACGAGTATTGGTCGTATTCTAGTGTGTTTCACATGAAACAAGGTGTCCTATCGTCTCTTGACTAGCACTGTTATTTTTGGACTATACTTACAGTAAGATTATCTACCGTAATACACCAGTAAACAGTGACTTACAGACAAAAAAATGCTAAAATAACGCTTTATTTTTGTCCTATATTCAGCGAATTATCTTACGATTTAAAACTAATAGAAATATTTTTCCAATAACTGCTAAATTTATGATTAATAAGGGTTTCATTTGCCTTTGAATATAGAAATAGCACATTTACATAAGTGGCTTTATTACTATTAGTTTTATCACATCAAGTTTAACTATTTGAGTTCTAGATAACATCAGGCTCGCCTCATTATTGATGCGTGCTGATGATAAGTAACTGATTATGGCTAGACTAAGGAATGCACATGAGTGAGTCATTACCTATCGATAATGAGCAATTGATGTCAGCAGAATTGACAACAGATAGCGTCGTTGAAAAGATCGTACCTGAGGGTCTGCCTTCAGATTATAGCTCTAAAGATATTCGCGTATTACGCGGACTTGAAGCGGTGCGCGTGCGACCTGGGATGTATATCGGTGATACGGATGATGGTACTGGTCTTCATCACATGGTGTTTGAGGTCGTGGATAACTCAATCGATGAAGCATTGGCAGGTCACTGTGATCAGATCGATATTATCATTCATGAAGATGAATCAGTGAGCGTCATGGATAATGGTCGCGGCGTTCCTGTTGATATCCATCCAGAAGAAGGCGTGTCAGCGGCGCAAGTTATCATGACAGTGCTTCATGCTGGTGGTAAATTTGATGATAACAGTTATAAAGTTTCAGGCGGTCTACATGGCGTTGGTGTCTCTGTCGTAAATGCTTTGTCCAAAAAGCTTGAGATGAACATCTGGCGCGAGGGGTTTCACTATCAGCAGACCTACACTGATGGTGTACCTGATAGTGATATCCAGCAGATGGAAGCAACGGATAGAACAGGGACGCAAATTCGTTTTTATCCTAGTACTGATGTCTTTACAGGTACGATCTTTGAGTATGATATTTTAGCTAAGCGTTTACGTGAGCTGTCATTTCTAAATTCAGGCGTGCGTATCGTCTTAACGGATGAGCGTATCGATAAGCGTCATGAGTTTGAGCACAAGGGCGGTTTATCCGAGTTTGTCAGTTATATCAATGCAGGCAAAGATAGCGTCAATGAGATCTTCCATTTCAATAGTGAGCAAGATGACGGTATCGGCGTAGAAGTCGCTTTGCAATGGACGGATACTTATAACGAAAAAGTACTGTGCTTTACTAATAATATACCGCAACGTGATGGTGGTACGCATTTATCAGGCTTTCGCTCAGCATTGACCCGTGTGTTGAACACTTATATGGATCGCGAAAATCTATTTAAGAAAGAAAAAGTAACGGCAACAGGTGATGATGCTCGTGAAGGCTTGACGGCGATTGTCTCTGTAAAAGTACCTGATCCAAAGTTCTCAAGTCAGACCAAAGATAAGCTAGTTTCAAGTGAAGTCAAATCTGCTGTCGAATCGGCGATGCATGACAAGTTCAATGACTTCTTATTAGAGAATCCAGCAGCGAGTAAAGCGATCGCTGGTAAGATTATTGATGCAGCGCGCGCCCGTGATGCTGCTCGCAAAGCACGTGAGATGACGCGTCGCAAGACCACTTTGGATATCGCAGGTTTGCCTGGTAAGCTTGCAGATTGTCAAGAAAAAGATCCGGCGTTATCAGAGCTGTACATTGTGGAAGGTGATTCTGCTGGTGGTTCAGCCAAGCAAGGTCGTAGCCGTAAGACGCAAGCAATATTACCGCTCAAAGGTAAAATCTTGAACGTCGAGCGGGCGCGTTTTGACAAGATGCTGTCATCTGCTGAAGTGGGCACGCTCATTACCGCGCTTGGCTGCGGCATTGGTCCTGATGAATATAATCCTGACAAAGTACGCTATCACAAAATCATCATCATGACTGATGCGGACGTTGACGGCTCGCACATTAGAACCTTGCTATTGACTTTCTTTTTCCGTCAAACGCCAGAGCTTATTGAGCGCGGCTATATCTATATCGCTCAGCCACCTCTTTATAAAGTCAAAAAAGGTCGCCAAGAGCTATATTTAAAAGATGATGAGGCGCTAAAAGCTTATCTATTATCATCAACCATTGACAATACTAAGTTACATATCTCTGAGGATGCGCCAGCTGTTACGGGTCAAGCCCTTGAGACTTTGCTCAATGACTACAACCAAACGCAGCTCATCAAAGCTCGTTTGCAGATTCGTTATCCTGCGGTGTTGCTCGATGCCTTGACCCATACCCCTAAGCTTAGCACTGATATGACTTATGACAAGGCTGTGATGGAGGAGTGGAAAGCCTCATTACAAGGTCAGCTCAACTATTTCGGTAGTGAATTAAACCCTGAGATTGAACTGGTCAATATTCATGCGCCAAAGTCCAATTCTAATGAGATAGATGCGGCTACTGCTGACCTACTTGGCATGAAACCACAACCTGAGTTATTAGCTGGTAATACTGATGCTGATAACAGCGACACTGAAATAGAAACAGCGCCTGATAGTGAGATGCTATCGACCAAAGCGCAGTGGCTACCACGTGTCACCATTTATGTGCATCAATTAGCGCATCATTATCTGTTAGATGCTAGCTTTATTAATTCAGGCGAATATACCAAGCTGCTGCGTTTGTCGAGTGAATGGAATACTTTGCTAGATGCTAGCGCCTTTATCCGCCGTGAAAACACTGCAGGTACGACTAAAGATATCCCTGTACGCGACTTTGATTACCTCTGGCAACAGATGATGTTAGACGCGCGCCGTGGTCTTGCGATTCAGCGTTATAAAGGTCTAGGCGAGATGAACGCCGATCAGTTATGGGATACGACGATGGATCCTGAAAACCGCCGTATGCTACGCGTCACTATTGAAGATGCTATTGCTGCTGATCATATGTTTACTTGCCTCATGGGTGACCATGTTGAGCCGCGCCGCGCCTTTATCGAAGAGAATGCATTGACGGTCTCTAACCTAGACATCTAGTCTAGCGCTTATAAGTTATCCAATACTTAATTAATGACCAACGATAAAAGTCATCTTGTAAGCAAGGTGGCTTTTTTGTTTCATGTGAAACTTGTTTGGAAGCACGTTCTTTAGAAGCGCATTACTTAGAAGCATAGTACTATTTTAGTATCTAAGATAATTACTGGTAAATAGTTTGGAGAGTGTCTATGTTAGATGATCAACAAAAAGCTTGTCTGTCAAAATTACCCAAAGCGACTTTGGTTGATTTTATAGCCAATGTTCAGGGTATGGATAAACTATTAGATAAGAAAATTGAGCGCCTACTACTACAGTCGGATAAGCCTAAACTTATTAAGAAACTAACCTCTACCTTAAAGGGGTTAAGACGCCGCCGAAAAACTCTAAATTACTGGGAATATAACGACTTTGTCACTGAGCTGCATTATTTAACTGATGATGTGATGAGTCTTTATCCCGAACAGCCCCAAGAGTGCCTGATATTGCTTGAGTTATATATGGAATCTACAGATTCTAGTATGGAGCGGGTGGATGATTCAACAGGAGAGATTAGCTCAATATACTCTCGTTTGACCTCATTATGGTTGCAGGTCGCGGCGCGTTGCTATGAGCAAGAAAAGCAGGATGTTGCCGTAGATGAGCAGGATATCTTGACGCAATCTTGGATATACAAGATCAAGGCTATGATAGATGATAATGAATACGGCACTAAAGATAATTTGCTACGTCATGTTAATCAGTTGTTCTCCACCTCTGAGCTTGAGAGTCTTGTTGAAGATTATAAGTATGATTACCAGACTTTGCTCACTGAATCGTTTAACACTAGTGACAACGAGGAGAAGGGCAATGCTTTTAGCGCCTCAATGATGAGCGCCAATAGCTTACAAAAAAGAAGTTTGGAGCACGGACTAATAGAGTTGGCTTGGGCGTTAGCAGACATAACCAACTTTGAAGAGATATATGTATACTTGAGTGATAAGAGGCAGTTCTCATCAAACGAGTTCGATAAACTTATACAGTTTTTGCTCGATCAAGACGCTTATGAGGTTGCGCTACGTTATCTAAATGAGGATTGGCCAGGTCATAATGATATAGCAAATACGCAAACAAATTTTAAAGCCTTTAGCTTACAGCGTCTAGACTGGCTGAGCATGATACATAGTAAACAAGCTGATACTGAGGCACTTTATAGTGTCTTACTCGCTGCATTTGAGTTAGAGCCTTCTTATACGCGTTTTAGACAAGTGATGACTATCGCCAGTCCTGCTCAGCAAGCTCATATGCGCAAACGAGCGGTTGAGATTGCTGATGGGCAAGAAAACGTTATTATGGCGGTAGATTTATGGCTTGAGATAGGGGATTTCAAACGAGCTACGCAAGTCGCTAGTGCTCGTTATCAGGAGTTTGACTATGAGCACTATACGACACTAACGCAATGGCTGAAACGTCTTCCTGATGATACTAATCTTATTCGAGTAATGGTTTATCGTAGTTTACTCGATGATATTTTAGATAACGATCGCACGATGGCTTATGGACATGCTACCCGATATTACAAACATTTAACTAAGCTAAACGTCTTTATAGATATATCGGTCGAGGGCTATCAGAACCTGACTAGTCATCAAGATTATTTGGAATCACTGCAAAACGCGCACAGCAAAAAGCATAGCTTTTGGGAGAGGGTAGCGTATTAGATGATTTGACACTATTATTTGAAACTTATTTAAATCCAGTACGTAAGGTTCCATGTGAAACTTTATATAGATAAAATAGAAAAAAATGATCGAAGTTATATTGCTCGCTATTGCCCTAGCGATGGATGCGTTTGCCGTATCCATTGGATTGGGAGCGAAATGCTTTATGAAGCGTTTAACGCTACTACTGAGGTGGACATAACTGATGCAGATTTTAGTCTGAACGATAGTACTGGTAATATCTATCATAAAGTCAGTCATCGCACCTTTCTTATCCTAGCTATCGCTACGAGTATCGATGCTATGGCTGTAGGATTTACGCTAAACTTGCTCTCTTTACATGCTTGGCTAGCGTGTGTAATCATAGCTATTATTACCGCTGGCTTTGGCTTTTTTGGAGTGTATCTCGGTCAAAAATCAGGAACTTGGCTTGAAGATAAGGCAGAATTATTGGGCGGTGTAGTACTTATCGGTATCGGACTAAAGATAATGTTTCTCGGCTAATCATTACTATCAAAAATAAGTAGTACTACCAAAAGAAACCACTTAAAATTTAAGTGGTTTCTTTTGTTTCACGTGAAACTGTCAGGTATTTTTGATACAACATCAATGTTTTATGTGAAACTTACAGTATATCTGTTAACCGATTGAGCGGTTAATCTTCTTCTGCTTCATCCATCGTAAAGCGCCATGCTAATACTCGAGTGCTCTTTTGACCTTGGCTCATCTCGATAATACGCATCTGTGCAACATCTAGCTGCTTAAGTAATAGTTGCAAAGGTTTTACGTTTTCAGACTTTGACACCAAACTTGTGAACCAACCGACATGCTCGGCAAAGTCTTTACTCTCTTTTATCATTTTAGTCAAAAAAGCAATTTCACCGCCCTCAGACCACAGCTCTTTATGCTGACCGCCAAAATTTAGGTTCTGTGCTGCATTGCCTGATTTGGTTGAGCGACGACTGATCTGTTCGTTCTCGTTTTTGCCGCGATGTCGTTGCAAATTATGCTGCTTACGACTATTGGCTTCCATTGCCTCCTCCATTGAGGCATGAAAAGGGGGGTTGCAAATCACGACGTCAAAGTAATCTTGACGACCGATGATATTCTTAAAAATATATTTAGGTTCAGATTGTAGCTTCACTTTGATTGCGCCTTTAAGCTTTGGATTGGCTTGACTAATAACCGCAGCCGTATTGACAGAAACGGTATCAATATCACTTGCGGTAAAGCGCCAGCCATAGCTTTGACTACCGATAATGGGATAGATCGCACTGGCTCCTGTGCCGATATCGAGCGCATGGATATCTTTACCCGTTGGCGGCGTATTATCAGCATTGACATGAGTGGTTTGCGCGAGCAAGTCAGCAATGTAATGAATGTAATCGGCGCGTCCCGGAATAGGCGGGCATAAATAGCCCTCTGGAATGTCCCAAAACTTGACGCCATAAAACTGTGCTAATAGGGCTTGGTTAAGTACGCGTACGGCATCAACATCTGAGAAATTGATCGTCGACTCACCTTTTGGATTGGTGATCGTATGCTCAGCAAGTTTAGGTAAAGCGCGAGTTAATACCGCAAAGTCATAGCGACCCTGATGCAGATTGCGCGGGTGTAGCTGCCCTAGCTTTTTGGCAGTTCTAGGCGCGCGGTTTTTGTGTTTATGGCTGTCATTTTTTGAAGATTGGCTGGTCATGGGCTTATCAGTCCGCGTGTTAAGCTAAAGAGGGAGAAATATAACCGAGCAGTGTAGCAGATTTGGTTCGCTGCTATCGGTTTATCCCAGACAAATGATCTACTGATGCCCTAAAGGGATGCTGCTTGCGTTATACCGCGTAGGTGTCTATATTAAAAGCACACGATGACCACAACTATAAAGGATAAGGCTATGACTACGCAAAATAATAACGCCGCAGACCATCGCATCACCTATGAGACCGATGGATATATCTGTCTCATAGGCCTAAATCGCGCGGATAAGCGCAATGCTTTTGATAGTCATATGATTGAGCAACTCTCCAAAGCATTGACTCGTTACGACAACAATGAGAGTTTGCGCTGTGCACTTATATTCGCTCATGGCGACCATTTTACCGCAGGTTTAGATCTAATGGAGCTACAGGACAAATGGGACAAAGGTGCCTTTGAATTTGATGATAGCCAAATCGACCCTTGGGGTATCGGCGGCAAGTTACGTAGTAAACCTATTGTCGTTGCGATACAAGGCACTTGCTTTACCGCGGGCATTGAGCTGATGCTAAATAGTGACGTGGTTATTGCTAGTGACAATTGCAACTTTGCGCAAATGGAAGTCCAGCGCGGTATCATGCCGTTTGGCGGCGCGACCGTACGATTTGTCGCGGCTGCTGGCTGGCAAAAAGCTATGCCTTACTTGCTTACGGGTAAGCCATTCGATGCGCAAACCGCTGACAGGTTGAATCTAGTGAGCGAAGTGGTGCCAAATGGGGAAGAGTATAAACGAGCTTTGACTATCGCAAAAGAGATTTGCACGGCTGCACCGCTTGGCGTAAAAGGGCTGTTGTCCTCAGCACAAGATGCCAGCCGTAATGGCGCAAAAGCGGCACTGGCCAATATCCATAGCTATCTACCGCATTTGTTTTATTCAGAAGATGCAAAAGAGGGCGCAATGGCAATGGTTGAAAGGCGCGAGGCTGAGTTTACAGGACGTTAGTTTTTATGCTAATGCTGTAGTCCTAGTCGTAAAAAACCTCGCTATTGCGAGGTTTTTTATCTTTTGTGGAGTTAATATGTGTCAATGTTGTCTACCAAGCAAAAGTTACCCCGCCGCGCGCGCCGACTTTACCTGTATCAAGACCAAATCCTGCGCCCGCTGAAATCGTCATGCTATCGCTGACGCGTCCAGCAAATGAGGTGCTTAGCGCTGAGCCATTGTTATAGTATCCTGTACCGAACGTCATAGCGTAGCGCTTGCCTGAAGGTATGACTGGGGTCTCTAACGATAATGCCATCGCGATACCGTCTTCGGCTTCATCCAAGCGTTCTTCGTGACGGTTGTACTCGCTACGCAAATTCCCAATCTCTCTTGAGTTGTTCGCTGATGCTGTATTTAAATTAGCAACTTGGGTGTTGGTGTTAGCAAGCTGATTGGCCGTAGCTAGTGAGTCTACGGTGACACTAGCGCCCAAAGTACCGTTACCATCGGTAGTGACGATACTAGTCGATCCTGTCTGTGAGGCGGTGCTGGCTTGTATTTGACCTACTCCACCAAGGGCAATCTGGTTATCGTTCGCAGCTGAAGATTGATTACCGATAGCGATACTGTTTAAGCCACCTGCTGCTGCCGCTTCACCGACTGCGGTAGAGCGTACACCAGTTGCTGATGCCAAATGACCGAACGCTTGTGCGCGCTCAGCACTGGCAGTCGACTGCCAACCTACTGCGGTAGCGCCAGCTTGCGTGGCTTGAGCTTGAGCGCCAATGGCTGTCGAGGACGTACCAGAAGCAGTCGTTTGACGGACACCACTTCTATCTCCTCCTATAGCAACGCCATCAAGACCTGAAGCGACTGAGTTATTACCGATAGCAATTGCATTATCCGATGACGCTGCTGCTGCTTCACCAACTGCCGTAGAACGCAAACCGCTGGCATTGGCTAAATGACCGAACGCTTGTGCGCGCTCAGCTGTAGCTTCTGAGCGCCAACCGATAGAGGTGGAGCCGACGCCTGTGGCATTGGCTTGACCACCGACGGCGGTAGCCGAGTTATTGCCTGCGTTCGCTGTATTACCGATAGCGACGGTATCGTTATCGCCGCCAGCGATTGCCGCTTCGCCTACTGCTAGCGATCTTATACCATTCGCCTGAGCCAAATGACCAAAAGCTTGAGCTCTTTCGGCGTTTGCCCCTGACTGCCAACCGATCGCAGTTGCACCAGCACCCGTAGCGACTGACTCACCGCCAACTGCTGTTGTGGAGTTGCCTTGAGCACTGGCACCAGCACCAATGGCTACAGCATCGTTGCCATTTGCATTTGAACCAACACCGTCTTCGTCCAAGTTTCCATCATTGTTTGCGTCGTTGTTACCACCAATAGCGATCGCCCCATTGCCTGTAGCAGTTGCATCTTCACCAACGGCGACGGATTGAACACCGATTGCAGAAGTCTGATGCCCAAGCGCTGTTGAGCGATTTCCTTGAGTAACCGCCTGCCAACCGATAGCGGTTGCACCAGGACCACTTGCAGACGATTCACCGCCGACTGCGGTGGTTGAGTTACCATTTGCAGTTGAGTCTGTACCGACTGCGAGGGCATCTATGCCAGTTGCAGTTGCATTAACACCGCACTCTAAAGCAGTTATTTGATCGCCAGCATTACAGTCTGCAGTTCCATCAGCTGAGGCAGAAACCGATCCTAGCATTGCAGCGCTAACTGCTAGGGTAAGCGCACTGATCTTAAGTACTGATTTGGGTAGAAAGTCCGTTTTCATAAGGTTAAATCCTTTTAAAAAAGCCGTCTTGGCCTAGTAGATGGTTTGGTAAATTCTGATAGGTCACAATCCTTGCAATATCAACATACTGCGACACAAATGACGCAGTCGTATTCCAATTCTGCAATACGACTGTAACACTAATTTTTGGCTATTATTCAACTAATAATGCAGTTTTATTTTGAAAGGTCATTTGAGCCGATGAATAGACAACAATTTGCGAAAAGGTCTTACTTAAACAAGATATAAGATCAATGTATCACTACTATCTATAAATGAGGTATACATTAGAATCTATTGATTTAGATAAAGATCTCATAGATATACTTTAGCGAATATCTTTATTCTGCTCACTCACTTATCAGTCAAAACACGAGCTTACAGACTAAACACGCCAACCAAAAAACCCCGCAATCGCGAGGTCTTATAGTGTTATCTAAACTCATTGGCTGACAGTTATGCCAACGTTAGTAAGTAACGTCTTAGCGAACTGATTTGTAGTAGTCAACCAGCATAGTGCCCAAAGTGCCGTTGTCATCGATAGTCACAATTCTGACCGTACCTGACTGTGACGCGGTGCTCGATTGCACTTGACCGGCACTGCCTAAGACGACTTGGTTGTTGCCTGCTGCCATTGCGCCATTACCGATAGCGATGCTGTTCATGCCGCCTGCCATAGATTTATTGCCTACCGCTACCGAATTTGCCCCTTGTGCGGCGGCCGCTTCACCGACTGCGGTTGAGCGTACGCCACTAGCGTTGGCGATATGACCAAAAGCTTGCGCGCGTTCGGCAGTGGCTTTGGACTGCCAGCCGATAGAGGTAGAGCCGAGACCTGCGGCATTGGCTTCACCGCCGACGGCCGTTGCTGAGTTGAGCCCCGCGTTGGCTTTATTACCGACAGCGACTGTGTCGTTAGTGCCGCCGGCCATAGCCGCTTCACCAACAGCGGTAGAACGTACGCCAGTTGCCGAGGCTAAATGACCAAAGGCTTGTGCGCGCTCGGCGGTGGCTTTAGACTGCCAACCGACAGACGTTGAGCCAAGGCCTGCCGCGTTGGCTTGACCGCCAAGAGCAGTCGCTGAATTAAGACCTGCGTTCGCCATATTACCAATAGCAACGGTGTCATTAGTACCACCAGACATAGTGCTATTGCCTAATGCAACGGCAGTACTGCTCATAGCGTTGGCAGTCATTGGTTGAGCCTCAGCGGCAGTGGTCATATTGGAGCAAGCAGCGACGCCTGCGATTGCTAAAGTCAGTACGCTCATTTTGAGTGCTGACTGTAGTGAAAAGTCCATTTTCATAATATTAAATCCTTTTAGATAAGCCATTTTGGCTCAGATAGTGGTTTAGGCGAATGCTAATAACTCACAAGTAGTGCAATATCAGCATACTTTGCATCAATAATTTGATGACATCTAGAGTCTGCAACAGTAATGTAACATTAATTCTGGACCATCATGCAAGTAATGATAGTGTTAAACTCTCAAAGGTTATTTGAGCCGATAAATGGTTGGTTATAACTCAAAAAAGCTCGCTATTCACTGATATAAAGGACAATGCCAATGCCATACAATTTTGATGAAATCATCGACAGACGAGATACAGGGTCACTCAAATGGCATTATAACGACGATACTATCCCGCTATGGGTCGCCGATATGGACTTCAAGGCTGCAGAGCCAATCTTGAATGCGATTGAGCAGGTGGCGCAGCATGGTATCTTGGGCTATACCAAACCGATTGAAGCTCTGTATAAAGCGATTATTAACTGGCACGGCAGTCGTTATGATTTAAAGTTGGCTAAAGAAAACATCTTGTTCTCGCCGGGTGTCGTACCCAGCCTCGCGCTAATGATGCACGTCTTTACTGAGGCAGGCGATGCGGTACTGGTCAACGATCCCATTTATACCCCGTTTATGACCAAGGTGAAGCAAAATAATCGCACATTGGTGATGTCAGCGCTAAAAGAAATCGAGGATAAATATCAACTTAATTTAGTAGATATTGAAGCCAAGATAATCGATCATCAAGTAAAGCTACATCTACTATGTAATCCACATAATCCAGGCGGGCGGGTGTGGACGACAGGTGAGCTTAAAGCACTGCTAGTACTCTGTAAAAAGCATAATGTGGCGATTGTCAGTGATGAGATTCATCAAGATTTAACCTTAAGTGGTCATAAGTTTACGCCTTTATTAACGCTAGCAGAAGCCGAAGGTTACGCGCATAACGTCGTCAGCCTGACCTCCATGACCAAAACCTTTAATGTAGCGGGTATCAAAGGTTCGATGATATTTGCCAAAGATGAGACGCTGATCAAAAAAATCAGTCAGCAGCAAAACTTAAATGATGAATATGAGCTAAATTTATTTGCTTATACGGTGATGCAAAGCGCTTATGAAGAGAGCGGCGAATGGCTTGAGCAGGTACTGGCTTATATTGAAAAAAATATTGAGATTACGATAGACTTCTTAGCAGGGCATCTGCCTGATATCAAGGTAATGCGTCCAGAAGCGTCATATTTGATTTGGCTGGACTGCTCAGCATACGGGCAAGATGATCAGGCGCTGTATGACAAACTGCGAGAGGCAAAAGTTGAGCTAAATTCGGGTATTAAATATGGTAGTGAGGGTCATCTTAAAATGCGTATTAATGTGGCTTGTTCTGAGGCGCTGCTGCGTGAGGGGTTAAATCGGGTTTATAAGGCTTTTAGGGGTGGTATTCAGTCCTAGTTGTTTCTATATGGATTATCTGCGTAAAAGGGATGAGTAAAAAACTTATTAGGTTCAAAAGGCTGCTATTCTTGGCGCAAGAAGCTAGTCGTAATGTCTTAGAAGTGGTACTTGCAAACATACATAGCCACCTACCACATTTATTACATTTGCAAGATATAGAAAAGGGTATGGTGGTGATGTTCGAAAGAGTAAATTCAGGTTTCGTAGGTAGATGGTTTTAAAAACTCTTATTTCAGAGTTTAAAATAAACGTTTCCATGATTTAATTCTAACCATGCATCAACTATGAAGTATCCGACTTCTTTTTTCTCTATTAATATATCTGGATCTACGTTATTCCAATCAAAGTAGTGTACAACCGTGCCCACTAGTTTTTCTTGTTCCAAAAACTTTATTACTTCTTCTGGTTTTAATAATTCGGGTAATTCATTTGAAATTTTATTTTCTAAAATGTACCACTCTTTGTCCTCCCAGATGATGTTAAGCTTGTTTTGAAAACGTTTGGGTAAAAATGTTGGTTTACATATCTCTTCATAATCGTCAATACGTATAAATAGCCTTGAGCCAGACAAAAACTCTAGAAGGAAGTTCCCATATAAGGCTCTATAATGATTTGTACTTGAAAACTCAAAGTAGTTTCTAACCCAATCTAGCCTACCAGATTTAGTATTACCAGGAACTTTAACAAAAGAGAAATCAGTGTAAAAACTGCTTAAAAGCTTTTTTTCTACAGTAGGACTATCATGGAATGGAATAATTTGAATTGAAGTTGGTTTGGATTTCACTATAGTTTGTTTATCTACTAGAGATATACCTTGTCTTGAAAACATAAAAGCACTAATGTAGCTATCTTTATGTCTACCAATTTCCCAGTTCAACCTTCTTAGGTTTAAAGTTTTCTTGATAGTATTTTCAACACTAATAAAGTCTGTTTTAGTAAAGCTTTCAAAGAAAACCTCTATGAGTTTATTTGTTACATCCTTACTTACTTTGCTTATAAAGCTTGCGTTTGAGTACGTAAGGCTAGTTCTCTGTATATCAAGCGGTACTCGCCCGTCTTGGTCATAAACTACTACAGTTGGATCTTCTGGAGTTAGTATTTGATGTCCTCTATTCCAAAGGAATTGTATGTTGCTATTGTATTTGACTGAATTTATGAATATACCATTGCATATCAATACTGAGAAATACTTGTTTGAATGATATTCACTATCTTTAGTTTCGAAACCTTCGTATGACCAAACTACATCGTCAAGTCCTTCAGTTTCCACTCTAAACCAGTTAGTGCCCTCTAAATTACTTCTAGATTGTGGAACTACTATATTTTGATCCAGAAACTTCGTATGTTTCTCGATAGAACCATTTACCTTAATCAGCTTTCTCTTTACTTTAGGCACTGATAAACAGTACCAATCCCAAGACTTCGGATTTTTGCTTAAATAATAAACAATATTTTTACTTGTCTTAATTGATATTCTAGTACCTATATGACAATTAGTATGAGATATAGTTACAGACTTACTGCCTCGACTACATCGAAACTTCAAACCCTCATGTTCTGGACAACTAATGTGTCTAGTTTCAACCTCTAGTTCATCACCTAATAGATAAGCTGCTAATAGTCCGATGCCAAATCTTCCAGTACGATGAATGTCTGACCTGCCGTCAGTTTCATGAGTTTTCTTCCATCTATCGCTATTTCTAAATGAAGCACCAATGTTCAAAAAGTAGTTTTCAATGATGTCAAGTGTCATACCGACACCGTAATCCTCTACAATCACTTCTCCATAATTTTCATGTTCAATGACAGATACGCAGACATCGTAGTCATCAGGTTTATCAACAGTAATACCTTGCTTACTGCTTATATCATCAACCTCTAGACATGCATCAACCGCATTCTGTACTAACTCTCGAATACCAATTTCAGGTTTATCGCCATAAAGTGGCGCAATTAATAGCTCCATCATTTCTGAATCAGCAGTACGGAATTTTAAGACTTTTGGAATAAAATCAGGTTTTTTATCTTCAATATAAGTATTGATATCATCTAGTGATGAACGCAAACGACGAATATTGATACCCAAGTTAGACATTTCATCGTATCTTCCATAGACTTCACCTAATACAGCCCAAACTTCGTCTAGTTCCCTCTGGATATCACTAAAAAGCCATCTTAAATCTTCAAAAATAAGTGCATTTTGAGGTTCAGCATCAATAAATAACGCTTCCGGATCTTCGTCTGCATGACTAATCTCTAGAATGGCATCGTGTTTTTTCCACTCACCTTTAGATATAGGACTAATTAACGACTTGACGTTCAATAATTGTGAAGGTGCTCTGGTTGCTTGCACTTGAATATAATCAGAGATACGTAGTACAGACATTAAAAATGGGACATGAGTATTTAGATGTATTCTTCTCTTTGGATAAGGAATTTTATCAACAGCTTGCCTCAACGACATATTATGACTTTTAGCGATAAAGCCACATAAGTCTAAGAAGTGTCTTTTGGGTTCGTCAGATAGCTTAAGAGTTTTTCCATCAGTTCCTGGTACACCGTTAAAAACAATCTCATGCGCAATTCGAGCATGATGTCTTCTAACAAATTCACCTATTAGTAATTTATCCCTAGTTGTTAGCTCTATTTTGTTTGCTGGAATATCGCTTACAGGTTTGGTATCGTTGAAAATTGATTTAAGCTTATCAGAGTTAAAACGTTTAGCTTCTGCGATATAGTCAGACCACGTTACACTCCATTTAGGTTCTTCACTGACGTATTGAGATTTGATTGGTGGATAGGTATCTCTTATAAGAGAATAGAACCCATCTTCTGTAATATGCATCGCACAATCATGAAGTAACACAGAAATTATCATTGCTGATACGTCTTCGGGCGTGATGTTATCCCAACTTTCGTCCGTAATAATACTTTCAGCTGTCGCTAAAACCTCATTCAAATGTATAAAGCTATGGTCAGTATATTCAGGAAAAAATACTGTTGTGTTCGCATCTAACCAAGGTTTCAGGTCACTTACACTAGCTAAGGTAAAAGAATGAATACTAGAGTCTTTTTTTAGTATCCTTTCCATCATGTTAGGAATATTTATTGACACTGAAAATCCTTAACTTAACTGACTTTTATCATAAAGTCATCGATTGATATTTTGTGAAGCCGCCATAGATTAACAGCTGTTAGTTATATAAGTCATTGTAGCGAAGAGAACTAGAGTTGACTTGAATATTAGCGCGTAGGGTGGGTTAGCGCAAGCGTAACCCACCGAATTTATAATCTTCAATTTTGATGGTGGGTTACGCTTTGTCGTCATTCTCTTCGAGAACTTGACAATGCTAACCCACCCTACGGCTTACGATGCATAACGAAACCCTGCTTGTTCTATAAAGGCTGCCCTAAAAAGCGGTTTAGCCGTGACTGACGCGGTATCCTGTGCGACTAAGCGGGTTGCGGGCACTTGGCTAGAGGGGGTCGCTCGAATGTTGGAACGCCTCTAGCTTTAGTGCCCGCCACGCTTAGGGGTACAGACACAAGCAGAAGGCGCGATTAGCTCCCCAATATTATCAGCCAAAATCATCCCACCTTTTAACTACTCCCAATACGCCGACACCTTAAACTCGCGCAGACTACTTGGCAGGATATCCTGTGATGTCTTGAATGCTTTGATATATAGGTTTTAGGCGCTCGTACATTTTTAGATATACCTCATTATAGAGACGTTTGTAGAGCTGAACATTGGCTTCAATAGGGACGAATTCATCACCTAAATGAGTCATAGCAGCGCTCGCACTAGTGTGATCGGGATAAACGCCAAGACCCACCGCGCAGTTAATGGCAGCGCCTAATCCTGTGGCCTCAAACGTATGTGGACGATAAGCGGGCATACCAAAGATATCGGCGGTGAGCTGCATGGCAGAATTGCTTTGCGAGCCGCCGCCTGAGACGCGCAGGTGTTTAATGGGTTTACCAGTGCGTATCGAAATCGTATCAAAGCCAAGCTTAAGCTCGTAAGCCAGCCCCTCTAAGATGGCGCGGTACACGTGTGCGCGTGTGTGTACATCGCCGAAACCGATGAGTGCGCCCTTGCCTTCAGGCCCTGGATGACGCACGCCCGGTGACCAATAGGGCTGCATCATCAGTCCCATACAGCCCGCTGGAATATCTTTGACGGCTGCATCAAGGAGTTGTTCGGTATCGATACCTTGGGTCTTAGCTAATTGCTGCTCATAGTGGGCGAACTGTTCTTTGAACCAGCTGACCATCCAAAAGCCGCGATAAATCATGTATTCGTGGTTGTAGTAGTGCGGGGCGGCGGCGGTGTAGGCGGGCATGTGTTTGAGGATTTCGATGTAATCGGGCGAGATGGTATTGATGGTTGCGGTGGTACCGAAGCTGAGGCAAGCGGTATCGGCTGCCAGACCCGCTGCGCCTAGGGCTTCGCAGGCTTTGTCACTGGCGGCGGCAATCATGGGCGTGCCCTCTAGGATACCTGTGGCCTCGGCAGCTTTGGCGCTAATGTGACCGAGCTTTTGGCTTGGCGGGACGATTTTGGGCATTTGCTCAGGCGTACAGCTGAATAGTCGCCATTTAAGGTCTTTGGGTTTTAGCCACTTTTGCGCTTTGTAGTCGTACGGCAGGTAGCCTACCGCATGACCGTTTGAGTCGATAAGCTCGTTTGTAAGCTGATAGGTGAGGTAAGCGGAGAGATTGATGTAGTGCGCGGTCTTCGCCCATATCTCAGGCTCATTTTGCGCGAGCCAATTACAGCGGGCTTTTTGCTGGGCGTCTTTGACTAACTCGCCCATGCCGATGATTTTGGTTAATGGGTTTAAGAAGCCGATATCGTGAGTTTCAGCGCGACGCAGATCCATCCAGACGATAGCAGGGCGTAGGGGCCGTTTGTCTTTATCAAGGCAGATCATGGTATAGCGCTGGGTCGCGAGACTGACGCCAGCAATTTGTTCAGGTTTAATCTCGCAGGTTTGCCACAGCTTTTGACAGGCCTCACATAGCTTTTGCCAATAGTAGTCAGCATGCTGTTCGGCAAAGCTTGGCTGCTCGGAGAAATACGGCTCGATAGGCACGCGAGCTTTGGCAATCTCAGCACCGAATTGATCAAAGATAAGCGCTCTGACGCTTTGGGTGCCATTATCGATAGCTAAGAAATAAGTCGGTTCGTTAGGGGTGGTCATAGTCGTCCTTAACTATGTGGGATGTAAAGTTTTCGAGGTATAAAAGCATTAAGCCGCAGGCAAGTGATAATAACGCTGCCATAACTCAGTATAGCGATCCACTTCTTGCTGCCACTTTTGCTCATCCCAGCCGAGTTCCTCGTGGCAGATTTGCTTGAGTCTAGCCCTAATCAAGGGTGTCATCGCGCCATTAGGTAGGATTAAGCCTAAGCGTGTACGTCGTAATAATAAATCATCTAAGTGTATGACCTGCTCAAAGCGCGCAGCAAAGCGAATTTCCGCCCAAATGGTATTGCTATCAGTAACGTAAGTGAGATCATCGTCATGTGCTAGCGCTAACAAGTTATCTAACTGTAGACCATAAAACCCTTGCAAACGCTGTTGTAGAGGTTTTGGCAAAGTGACGAATTTGGGATGGGTAGGTGCTACTTTGCTAAAGACGTGGTCGCTATTTATAGCTTGGTTTTGAGTGGTAGACTTATCGAGGTCGAGGACTTCTTGACATTTCTCAAGCACATCGAGAGCTATTAGGCGAAAGGTGGTGAGTTTGCCACCGCTGACAGTCACTAGATTGTTATCGAGCCAAACGCTATGATCGCGTTTTTCTTTGCTAGGGCTAACGCGCTTGCCATCGCCGCCTTCTGAAATCAGCGGACGCACGCCTGCCCAAGTGCTGATGACATCGTCTCGATTGAGCTTGGCATCATCAAACAGCTCATTGGTCGCGGCTAATAGATAATCGACTTCCTGACTCGTAATGCCGACTTCTTTGTCATCAAGTGGCGGGTGATCCAAGTCAGTGGTGCCAAGGACGGTGCGGTTCTCCCACGGAAAGACAAACACCGCTCTTTTATCAGTAGGATGCAAGAAGGTATAGGCTTGTGAGGTAGGTAAGCGCTCTTGACTGACGACTAGGTGACTACCGCGCGAGGGACGGATTTGCTTGTTGAAGCTTTGCTCGGTCTCATTACTGGCTTGCATACGTAAGGTATCCGCCCAAGCGCCAGTCGCACTGACCACCACTTTGGCATGGATATCGTAAGTCTGATTGCTATCTTCAGAAGAGGTATCTTTAAGATTTGCGCCGACCACTAAGCCCTGCTCATTGGTGATCAATGACTCAGCTTTTAGATAATTAATCGCCTGCGCGCCATCATTGATCGCTTCATCAAGCACACGCATGACCAGACGCGAGTCATCAGTGACCGCATCGCTAAACTGACTGGCGCCCAAAAACTTATCTTGCTTGATAGTAGGATTTAAACTTAGAAAAGCATCTCTTTTAAAGTACTTAAAATAGCGATTGCCCGCTATCCTATCGTAGATACGAAGTAAGGTATTAAATATCCACGGCGGTGGAAACTTGCCTTTATAATGCGGCATGACGTAGTGCATCTCGTTAACGAGACCGCTGGCCTCGTTAAGCATACGTTCACGTTCGCGCACGCTAAGTAAAGTGGTCTTATAATCACCTGAGGCTATGTAGCGCAGGCCGCCATGTACCATTTTGCTAGAGCGGCTGGAGGTGCCCCAAGCAAAATCTTTTTGCTCAATCAGTAATACTGCTAGACCACGCCTGGCTGCTTCACGCGCAATTCCCGCACCAGTGATACCACCACCGATAATGAGCATATCCCAAGGTTCAGATCTCAATAAGGGCGCTAAGGCTTGCTGGCGCTGTGTGCTTTGAGTCATAAATTACTCTTATTAATTTGTCTGCTACTCTTCAAGCAACACACCTGGATTCATAAGTTGCTCAGGGTCTAGGCTCCTAATCATATCTCTAGTCACTTGTAGACCAAGCTCGCCTTTTTCAGCAGCGAGGTAGGGGGCGTGATCACGACCGACGCCATGCTGATGCGATATCGTCGCTTTACCATTCGCGAGGCTAGTGCTAGCCGCATGTTTAATTTTTTGCCAGCGTTTTAAGGTAGTCGCATGATCTTTAGCGGCCCGAAAGAAGTAAGTGGTATATAGACTCGCGCCTTGCTTGTAGACATGGGAGATATGAGTAAAGGCCATGACTTCCTCACCTTCATCAGCTAGCGCCGTTTTTACCGCCTCTTGCATTTGTGCCATCTGCTCGTCGATACGATTCCAGTTGGTCGCGGTCTCAAAGGTATCGACCATGATGCCTTTATCCCAAAGCGTACCGCGCAAATAAGGGAACTTAAAGCGACCATGCGCCCACACGCTACCCATGATATTGGTGATTTTGCCCGTGACACTACCATTTTTCTTTAATAGTTTATTGAACTGAGTCACTGCTAGTTTATTCTGCGCTTTATCGCCTGAAAAACCATAAGTAAGCATGACTTTATCTGAGCTAAGACCGCGCGCTTTAAGGTACGTGCTAATCGCTAAAAACTGGCTTGGCGACGTGCCTAAGTGTAGGTGCGCATTGGTCTCAACCGCATTACTTAGGCGTAGCATTGAGAGGCGAATATTACTTTGTACCGCTTGTTTGAGTACCGCTTTGCCTGCCTCCCAACTCGGCAAAAAGGCGACTTTAAACAGTTCTTCCTCTGGCTGCGTCTGCACGCGCATTTTGACTGTCGTAAAGATACCCGCGCGGCCTTCCGTGCCCATCATCATCTCACGCAGATCAGGCCCTGCGGCTGACGCAGGAATGTCGGCAATGTTCAATACGCCTTGCGGGGTGACGAGTGTGCCGCCCGCAAACATCTGCTCGATACGTCCATATCCCAACGACTGCTGACCACTAGAGCGCGCCGCTATCCAGCCACCGAGCGTTGATAGCTCCCACGACTGTGGATAATGTCCCAAGCG
Organism: Psychrobacter sp. DM4; assembly: GCF_051307035.1. GTDB lineage: Bacteria > Pseudomonadota > Gammaproteobacteria > Pseudomonadales > Moraxellaceae > Psychrobacter. Next base: position 24,006 of record NZ_CP195536.1, read on the forward strand.
GTATCCCTGCTCGTCCAGCTGTGCTTCGACCGCAGGGCCTTGCGTGCCCGCACCGAAAGTGGCGATTTGGCTCTCAACATCTAAGTGGGTAAGCTGCGCCATTTGACTCATAGCAACCGTTAAAACAGGACGCTCTCCTTTTTGTGGGTTGATATGTCCCACTACCGAGGTACCACCACCAAACGGAATGACGATTAGATCGTGCTCTTGGGCTAACTTTAGCAATTGCTCGACATCAGCAGTAGATTCAGGAAAAGCGACACCATCAGGAAAGACTTCAAAGTCGCCACTGTGCATCGCGATCCAATCAGGGAAGCTCTGACCACGCGCATGTCTGAGCCTGACCTCTTGATCGGTTGAGACCATATCTAAATCGGTAAGCTCAGCAGGCAAGCGTGATGTAGGAACCGTTTTGAGCACGTGTTGCAAGCTGACCGAGGTTAGCTTTTTAGTTTTGCCGATATGCGATTTAATTAGCTTTGCGCCGTGTGACGAGACTTTTTTATTGATACTCACATTTCCCCAGCCGTTCCAGCGCGTTTGCTCGATAGGGGTGTTGTTTTGAGAGACAGTTCTTTTTATATCAGCATCTTGACTAGTGTTGTCGGCGTTTTTGCTATCAGAAGTGACTGCGAGAGGAGTGCGTTTGTCATTTTTACGGATAAGGGATTTGATTTTGCGCATAGAGACATACCTGTCAAATTATAATCGTTATACTTTGGATTGAGTCTGAAACCATAACTTTTAATGAAATAAAAATGGTCTAATCGCAGATTACTCAATCAAAATAAGGATAAAGACACCATACTAATTATTTTGTATTACCGCAATACAAAAAACTATTGTTTATAAAATTCTATACGCATAGAATTTTATATGCATAACATCGCTATCAATAACTCATTTTATAGCTGGTTTAAGTCTGCTAAGTCTACATACTCTTTTTCGCCATGAATGGTGTACATTCTGCGTTTGATATCTGGGTAATTGGTGATATCAATCGGTGGTCTACTGCCACCCATTAGGTAGGTGGCGTCGCTATCACTATCATTACGCATAGAATGCGCGGCACCGTGCGCTGGAAAGCCAACAAAATCTCCAACATTTAGCTGATAACTCTCATCGCCATAACGCAGTGTCAGCTCGCCTGATAAGACATAAATGAATTCATCTGACTCTTCGTGATAGTGATGTTGGGTGGTCTCATCGCCTGACTCGACGCGCACGAGATGCAAGCCAAAGGTCGTAAGACCAACGACATCGCTCAGAGACACCGTGTGCCGAATAGCTTGCTCATTGAACTGATGCACGTGTCTGGTTTCAGGAATAGTGTCGATATCGGACTTGGTTAAAATGTAATCCTTTGGGTGGTCAAATTTAGTTTTAGGTATTTTGTTCATTAGTTATCTCCGTTGTTCATATTTTGAGTTTAAGCTTATAGTAGTCGTGACTATATGAGTGTATTCATTAAATCACGTAGAAAGTATAATTATCAGACTTTTAATTGCCTTATTATTAACTTCGATATTTTTCATTTGCCTATCATTTGCTCACTTTTAATCTCATTTAATCCACGTAAGCGTCAATAGTCACTAATAATCGAACATCTAATAGCCAATCCTTTGTCTAAACTTGTTAAAATAGACCACCACTTTTATCTATTGATGGACATCTCTTTATGACCACTGCCACTACGTCACGCGCTGCCACTCCTACTATCAAAGAAGATCGCATTCTTATCCTCGATTTTGGCTCGCAATACAGCCAGCTCATCGCTCGCCGTGTGCGTGATTCAGGCGTATTCTGTGAGATGCTACCCTTTGATATCGATACTCAACGCATTATTGATTTTGGCGCAAAAGGCATCATTCTATCGGGCGGTCCTGAGAGCGTGCACGCAGAGAATAGCCCGCGTATTAATGAGGCGGTGTTTGAGCTAGGCGTGCCCGTACTCGGCATCTGCTACGGTATGCAGGCGATGGCGGAGCGTTTTGGCGGGCAAGTTCACGCGAGCGATATCCATGAGTTTGGTGCAGCAACGATAGACGTTAATGGTCATTCAGCCTTAACCGACGGTATCGAAGACAGCAGCACGGAAGGGAAGTCAGCCAAGCTAAACGTTTGGATGAGTCATGGCGATAAAGTCGTTGAAGCGCCCAAAGGCTTCGAGATTATCGCTAGTACGACAAGCTGCCCGATTGCGATTATGGCGAATGAGTCGCGTCATTATTATGGTCTCCAGTTCCATCCTGAAGTGACCCATACCTTACAAGGTGAGGCGTTGCTTAGTCGTTTTGTCCATCAGATTTGCGAGTGCGCGGGCGATTGGACACCAGACAATATCGCTGATATGCGTATCGCGCAGCTCAAAGAACAAATCGGCGATAAGCAAGTCCTGCTGGGTCTCTCAGGCGGCGTCGATAGCTCGGTAGTCGCGGCGCTCTTGCACAAGGCGATTGGCGATCAGCTCACTTGCGTGTTCGTCGATAATGGTCTGCTGCGCTTGCACGAAGGCGATCAAGTGATGCAAATTTTCGCAGAAAACATGGGTGTCAAAGTCATCCGTGTCGATGCCGAAGATCTGTTTTTAAATGCCTTAGCGGGCGAGTCCGATCCCGAAGCCAAACGTAAAATCATCGGCAAAACCTTTATCGATGTCTTCGCTGATAGCGCCCGTCAAGTCAGCGAGCAAAGCGATGGCAAAGTGGTTGAGTTCCTAGCGCAAGGTACGATTTATCCCGACGTGATTGAATCAGCGAAGTCGCACCAAGGCAAAGCGCACGTGATCAAAAGCCATCATAATGTTGGCGGTCTGCCAGATGACTTAGCATTTAAGCTGATTGAGCCATTACGTGATTTGTTTAAAGATGAAGTGCGTAAGCTTGGTATTACCTTAGGCCTACCAGCTAAAATGATCTATCGTCATCCGTTCCCAGGTCCAGGTTTGGGCGTGCGTATCCTGGGCGAAGTCACCAAAGAATTTGCGGATATTCTGCGTCAAGCCGACGCGATATTTATGGCAGAGTTAGAGAAGTCAGGCTGGTATGACAAGACTGCGCAAGCCTTTGCCGTATTCCAACCGATCAAATCGGTCGGCGTGGTCGGTGACGGTCGCCGCTATGCGTGGGTGATTGCGCTACGTGCCGTTGAGACCGTAGACTTTATGACCGCTCGCTTTGCGCATCTGCCGTATGAGCTAATCGAGACGGTATCGAATCGCATTATGAATGAAATCGCTGAAGTGTCACGCGTGACTTATGATGTGTCGAGCAAGCCGCCTGCGACGATTGAGTGGGAGTAGGGGTTTTACATTAGATAATGGCTAAAAAATAAAGAACGTAGCTTTTATGGTTACGTTCTTTTTTTATATGCATTATTAAACTTGGAAAGTAACTAAAATAAGGAAGCTTTATGCAACGTGCATACTACTCAAACTCAATTCAAGATTTTTTATTGGAGTCCGAAGAGGGTATTCTAGGTCGATTAACAGCAAATCATAGCAATAGAACACTTGAAGAATTACAGATCAATGCGTGGCGAAAACAAATCAAAGTTCTAAAAGACCAGCTCGCCTTATTTAAAGGACAAATCTATTTTGAATTTACCATACCTAGGATGGGTAAACGAGTAGACAATATAATTATCATAAATAATGTCATATTTGTCATTGAGTTCAAGGTTGGCGATGGAGGTTATTCAAAACATGCTGTAGAACAGACTATTGATTACACCATTGATTTAAGGAATTTTCATGAGGGTAGTCATCATGCTAAATTAGTACCTATTTTGGTTGTCACAGAAGCTAAGATCTCTCCAACTACAAGTGATCATACAACCATTATCAATCATCAAGATGTTGCCAAAACAAATCAATTCGATTTAGCCCAAACACTTAATAAGTTTATAGATGGAGATACTCTAGCTATCGATGTAGCACGTTGGCAAAATTCAATCTACAAGCCTACTCCGACGATTGTTGAAGCCGCTCAGGCTCTATATAAAGGTCATAATGTTAAAGAAATCACACGATCAGACTCAGGCGCTATCAACCTTGGCAAGACGACTGATCAAATCAATCGAATAATTGAGGTATCAAAGCGCAATAAAAGGAAATCCATTTGCTTTGTTACAGGTGTACCTGGTGCTGGTAAAACCTTGGCTGGTTTAAATATTGCTGTCGAGCGAATGAAGGCTGATGAAGAGGAACATGCGGTTTTTCTCTCTGGTAATGGTCCTTTGGTTGATGTATTGCGAGAGGCTTTAACGAGAGACTCTGTAGATATATCTAAGCAGACAGGGGACAAGCTTACCAAGAAGCAAGCTGCTATAAAGGCAAATGCCTTTATACAAAACATTCATCACTTCAGAGATGATAATTTAAAGTCTGATAATGCTCCAACTGAGAAGGTTGTCGTATTTGATGAAGCACAAAGAGCTTGGACTAAAGCGCAAGCAAACTCTTTTATGAAGAGAAAAAAAGGCATTGAAAACTTTAATATGTCAGAACCTGAGTTTTTGATTAAGGTTATGAACAGACACCCTGACTGGTGCACCATTGTTTGTTTGATTGGGGGTGGACAAGAGATTAACACTGGAGAAGCTGGATTAGAGGAATGGGTAAACTCACTAAAAAATAGCTTCCCAAATTGGGATGTCCACTACTCAAACTTAATTATTGATAGCGATAATTATATCAAATCTAAAAGCGCAAAAAATTGGTTGATAGAGAAAGGCCATAGTAAACCTGAACTACATCTAGCTGTATCAGTTAGATCATTTCGGTCTGAGAAGCTAGCTTACTTTATTCACGAACTTTTAGATCTGAATGGAGAGGTTGCTAAAAGTGTTTATGCGCAGATTAAAATAGACTACCCTATTTTTATCACAAGAGACATTGACACTGCTAAAAACTGGCTACGAAATCAAGCAAAAGGAAGCGAGAGAATTGGGTTGATTAGTTCGTCTGGCGCTAAAAGGTTAAGACCTTTAGGTATAGATGTTAAAAACACAATCTCAGCACCTAGTTGGTTTTTAAATGATAGTAGGGATATTCGTTCATCTTACTTTTTAGAAGAGGTAGCGACCGAGTTTGATATTCAAGGTTTAGAAATTGATTGGGCATGCGTTGCTTGGGGTGGTAATTTTCATATAAAAAACGATAGTTGGCAGTATCTAAATTTTAAAGGCACTAAATGGCAAGTAATTGGCCAAGATATAGCTAAGGAGTATTTAAAAAATACTTATCGTGTTCTACTTACTAGGGCTAGACAAGGTATGATTATTTTTGTGCCTGAAGGAAGTACTCTTGATCATACAAGACCGAAAGAATACTACGACGATACTTGGAACTATTTAAAATCAGTTGGAGTTCAAGAGTTGAAGTAGTTCATATGACGATAAAAAACACCTACTACTTTAGTAGGTGTTTTTGTTTGTAAATAGATTCTTCCAAACCAAAACCCTAACCCCGAACATTTACCACATAACGCCCAACCGTCTTACTCGCCATAAAGCGATCTAAGTACTCAGGCGTCTGCTCAAGCGTAATCTCTTCAGCATAACTTTCTAGATTAGGCAGTTTCATATCGGTTGAAACACGTTGCCAAATGGCTTTTTTATCGTCCAGTGGAATATAGACCGAATCGATACCGAGTAGGGACACCGCGCGAGTGATAAACGGCAATACCGTCATCGTAAACTCAGCGCCGCCCGCCAACCCGCAAGAGGTCACCGCACCGCCCGATTTGGTTTGCTTAAGCAGATTGGCTAGATAATCGCCACCAATCGTATCGATAGCGTTGGCCCACAGCTCGCGACCGACAGGTCGACTACCGACTTCATTGATGCTATCACGATGACGGACTTCAGTAGCGCCCAGCTCTTTTAGATAGTCGCTTTGCTCAGGCTTACCAGAGAAGGCGATAACCTCATAGCCAAGCTGACTTAAAATCGCGATGCTGATACTACCGACACCGCCCGTTGCACCCGTGACGGCGACTGGTCCGTCTTTAGGTTCTGCGCCCATTTTTTCCAGCTTTTGCACGCTTAACGCTGCAGTGAGACCGCCCGTACCATAGATCATGGCTTCTTTTAGTGTTAAAGATTCTGGACAGGCTACCGCCCAATCGGCAGGGATAGCAATCATTTGGCTTAAGCCGCCATCCGTATCCATACCCAAGTCATAACCGAATACCACGACCTCTTGACCCTCGGAAAACGTGCCAGACTTGTCATTGATGACGATACCAGCGGCATCGATACCAGGAGTGTGCGGATAGTTTCTAGTGATTCTCTTATTGCCCGATGCTGACATGGCATCTTTGAAATTTAGAGATGAATAATGCACTTCGATTAACAAATCATTCTCAGGTAAATCGCTAACATTACGCTGTTGAATGCTTTTTTTAAACTTACCGTCGCTGGCCTCGTGGACCACTAAGGCTTTAAAGGTTTTGTCATTAGACATAGTATTATTCCTTTTTTAGTAGTTTTGTTTTATGCAAATATCTTAAGGCTTAATCAATATTTTACCTTTTTTCTCTGATTGCACTTTTTCAGAGACCGCCGTTTGAATATCATCTAGCTTATAGATGCCGCCAGTAGGGAGTTTGAATTTGCCACTTGCCGCATTTTCAATCAGCTCTTTGACTAAGCGCTGTTTGTTATCTTCGCTGATCTCTTGCATCAGATCGCTCGCCCAAAAACCCTTTATCTTCGTTAAATTAAAGATTAGATTGCTAGGATTAATCATCAAAGGGTCGCCCGACACAGAACCCAAAGACGCCATCGCGCCATATTTACCTAATAAGGATAAAAGCTCGCCACCAGGTTTACCACCTACGGCATCGACAGCGCCCTTGATTGAAGCATTGCCAACGATTTTTTGTACTTGCTCTTTCCAGTCCTCATGATCGGTGACGACGTTGTTTTCGGTGATGCCTAGATCGATAAGCTCTTGTTCTGATTCTTTGCTGCGCACCAAGTTAATCGTATTGATGTTACGCTGTGGAGCGAGCATCGCCATGGACTCGCCAACTGCGCCATTAGCCGCGTTTTGGATGATCCATTGACCGGGTTCAATATTTAAGAACTCAATAAGCAGTAACGCACTCATCGGCATAGCAATTAATTGTGCTGCCATTTCATCGTCGATAGTATCTGGTATCGGAATGAGACTTTGAGCAGGCGCGATAAAATACTCCGCCCACGTGCCTTGTATGCCTGATACGACAACGCGTTGACCTTTCTCAAAGCCTTTTACGTCTTTGCCAAGAGCATCGATTTCCCCTACCGCCTCACTACCACCAGCGGCAGGCAACTCAGGTTTATTGCCGTATTCGCCTTTGATAGTGACGATGTCATGATTATGAATAGAGGATAAAATCGTCTTGATACGGACTTCGTTATCCTTTGGCTCTGGAGTAGGGCTGTCAGTAATATTAAGGACGTCTGAAGGTTTGCCAAATTCGTTATAAGTTGCGATACGCATAGGATTTCCTTTTTATTTTTTTGAGTCTTAAATGGTGATTAATAACTAAGCATTAACCTTAACAATTCAAGCTAAGGGTTCTCAAGCTAACTTTAGTTAAGGAACGTTGTGACTGGCTTAGAATTGTAAAGTAGTCGAGGTTAAGCATAACGCTTTATTGACCAGTGCTACTTGTACAGTAATTATTTAGAAGTTCGCACAAAAAAGCAGTGCTCTTATAAGGAACACTGCTATAAATAGATGATATTTAAGTGTAGTAAATACAGCTTATGGTTTCAACAGCACCTTACCGTTCTTACCTGATTGCAACTTACCATCGACCGCTTTGGTAATGTCCGCCAAATCAAAAGTCGCCTCTACTGGCAGTTTGAGCTTGCCATCTACCGCGCGCTCGACTAGCTCATCAACTAGGCGTTGTTTGTTGTCCACACTCATCTCTTGGCTGAGCTTGCTACCCCAAAAGCCTTTTAGCGTGGCTTGTTTAAAGATGACATCAGTAGGATTAAGCTGCATAGGCTTGCCTGACATTGCGCCAAAGACGGCAAAGGTGCCGCCATGACCGAGGAGTGACAATAAATCGCCGCTGTCTTGACCACCGACCGAATCAACTGCCGCGCTGATTTTGTCGTCACCGAGCAGAGTTTTGACTTGCGCTTTCCAGTCCTCATCATCTGTATTGATATTGTTTTTTGCGCCGACAGCTTCTAACTCCTCTACCGCTTCCTTGCTACGTACCACATTAATGGTGTTGACGCCGCGCGCTGCTGCTAGCATCGCAAGTGATTTACCGACCGCGCCATTAGCGGCGTTATGAATGACCCATTGACCGCTCTCAACGTCTAAGAATTCTAATAGCATGAGCGCGCTTAGCGGCATAGCGACCAATTGCGCGGCCATCTCATCATCCAAGCTTTCAGGGATCACAAATACCATGTCCTCAGAGGCAACGAAATACTCTGCCCAAGTGGCTTGTACACTTGCCGCCGCGACACGCTGACCGACCTTTAGGTCTTTGACCTCATCACCGACCGCATCGATGACGCCGACTGCCTCGGAACCTGCGATGGCTGGCAACTCAGGCTTAAAGCCATATTTGCCGCGAATGGTTAATAGGTCATGGTTGTGGATAGAGGCGAGGGTGGTTTTGACACGAACCTCGTTGGCTTTGGGCTCTGGGATAGGTCGATCACCTAGGCTTAGGACTTCAGTGGGTTTGCCAAATTCGTTATAAGTTGCGCTACGCATAATAAATCCTTTTTTATTAGTAAATAATGGTTTTGGATAAGTGCTGTTTATCAGGTGTCTCTCAACAAATGCTTTTAAACGAGCGGAGATAAATGAGACCTATCCTTTATGTTTTTGAGCATTTACAGTAACAAGTCAGATAGCCTTATCGCAATGCTACTTTCGTTACCTCATGTTGTGAGCGTAATAGTATTATTGATAAGTGTTCAGTAAAACTCGATGCGGCTTAGCACATGCTCCTGCACCAGATAAGCGCAAACATAGGCGCTCGGCCATGCAAAGACAAATGCCAGTCCCCACGAAGCTAGCAAATCAGCAAAGAAGTGCTCGCTATAACCTGCTTTTACTAATATTAGCGCAGCTGAAATAATCAGCGACATCATCAGTGCCATAAGACAGGTAAAGATCAGTCGATAATATTTGCGTCGCGTGCGGAGTCTAAGCGGGTTAGGATTTGACATAGACTTTTGATCCTACACATTTTTATGATAGCGGGTTATCATATATCCTCTAGAGTGCTGGGTAAATTGGTTATTGTTAATCTCTACATTCGTTAAATTTCAATCAACCTAGCTATGACTTAAAACGTACTGGATAAAATGTTTATTACCAATGACAATGCTCACATCCTCTCAAATACAAAGGTCACCGAGTCAGTGGTATTTTTATTTACTAAGCGCAGATGAATAAAATTTTTGACTACAAAGTTATTAATTAAAAACCCGGCACATGAGTTTATCGTTAAACTCATAGTCAAAATTAACTTTCAGGAATATCCAATGCTACTAAAACGCTTAAGTCTAGCCGCGCTATTTAGTCTTTCGGTAATAGGGTGTACGACTACGCCGAATACACTGGCGATAAACACGACACAAAAGCTCGTACAATATGAGCGCAACAAGTCAGACCTTGAGGTCAAGTCTTTTACTTTATCCTCAGGTGAAAAGCTAGTATATAGCGAAAACGCCAATCTAACGGGTGAGCCTTTGCTACTCATTCATGGATTCGGCGGTAATAAAGATAACTTTACCCGTATCGCTAAAAATCTGGAAAACTATCATCTCATTATTCCCGATTTGCTCGGTTTCGGTGAATCGAGTAAGCCTATGAGCGCCGACTATCGCTCTGAGGCACAGGCCACGCGCTTACATGAGCTACTCCAAGCTAAAGGTATGACCTCCAATATTCATATCGGTGGCAACTCAATGGGCGGTGCGATCAGTGTGGCTTACGCTGCCAAATACCCGCAGGATGTCGATAGTTTATGGTTAATAGATAGCGGCGGATTTTATTCAGCAGGTATGGCAAGATCTTTTGAAGGTGCGACGCTTGAGAGCAATCCACTGCTGATAAAGAGCAAAGAAGATTTTTATAAGATGTACGACTTTGTGATGTATAAGCCGCCTTACGTCCCAAAATCAGTACAAGCGGTATTGGCACAAGAACGCATCAACAATAGAGAATTGGATGCCAAAATCCTTGGGCAAATTGTCACGGACAGCGTAGAAGAGCGCGCCAAAGTTATCGCTAAATACAATATTCCAACGCTAGTGGTTTGGGGTGAGGAAGATCGAGTGATTAAGCCTGAAACTGCTATCGTGATGAAGCAGATTATCCCGCAAGCGCAAGTCATTATGATGCCAGAGGTTGGTCACGTGCCGATGATAGAGGCGGTGGATGAGACGGCCGAGGATTATAATAGGTTTCGTGAAGGGTTAAAAAAGTAATTATTTAGATTTGCCTTAATTAAAAAAGAAACATCAGCGGGTCTGATGTTTCTTTTTTTGGCTACTATTTTGATGATGGAGTTATTGTTAAGTGATGATCCCCTTAATTCAACTGCAAAGATCCCTTCGCACTCATGAGTAACTTAACCACATCATCACCGCTAATGACAGCGAAGCGCTTGTCAATATCTGACTCTGCCACGCCATTGTGTTTCATGCACGCGCCGCAGACCAAGACTTGACCACCTTTTTCGATAAAGGCTTCTAGCAGCTCGCCCGCAGGTTCAAAGGGATCGCCAATATCGACGTTATCCAGCGCATTTGGTAGGGCTAGGTGCACGGCGTCTACCATCAAGATGACGGTTGCCGAGTGACCTTGTTTGAGCGCGACGCCTGCCATAGTAAAAGCGAGGGTGATTTTGCTTGGGTTTGAGTCACTATTATCAAATAGCGTACCGACATAATCTGTTTGCTTAGCCATATTATTATCCTTGTTTTATAGTTTGTTGAGTAACTTACTCCTCTCTATCCTAGCATTTATTATATTTTTTTATATAATGTATTGTTATAGAATAGTAGTTCTAAGGGTTTCTAAAGACTTATAAATAAGTAACTCTGCTTTGAGCTATCCAGCTCTTTTAGAATACGCCGAGTTTTCAAACGAGCTTTAAAACTCGGCAAAATCAAAAGGCTGGGTTAAAAACCCAGCCTACGACAAATTTTAAGCATAGCGAACAGTCAAAAACCTTTAAACCATCTCACCCATTGGCGGCCAGCGATGCGCTTTATCACTATCTATCCAGTCTTGGATCCAAGGCTCAGTGGGCGTGTCCCAAGCTGACAAACCCAAAGCTGATAGCACTCTTGCCATCTCAATGACTCTGCCTTTTTCTGTCACGCCTGTACGTAGTAGGACAGAGGAGCACGGTTTGCCTTTGACCCACATCGAATGCTCAAGATATAACCAGCGCTCATCCATACCGACCAGCTGCGTCTTTATCGTGACTTTATCGAACAGTCGAATACGCTTACGGTACTGAATGGTGCTGCCAGCTACCACCATGCCCCAACGATTTTTGAGTAGCTGCTTGGCAAGCCCAGTCCGAATGATAAAGTCGGTACGCCCGATATCATAGACGGTCAACACCCGACCGTTATTCATCTCAAACATAGGATCAATGTCAGTAAAGCTGCAACGCACGGTAACTTCGCTAACGTGGTCAAACGCTAAGGGTTGGCCTTTTTTATTATTGATAATAGCGTCAACGATAGACTTGGTATAGCGTATATAAGGATACATAGGGTAGTCTCAAAATTTAAAAAGCAGAGCTGTTATTTATTGAGGTGCTAACGTCTCAGAGTCAGGCGTTTGAGTAGCAGGCACGCCAATAGCAATAAAATAAGCGCTGACCGTTTCAGGTATCCAGTTGATGTCGAATCTTGATGTTTTAGTCTTGTCGCCAGTTTCTGAATGGGTATCTGCTAGTTTGCCCTTGGACTGACCTTTGTCTGAGCGATAACGCAAATAGCCAATGTGGCCGCCGTGATCGGTCTCGATGATAGTGACCTTATCTGAGACATCGCCTTGGGTCGCGGTAAAGCCGATAAAGGGATCGTCTTTGGCGCTGACGAGGAGTAGAGGACGTGTGACATCGATCAAATAAGGTAGCGCTGAGGAAGAGTGGTAATAGTCGTTTTTGGAGCGGTAGCCATGACGCGGCGCGGTAAAGATATTATCAAAATCGCTAATCTTGTTGACGGCTTTGATAGAGGCGATTTCCTCCTCACTGATATCATTTGCTAGCGCTTTTTTGATAATGGGGTTGAGCAGATACGGGGTATAAATGCGATGACTCAAAAAGCTATGCATACTGAGCGCGGCGGACGACATATCGACAGGTGCTGAGACAACGGCGGCGCCTTTGCATAGGGCTTGGTCGCCATATTCACCTAGATACTTTGCTAGCGCGTTACCGCCTAGAGACACCCCAACCGCGTAGATATTGGCAAACTCTTCACGCAAATTTTGCAACATATGATGCACCTCTTCGGTGTCGCCGGCGTTATAAAAGACGCGACCTCTCGCAGGTATACCGCCGCAACTACGGAAGTGGGCGACGACGAAGTGCCAGCCTTGAGCATGCATCTGATAGGCGAGAGCTCGCGCATAATGGCTATCGCTACTGCCCTCCATACCATGAAATAGAACGATCAATGGCGTCTGCTCTAAGGCGTTATCTGGGTTGTCGATTGGATGAGCGTCATAAAAATCATAAGCGATGTCCGTCTCGCATAACGAATCTGGTTTGATAACGCGGCGGTAAACTGGGGTTTTGGGTGCAAAGAACTTGGGTAAGATACTTTGCAGATGCGGATTGGTTAGCCAGAATGGCGGCTTAAATGCACTGGGTTTAAAGGATTTCGGTGCGTTGTATATATACATATTATAGTCTTATGAAAGTGAGACAAAGGGTATAGTTCATCATACCGTTAGCCGTAGTCAAAACCAATTTTTTTGAGTGAACGGATGGTTACTCAAATAAGAGGATAGCTATCAGAAAACGAATCTTCTAGCACCTGACCATCCATTGCCAAACGCTCTTTTAAGGTTGCAATATCAGCTTCAGCGATGGTCACAGTGAGCGTAACTTGCTTACTATAGACGACATCGTCAATATGACCACGTAGGTCTTCTACGATATAACGGCACTGCGACTCATGAGCGAAATCAGCAACTATCTGTACTTGCGTCATTGAAACGTAAGGTTGCAGTGTCATCTGATCGATAACAGCTTGCGCTGATCCTGCATAGGCACGCGTCAGACCACCTGCGCCAAGCTTAATACCGCCAAAATAACGCACTACGATAATAATGACGTTGCCGATAGATTTGTGCTGCAATACACCCAGTATCGGTCGTCCAGCCGTACCGCTTGGCTCGCCGTCATCGTCAAAACCTGCGCTCGTTGTATTATCAGGGTCGCCTATGATGTATGCCCAACAATAATGACGGGCATCAGCGTATTGCTCGCGTAATTGTTCCACATGAAACATCGCAGCTTCACGTGAGGCTACCGGATAGCCATAGGTGATAAAGGCAGACTTTTTGATCTCAAGGCGAGCAGTGACAGCGGTTTTTGGGGTTTGATAGCTCATATAGTCGTGATGATATGCCTAGGCTGAGAGTGAATATGTTAAACTTGCCCCACTATAACAAATCAAATGGTAGCAAAAGCATGCGTTTAGATAAATTTATTAGTAAAGCCACCGAGCTGTCGCGCAAAGAGTCCAAAAAAATCCTGCACGCAGGCGAGATTACGGTTAATGATCAAGTGATCAAAGATCCGGGCGTACATGTCGACATCAATAATGATGAGGTGCTGTGGGCAGGCGAGTCGCTCTCGGTTGCGACGGGCAATCGTTATATCCTGCTGCATAAGCCTGAAGGGTTTGAGTGTACGCTCAAGGCAAAAGAGTATCCCATCGTCACCGAATTGATCGCCGTACCAGAGCTTGGCAGTTTGCGTATCGCAGGTCGCTTGGACGTCGATACCACTGGCGCATTACTGATTAGCGATGATGGCGGCTGGTTGCACCGCGTGACGAGTCCCAAGCATGAACATGCCAAGGTGTATGAGCTGACCCTAGCTGATCCTATGGATGAGAGCGCACAAGCCAAAGCGGTGCAAAAGGTGAGTGAAGGGATATTGTTAGAGGGTGATTATGAGCCGACAAAACCGGCTACTCTTGAGTTCACCGATGAGACTCATGCGCGTCTGACTTTGGAGCAAGGTAAATACCATCAGGTCAAACGCATGATGGGTTACTTTGGTAATCGCGTCACTGAGCTTCACCGCGCCAGCGTCGGTCATATCACCTTAGAGGGTCTTGAGATAGGCGATAGTCGTTTCTTAACTGCTGATGAAGTTGAAAAGTTTTAGAAGTCATTTAATCAATTTTGCGTAGGGTGTGGTTAGTTTTATGGAATTCTTATAAAGAATTTCAATAAAACGTAACCCACCTTTCAATAATGACTTAATCTAAATGGTAGGTTACGCTTCTCTGACCACACCATACAACCATACAATATTTTTACCTCATTTTATCTATCTCTATTGCGCCTCCCTTAAGCTCAAGTAGCGATTTGCAAAAGTAACTGGCAAACCCTCTCCAAATTTAGCTTGTGTGCTAAAGTCCTGATATCTTTTAATCTACTTTTTTATATAGTAATTGCTAATTTTATTGAGTCTCTTAACACAACCGACTTTAGCACCTACTTTATTGTGTTAGGACAATCGCTATGATGTTATCCGTATTTAAGACCACACCCGTATTTAAAGCAATGAGCCTTGTCAGTGTGCTACTGCTAGCGACGAGTGCTTGTGCCGAATCGACGATAAGCGGCGTCTCTCAAAGCTCAAGTAATACTCAAGCTAATACATCGGTGAGCCAAGCGGTCGATACCCGTATACGTCAAACGTTGAGTGAGGCCGGTATCAAGGTTGAAATCATCGCTATTGCGCCTTCTCATTTGCCGAATATGTATCAAGTTGAGCTGATCGGACAATCGCCATTACATATCACCGCAGACGCCAAATACGTCATTCAAGGTGACTTGCAAAAGAACCCAAGCCCGCGTGTAGTGAATCAGACGCCTACACGTAGCAGTGCTACGCAAGTCGGTATGCCAGTCAGCAGTGCGGCCAAATCAGCGCTACTGACCAATATGAGTGCACTGGCTAATATGAGCACCAAAACGTCGTTTTATTATACAGCGGTGCCTGGTGTGATTTGGGGCGCAACGTTAGAAGGGGTGCCTTTTTTGGTCTCTGATGACGCGCAATATGTGACAGATGGTGAGATATCGGTCATCGACAACGGTCAATTTATCGGACTCGATGAAAATTTTGAAACGCGTAAAAACCTATCGGTATTTAAAGCTTTAGATGAGTCGCAATTGATTACTTATCCTGCAACCACTACCGAAAAAGCAGTCATATATGTCGCAACGGATGTTAATTGCCCTTACTGCCGTATGCTACACAAACAAATGGATAGCCTAAACCAAAAGGGCGTCACAGTGAAAACGATTGGCTATCCTATCTATGAGCAATCATTTGAGCAAATGCGCGGTATTTGGTGTCAGTCTGGTGAGACAAATCGCCGTAAAGCGTTGGACAACGCTATGCTAAACGGTCAAATGACGCCTGCGCCTACCAGCTGTACGACTGATTACATCACGCATAATCGTGAAAAGGCCGCGGGACTGGCAGTCATCGCCACGCCTGCAATTTACCGCGAAGATGGGGTGTTGTATCAAGCCAGTTTTGAGAGTCCTGAATTTTTAGAATTCTTGGGTGTTGAGTAGCGTATCAACCGTAATAGAACGTCGCTACTTATCCGCTAAATGCTGCGAGAGCTTTGCAATATGCTCAGTCCCAATACCGCAGCAGCCACCGATGATAGTGGCACCAGAGGTTTGCCAGAGCTGCGCCCAAGTCAAGTAATTCTCAGGGGTCGTATCCTGACGTATTTGGCGCAGTTGCGCATTGGCCTGTTTATGCACCTGCTTTGAGGCAAAGGCATTGGCATAGATGCCGAGCTGCATAGGGTGTGACACTTCATCTATTATCTTCTTTGCCACTTGTAATGCCGAATTCATAACCTCAGGCTGACTACAGTTAAAGAGCACCGCCTCAATACCTAGTGCAAGCATAGCCTCTATAGCCTGCGCTACTGATTCACCAGAGCGCAGCTTAGTATTATTGATATTCTGATCGGGTTCGGTAGTGTTATCAATATCAATGTCCAATGCACTGTCATCGAGCGTAAATGCTATCCAAATGGGTTTAACGGATCGATTTTTTTGAGTTGCTGTAAATCCTGTAATCAGCTGATACCAAGTGATCGCTTCGATGATACTGCTTTGTGTCTCCACCAGCCACATATCGACATAGTCTACTTGTTCAGTTAACAACGGATATGCGATTATGGGTGCTCGCTTGGGATTGAACAAGTCAGGTCGATAAGAGCCAAACAGTGGTGGCAAGCAGCCAGCGATGCGCACAGGGTTTAAGTTATCAAGATTTTTGCTTATCTTTACTGCCTCAAACGCGAGCCGCGCAGCGGTTTTTACTAGCTGCGCCCCTTCACTAAAAAACCGCTCTTCTAAGTGAAAAGGCGTAATGGCATAGCTGTTGGTAGTAATAACATTCACGCCTGCTTTGATGTAGTCGATATGGACATCACGCACGCTATCAGGATCAGCACTGAGCGCTAGCGCTGACCATTCAGGTTGACGAAAAGGCGCACCGCGGCGCTCAAGCTCACGCCCCATGCCGCCATCTAGGATAGTTATCGGCATATCAGGTTTAGAGCTCGTGACTGTAGGCGTTACTTGAGTAGGCATAAAGATCACTTATAAAACAATTTAAAGATAACAAAGCGCTGTTAAAACACCCTCTTCAGGTTGAATACACGATAGAGAAGTGTAATCAATTAAAAGACGTTTCTTAAGTTTATTGATTTATGGAAGAACGACATCAACGATTCTCCAATTCACCAACCCATCACGTGCCATCTCTACGGTTAGCGGATAGCCTTTAACTTGACCACTAATCATAAAGCAGTTGATACCGCAATAGCTCAATGTCGGCTTATCGCTATCTGCGCTTTGCACGGCTTGCTGACTTATCTCGTCAGCTTGTTTTTGCATAACCATCTGCGTCTGGTTTTCGATGACCGCACTCATATCACCGCGCTGAATAATTAAATCTTGAATGAGACCGCGCAAATCCACCTGATTGCTAGCGATGGCCCACGCAGCTGCCAGCTGTTTGGTCGCTGTATTGGCCTGACCTTGAGTATCAATCAGCCTCTCGACATTTTGCGGGGTGACTGCGCCGTCTACAGCCTGAGCGATAAAGTTATCTGCCGCTTGTTTCAACGCATCGCCGCCCAATTCTGCGACTAGCGGGTACTCTCTCATTGTCGCTGCAAAATCATCAGTCAACTGCGTTTGAATACTTGGTCGCACTTGTTCGTAGTCAATGGCGGCCGCGATACTAGCACCTTCTTTGGCATCATAAGCGTTTTTGAGCTGATAGGCACTGTAATAGGGCGAACCTGCATATAGTGCGATAGCGATGACTATGAGTAATATTAAAAGACTAATCAGCTTCTTCATAGGGTTGTGACCTGCTTGGACGTTGTGGATGGCATAAGGCGATAAATATTAGCATGACTCAATAGAGGTTTTATATCAAAAGATAAGCGCATAAATACAGAATCAGCATAAAACCTATAATTAATGAGCTTGATAAATCATATAGTCATCTCCATAAATAGCGCAAACTTTTAATAACTGATTTGGTTACACAGTATTCTTGTCCCAAACCTTTGTCGATGACCTTTTATAGCTTGCAACAGACTAAGTTTCATGTGAAACGTTTGTCTGTTGCGATGAGCGATAGCGCTAGTATAAGCGCGTACGAGTAGCTGATAGTTGGTAAGGCAGTACTGTTACGACGATAGGAGAGCCCATGAGTAAGCGCGATTTTTATGAGATATTAGGCGTCAGCAAAACAGCAGATAATAAAGAGGTCAAGCGAGCTTACCGTAAATTGGCGATGAAATATCATCCCGATCGTAACTCTGACGATCCTGATGCCGAAGACAAATTCAAAGAAGCTTCGATGGCTTATGAAGTCTTGAGCGATGAAGATAAGCGCTCAGCCTATGATCGCATGGGTCACGCTGCGTTCGAGAACGGTATGGGCGGTGGCGGCTTTGGCGGTGCAGGGGGCGGTAATTTTCAAGATATCTTTGGCGATATCTTTGGTAACTTTGGCGATATCTTTGGTCAGTCGCGTGGCGGCGGTGGTCGTGCGCGTCGCGGCTCCGACCTGCGTTACGTCATTGAGCTGACACTAGAAGAAGCGGTACGCGGTTGCAAAAAAGAGATCAGCTTTACTGCGCCAGCTCCTTGTAACACCTGTGATGGTAAAGGCGCAAAGAATGCCTCTGACATCGTGACTTGTCAGACCTGTCATGGTCAAGGTCAGGTTCGTATGCAACAAGGCTTCTTTGCGGTGCAACAAGCCTGTCCACAGTGCGGCGGCAGTGGTAAACAAATCAAAAACCCATGCCCTGACTGTCATGGTAACGGTATCAAAGACAAAGCGCGCAACCTAGAGGTCTCTATCCCAGCAGGCGTTGATGATGGTGATCGAGTACGTCTAGCAGGAGAAGGTGAAGCGGGCGGCGCAAGCGTACAAAACGGCGACTTGTATGTCGAAGTGCGCGTTAAACCTCACGAAGTCTTTACTCGCCAAGGTGCAGATCTATATATGGATGTGCCTGTTAGCATCACTGATGCAGCGCTCGGAAAAGAAGTTGAGATTCCAACGCTTGATGGTAGAGTCAATATCAAAATCGCTGAGGGTACACAAAGTGGCAAACTGCTACGAGTACGCGGCAAAGGCGTGACTCCAGTACGCACAACGATGAAAGGTGATCTGATCTGCCGTGTTGTCATTGAGACGCCAGTTAACCTAAACCGTGAGCAAAAAGACCTATTACGTCAATTCCAAGATACGTTGGATGGTGATAGCAAGCATCAACAATCGCCACACAAAAAATCCTTTTTTAAGAAAATCGGTGAGTTGTTTGACTAGGAATTTAGTGATACAAAAGTAGCCTTATAATTAATCTAAGCCTAGTAGTTTCACGTGAAACTATTGGGCTTTTTAGTATCAGTTTATAATAGGGCATAAATTAATTCATGCTATGATAATCATAAAATAAAACAGATATTTTAAAAAATATAGGATAGGTCATGAGTAAGCAGTCAAAGAATAAAATAATAAAAGTCGGAGTGATTGGTGCAGGCGGGCGTATGGGTCGCATGCTAATCGAAGCGGTGCAAGATAATCCGCAAACGACTCTGAGTGCCGCCATCGAACGTGAAGGCTCAAGTTTGGTCGGTGCTGACGCTGGTGAAGTCGCGGCTATTGAGCGCATAAACGTAAAAATCGTCGACGATCTGGTAGTAGTCATTGATAATATCGACGTCTTGATTGATTTTAGTTTGCCTGAGGCTACTGAGCAAAATATGCAAACGTGCGCCGAACACAAAATCGCTATGGTCATCGGAACTACAGGCTTCAATGAGCAGCAAGAGCAAGTCTTGACTGAAGCTAGCAAGCATATTCCAATTGTTTACGCCGGTAATTACTCCACTGGCGTCAATCTCTCGCTCAAGCTACTGGCTATGGCCGCCAAGGCGTTCGGTAACGATGCCGATGTCGAAGTGATTGAAGCACATCATAAACACAAAGTCGATGCACCGTCTGGTACGGCCTACATGATGGCAGAAGCAGTCGCGGAGGCGCGTGGTCAGAACCTAAAAGACGTCGCTATTTATGGGCGCGAAGGACAGACAGGCGCACGTGAAACAGGCACTATCGGCATTCATGCGATTCGCGGTGGCGAGATCATCGGTGATCATACGGTTATGTTCATCGCTGATGGCGAAGTGGTAGAGATTACTCATCGAGCGCGCGCACGCATGACCTTTGCCGCAGGAGCGGTACGCGCAGCGACTTGGGTCGTTCAGCAGAATAAGGGTCAGTATAATATGCAGGATGTATTGGGGCTGAGTGAGTAGGGGTTAAAGGATAAGCGCATGGACATAGATAAACATCTCTCAAAAGGTAAAGTTTCTCCCGTAAGCTATTTACCACTAACCGCTATGGTCTTAAGTTTTGTTGTTCTGCCTATAACTGTGCAAGCCGCTACTTATCAAACCTACGTCATCGATACTTATGGCGGCGATTTATTATTAACGGCGGTGCGCCAACAGCTTAACACTAGCCCTAACGGTGGCAATGTCAGTAATTACCAAGATAAATTGGTATTACGAACCACACCTGCCAATTACCAAGCGGTGCTGCAACTACTCAGCCAGATTGATAGTCAGCCGCAGCCATTAACCGTAGCAGTACGTGTAGGCAGTAATAGTAAGGTACAACGCAATACCCAGCAGGGTCGAGTGATTATTAGCAATCGAGGCATTCAAGGTACAGGGGTTATTATGCAAAGGGGTGGTCAGCAGCAAAGCGATAACCTATATCAAGTACAGACGCTCTCAGGCAGTGCTGCGAGCATTAGCACAGGCACGTTGTATGCTTTGACGCAAAACTATAGCCGCAGTGTTTATTCTAATTACTCTAATAATAATCGTCCTCTAGGACAGATTGTTATTCAGCAGCAAGTGCTGCTACCGACTACGCAAGGTATCGCTGTCGTCCCAAGATTATTACCAAGTGGACAAGTTGAGGTTAGTCTGTCGCAAGTAGAAGAGACACTACTCAGATCCAATACGACTTACCGTCAGAATAACGCTGTCAAAGCACAGCGTCTAAATAGTACTATAATAGTGCCGCGTGGACAGTGGGTAACGATTGGTCAGATTACGCAAAATGGGCAAAGCCAAAGCTCAGGCTATGGCATTAATCGCACTATAGATAATAGTAACAGTGTGCCTATCTCACTTTTGGTTCAGTAGGTCTTTTTGAGTTTAGAATAGGGTGTGACGATTATTTTTTATGCTAAAAAGTAAGAAGTAGTCGCTAAGTGAAATGCTTGTAAATTAATGCCTGATTTTCTTTACCAACGTTCAATCTTCATTAGGTCATTATCTAGACAATGCGGTTGTCCTTTAGTTACGTAATAAGGTTCTCCTTCAATCTTTTGCATACCAATATTTCTTCTATCTCTAGGAACAGCAGGAATTTCTGCTGTCTCTCCTATTTTGATACTTCTACCATATAAAACTATTTCGGTATTACTTTCTTGATACTTTGTATATTTTGCTGGAAATACAGGGGTATAGATGCCAGATTCTGTTTGTAATAATAGACAGTTATTGTCTATTATTAACTTACCTGTAGTTACATAATCTACTGGAAGATAGATGGAACTAGGCTTGTCATAATAAGTAAAAATTCCACTTGGTAGATCCTTTCCCTCAGCAGCATAGTTAAGAGAATCATTACTATTTGTATTTATTGAGGCGCAACCAGTTAGACTATAAATTATAACAATCAGCAGTATTGATTTATTCATTTGTCAGCTTCCATTTATAAAAGATCAATATTTAATTACTTCGCTTTACTTACAGTTATTGAATATATAATATGTCCTATAAATTAAAAGGTTTTCTATAATATCTATATACTATGGTGCTAGTGCCAATGTTGCTGGTAATTCATTGATAAAATCTAAGCTAGAAAGATACATAGTTAAGTCTTCACCCGGTCTAACAAGTGTTTGATCACATGCACTAACAATACCATAAGCTGCGAAACCACCTCTATTATCAACTGGGTATCCTGAAACCACTGGGCCTCCACTGTCACCTGCACTGCATTTTAGATCACTTCCAGTTAGGGAGATAAAAGTTGAATTACATGAAGTTTTATCTGTATTACATAGGCTTACACCGTTGTAAACAGCTTTTAAACCAATATAAAGTTCTTTAGTTTCTCCGCAGCTAAAACCAGTTTTACGTCCGTAATGACACAGAAACTCTTCAGCAGGTGTACTAAATAAGCCTTTTTTCAAAGACTGTTTTGTACCCCTTTCAACAACAGGACTTGATCCAAATCTATCGTCTAAATATACACCTGCCTTTATAGAAGTGAATGATGGAGCTAGCAATAGAGCCATATCATGA
The DNA here is from genome assembly GCF_051307035.1 of Psychrobacter sp. DM4. Classification (GTDB taxonomy): domain Bacteria; phylum Pseudomonadota; class Gammaproteobacteria; order Pseudomonadales; family Moraxellaceae; genus Psychrobacter. Next base: position 46,204 of record NZ_CP195536.1, read on the forward strand.
TTAGCAGATGGTCTTGTATAAGCTGGAGTTAAATTATGTATTACGTTGTTATTATCTGTATACTGAAAACTGGTTACTCCATTATTATACTTTGATCTACCTAAGCAGTAATAATAGCGGGAGCGCCATTAGAAGCAAAAGCACTAAAGCCAGCAGTGCATCTACCAGATGGCGTAGACCCATTAAAACTTAATAGTTGACCTCCACCGACTAAAACTGCTGGCGCTATCGGAGCACTTAGCAATTGAAATTCTACGTCAATTCCTGATAAATCTTTCATAGAATACTTATTGGATAGTTCCTCGTTAGAACTTAGACTTGGATCATACACCTTGATAATAATACTGTCCTTCTTTGGATTATAACCCATAGCTTGAAAACCTAATATTTTCTCTGATAATTCCTCTGTTTTCTGAGATAGCATTACTTGCAATTCATCAGAATTCATAACGGCATTATTTTTTATTCTTAATAGCATTCCAGTCTCATCTTTAATCTTTTTAATTAGATTTTCATCTAATATACTTAATAGCTCTCCCTTTCTAGTTGTCCTAACTGTCAATCCAAAGTCTTCATCGCCATTAAAGTAAATGCTTGATGCAGAATCACGAAGATGCTCATCTATGGCAGGATACGATTCGTACGCGCTATCCATAACTAATAACCTACGTTTCGCTTCATCAAGTGGTATTTCTTTTAGTTCTGCATAAGCTGCTATTCGTGTTTCATAATTACCAGTGTTATCTGTATTAGGATTACTTACACTTATATCATTATTTGAATCATCATCTGACCCACATCCTGATAAAAAAATTCCAGTTATCAATGTGCATATAATATAAGTACCAAAAAATCTAGTTCTCATAGTTCACTTCCCTGTAATAATTTTTTTCTTACCGTAATATATAACAACGTTATTAGTAAACTAATATTCACTAATTTGATAACTAAGTATAATGAACGTTTTTTAATGTAAAAAGTGAAATATTATTACTAGCGGAAATAATGTATTATATCTAACTGAAATTGAGCCTAACAGACACAAAAAAGCGCAGCCTTGTTATTCATAGTGCTGCGCTTTTTTATAGAAATCTAAAATCTAATCAATATAGACCACTTCTAAAGGCGGGAAGCCATTAAATTCAACTGAGGAGTAAGAGTTGGTATAAGCGCCTGTGGTCAACCAATAGATTTTGTCGCCAATCTCAAGCTCTTGCGGCATTTTGTAACCCGTTTCTTCATACATGATGTCAGCTGAATCACAAGTCGGGCCTGCCAAGACTACCGTACCTTCGCTAGTTGAGGTTTCCATCTTTGGTGTGTAGACAGGATATTTGATCGCCTCTCCTAACGTCTCAATCAGACCTTGGAATAAACCGACATCAGTATAAACCCAGCGAGTAAGATCGGTATGGGACTTGCGTGAGATAAGCACGACATCACTAACCAGTACGCCTGAGCCACCGACTAGCGAGCGTCCAGGCTCTAAGATAATCTCCGGCATATCATCATCGTGAAAATCCTCAGACAAATAGCGCTTGATCTCAGTAGCATAGATTTCTATAGGATTGACCTCACTGAGGTAGTTGCTTGGAAAACCGCCACCTAGATTGATCATCTGCAGCTTAATGTCCTCTTCAGTCTTCATCCAGTCAAATATATATTTAACTTTAGTAATCGCGTCATCCCAGGCAGCTACGTCTTTTTGTTGACTGCCAACATGGAATGAGATGCCATAAGGCACTAAGCCTAGCGCCTTTGCCTGAATGAGTAAGTCAATTGCCATATCAGGGTGACAGCCAAACTTACGAGATAGTGGCCACTCAGCCGTTTGCGCCCCTTGTACTAATATGCGTACAAATATCTTTGCACCTGGCGCATGCTTGGCGATGTTCTTGAGATCAGCTTCTGAATCGGTTGCGTATAAGGTGATTCCTTTTTCAAAAGCGTACTTGACATGTTCTGCTTTTTTGATGGTATTACCATAAGAGATACGATCAGGTTCAACGCCGCAATCGAGTACTCGGTCTAGCTCATAGATAGAGGCACAATCAAAGTTAGAGCCAAGCTCTGCAAGTAATCTAATCACTTCAACCGCAGGACTGGCTTTCATCGCGTAATGAAGTTTGGTATTAGGGAATAGCTCCACCATCTGATTGTATTTGGTTTTGATACGGCTTAGATCAACCACTAAGAATGGGGTCTTGCGACCTTGCGCCGCTTGAGTAAATTTTTGCCAAGCGGCAGGGTCAAAATACTGATCAATTTTGATCATAGTCATAATGATAAACCTTTATAAATATGAGATAAACTGAATGACAGACAGAATAAGCATACTAGTCATTAGCAATAAGATACGCCAAACGCTACTTAAACGCTGCTTGGCTGTGCTTGTTTGACGTCATGTTTTTCACGTATTTTGAGCACTTTTTTGACTTTATCACGGGCACGTGTTTGTTTGAGACGAGATAAGTAATCCACAAAAACAACGCCGTTCAAATGGTCCATTTCATGCTGAATACAGACCGCAAGCAGACCTTCTACTTCTTTATCGATAGTCTCGCCGTTTTCATCCAAAGCTTCAATACGTACTTTGTTTGGGCGCTCAACCTTGTCATAGACCTCAGGTACCGACAGACACCCTTCTTCGTAGGGCTGCTTTTCGTCAACGAGTGGTGTCACTTTTGGATTAATAAATACTATCGGCGTGTCTTTGTTTTCAGACAAGTCCATGACGATCAGCTGAATATGTTCATCCACCTGCGTTGCCGCAAGACCGATACCATCAGCATAATACATGGTCTCAATCATGTCGGTGATCAAGGTTTTAATCTCAGTAGTGACTTGTTTCACAGGCACTGCAATAGTACGCAGGCGTGGATCGGGATAACTTAAAATAGGGCGTATTGCCATAACAGCGCACCTTAGTAATAGCGGATAAAATAGGCATCATTATAAGTTAAATGAGGGCAAAAGTAATCGTTATCAAGGATATTTACGATCTGTTCAGTCATACAGGTCAGTTGCGACCCTATGACCCAAATTAGTCAGCAAAAAAGCCTCATATTAGATGAGGCTTTTTATTTGAGTGGCGATTAACGTAGGTAGAAGTTAATCATAAGGCAGACTATTTAAGACGACGTCTGTTCATAATCATCTCATACAAGAACAGTAGGATAATAGCACCTATCACTGAGAAAATAAGACCTGTGAACCCACCATCAGCATCGATACCGATTAGTCCTGCTATAAAGCCACCGAGTATGGCACCAACAATACCTAGTACGATCGTCATGATCCAGCCCATAGCATCGTTACCTGGTTTAATGGCGCGTGCTAGCAGACCTGCTACCAAACCTACGATAATCATCCAAATAAAGCCCATATCTATTCTCCTATTTATTATCATTCAACAGCTATTTCTATGCTTTTAGCAATGAAGCCATTGTAAACACTTAATTAAAATTAAAGTAAGTAGAAATTGTTATCTATGTATGGGCTATGTGAGAGAGTTTATCCGTTTGCTATCAAGTAAGGTCGATAAGTAAGCATAAAGTTAATAAGTTGCTATTAATAGAAGGTATCTCCCAAAGACATGTTTAATTGTACAGAATTAGTGCAAGCAAATTGAAAGTATCGAGCCGTCTCTAATTTTACTCTAATGCAGCTAGCAAGCGCTCGTGAATACCTTCAAAGCTCCCGTTCGACATGATGACAATAGCATCACCAGCTTGAGCGTTATCTTGAATATGCGTAATAATATCGTCAATGCTGCTCATTACTTGTTGCGCCTGCAGATCTGTATGAGCATCTTTAGCTTGCTCTATGACGTCTTTTAGGCCCCATTCAAGACCTGTTGGCTCGTACCATAATGTCAGGTCAGCAAGCGCCGCTGATTGCGCTAAACGGTCTTGATGGATACCCATTTTCATGGTATTGCTACGCGGTTCAATAATCGCCCAAATACGTCTATTTGCCAGTTTCTTTTTAGCACCGTCCAAGGTCATGCTGATCGCTGTAGGATGATGAGCAAAATCATCAAATATTAAGATATCATTGACCTCACCAATCAATTCCATACGACGCTTGATACCGGCGAAATTAGATAGCGCGGCGCAAGCGGTAGCAATATCAACACCAATATCATAGGCGGCCGCAATCGCTACCAAGGCATTATTGACGTTGTGCAGACCGCTCATCGACCACTCAACAACAGCCTGCTCTTTAGCGAACCTCACCCGAAATTGACCGCCGTCAGCGCTAATCAATTCAGCCTGCCAGTCGCAACTCACAGTACCATCTGAGTCAGTAGGAGTAATACTAGTGCGCCAAATAGGAGTCCAGACGCCTTTAACTAAGGTGTCCTCAAGGCTTTTAGTTTTGGCTGGCATGATGATTTTGCCGCTACTTGGAATCATGCGTACCATATGATGAAACTGGGTTTGAATAGCAGCCAAATCAGCAAAAATATCAGCATGATCAAATTCCAGGTTGTTTAAAATAGCCGTACGGGGACGGTAATGAACGAATTTTGAGCGCTTGTCAAAGAATGCTGAATCATACTCATCTGCCTCAATCACAAAATAACCTGAAGTTGTCTCATGACTGTTTAGAGTGTGAGAGCTATCAAGATGATGCTGAGTATCTTGGCTGCCACTACCGAGGTAGCTGCTATGAGCAAACACTTTTTGCAAATGTTTGTCTGTGGTATCGACCAAAGGCACGCCACCGATCAAAAACCCTGTATCGATGCCTGCATAGTGAAGTATCCAGGCCAGCATCGTGGTCGTTGTGGTCTTACCATGAGTTCCCGACACCGCAATCACATGACGCGATTGAAGCACTTGCTCAGACAGAAACTGTGGCCCTGAAGTATAGCGTAAGCCGATATCTAGCATGTATTCGATAACTTCCATACCTCGCGTCATCGCATTACCGACGACGACTAAATCAGGGGCAGGTTGCAGGTGCTCAATATGATAACCATCTTTGATCGTAACCCCAGCTTGCTCAAGCTGAGTCGACATCGGCGGATAAACGTTAGCATCTGAACCGGTAACCGTATGGCCAAGCTCTCTTGCTAGTAAGGCTAAAGAGCCCATAAAAGTGCCACAAATCCCAAGAATATGAATATGCATAAAATGTTTATACCACGTAGAATGAGTTAAAAATCAAAATTGGCTTATTGTAGCGTATTAATACCATACCTAATAGATGGACAATAAAAAACGCCTAATACATAGGCGCGGCTCGATAAGTGGTTCATAGATATAAGTTTGGGCTGTATCGACAATTATTATTTATATAACAGCTACTAGATTATACAACAGATACTAGTTGACAGCTAAATGCTAAATTACTGACGTGACAGACTTATTGACGCGATAAGCTATGATTGTCATCGACGTTTTTATTGTTATCCATCTTAAGCAAGTGATTGTCTTTAATATAATAAGACTCTGTAGCTCTATTATCATAGGCAATAGTAATCTGCTCACTATCTTGACGATATACACCAGATTCTATCAAAGATGCCCGCGGTACTTCTGGATTGTTATACACACTAGTCTTAACGACAGTGCTATCTGCAAACAGATTTAAAGTGACCTCAATATCATCACAGAACGTACAGGGTAGTATGCCACCATAATCACCTATCAAAATTGCCTGTAACTCGCTATCACTATTTGATAACACTGTGCGCTTGGCTTGTGATATCTCAGTTGGCCGAGCTGATGCTATGAGCGATTGACCTTCATCCTCAGATTCGATATTGCTTTCTACATCTATGACCTCATTCGTTTCATCAGATTTTTGTACGCTACTGAATGAAGACATCTGAGTCGAAGCCGTGTTGTTAGATGCTGAAGGAGAATGAGAATTATCACATCCTGTCAATGCTAAAAGACATAGAGAAAGGCATGAGCCTATAAAATGCTTTGACGCACTACGGCATGAGACATGAGATAATTTTGGTTTCATAGATACACCATAATAGCGTCGAAGGTATTTTGGGCTGCACGCTTTATGTAAGTCGTTAGTAAGTAAAGTTCAAGATAACAAAGGTTTCACTGTGGTTTGTGCGTTTTTTGTTATACATAGAAACGTAAAACCAACAAAACAGAATTATGACTGAAAATAAGTCGTACTAATACAAGGTATTAGCACGGCTTAAGTATTTGAAATGACAGATTTAATTTTTGAACTATACTGAACATATTAAGAGCAGTGATATTTTAAATAATTTGCTTTATATTCAATATAATTTATAACACTGGCATGAATAATTAGATATATCGAGTAGGACGTAGAATACGCAGTAGTATCATTACGTGAACGACTATAAGTAAACTAAAGAATATTAACGATTGCTCAGGAATACTCAAACCCAAAAAGATCCAGTCGATAGTGGCGCACTCGCCTGAGCCTGCAAACACCTGGGTGAAGACCTGACTCATGGGCAAAGTGTCTAACCAATAATCCAAACCCGGTCCGCAAGAGGGCACTTGATCAGCAGGCAGATGTTGTAACCAGACATGACGCGCCGCTACCCCTGTCGACCAGAGGATACCTGCCAAACTACCAAGCCAGAGTACTATTTTGATTGCTTTTGACTTGGGATGAAAGAGTGCAGCAAGCAGAGCAAAAACGCCCATAACAATTAAGCCGATGCGCTGAAAGACGCAGAGTGGACAAGGGGTGAATCCCATATAACGCTGCAAAAAGAACAGCGCATAACTCATGCCCAAGATAGCCATGATGACCAGCAGTATCTGCAACTGGCGGTAAGTAATTGTTTTTAGCATAAAATAGACGCGCTTATATAGAATTAAAAAGCTCAAAAAATAAGGATTGAGTGACGAGTGTGAAGTCACATAGATTCTACTATCGTACTTATAAACACCGAGATAAAAGAAATACGCACCTGTCGACCACTTTTTAATATCGCTTATTAAAACTAACGATATTGCTGGATATAGTCCATAAAATCTTCCGTTTCACTGTCTTCAATTTCAGCCTGTTGTAGGATAGATTTTTCAGCTAGTACTTCGTACTTAGCTTGAATACTGGGACTCAAAGTCTGCTGCAATAACGAATCACGATGCTGCTCTGCAAGCGTAAAGCCAAGTTTCCATAGGCTACCCAAGCGCGCACTATCTGAGTTCACTTGTGCTGAGATCGTTGACTCAGAATGTCCGGCTTTGCCTTGCATCAAAGCAACTGCTGCACGGTAATCATTGCCACCGTAATGGGCGTCCAAAAGCGCGGCTAGCGGCTGCATATTGGCTAAGTGTGCGAGCATCCACTGCTCAAGCGACTGCTCTTTTCCATTATTAATGATATGCAAATTATCAAGACGTCCTTCATTGACCACGCGCTCAAGGTTGATTGCTAATGCCTCTTCCTCTTCAGGCATCAATTCCGGAGAGTCATTGAGCAAGCAATACAGCGCCATTACTTCCAAAAAGCAAGCACTAGAAAGACGAATCCCAACATCACTATAAGGGTCCAAATCTATCGCGCGAAACTCGACATAAGCGATGCCGCGACGCTCCAAAGCTTCGGTTGGCGTCTCACCGCGCTCAGCAATCTGCTTGGGTCTGATCGGGCTGTAGTACTCGTTTTCAATTTGTAAGATATGATCGTTGATTTGGATAGGATGCCCACTAGCATCATTGAGACCGAGCTTCTCAAAGCTCTCGTGCGGCGTCTGAATAGCGCGGCGTAGTCCTTTGATGTATTCAGGTAGATGGTTGTAGCGGATATCGAGGTGCTCTTGGACACTATTGGTGTAGCCAAGCTTGCCCATACGCAAACTGGTCGCCGCAGGCTTATAATAAGTGGAGTCGTTCAATAGCTCCAAGTCATGCTCACGTCCTGCCAAAAAACACGGACAGACGCTTGGGCTAGCACCTAACAGATAGAGCACTAAGCTGGTCAAGCGCTTAAAGTTGCGAATAAGGCCTAAATACTTCTCGTTTTTAAATTCTGCTAACGATTGTTCTTGAGTTACGTGTGCTTGCCATGCTTGAAATAGATCGTCACCGAACGATAAATTGTAATGAAGACCTGCAATCGTTTGCATCCGGCGACCATAGCGTACGCCAAGACCACTACGATAAAGAGTCTTGAGCTTGCCTGTATTTGAGCTACCATAGTCGGCAAGTGGAATGTCTTCGTCATTTGATGAGAGCATACAAGGCATGGAGAGAGGCCACATTAGCTCCTCTTCAGGTAAGGCTTTGTATACAAGTACATGCAACTGACGCAGCATCATTAGCGTCTCTTTTGGCGAATCTTTAGGGTCAGTGATGAGCTCAAGTAAGCTCTCAGAATAATCAGTGGTGATAAAGGGATGAGTTAATTTCGATCCAAGCTTTTGTGGATGCGGCGTTTGAGCTAGGTAACCATCCGCTTTGACACGTAGTCCTTCTTTTTCGATACCGCGTAGCATACCGACTACATGTTCGCTCTTAAACCAGCTTGGAATCTCAAAATCAACAAAACTATCTACACGATTACTCATAAGGGTCATCTATGGTTATTTATTATGGTAGATCAAAGCAGCACTAGCGCACGATCTAAATAGAGGCTGTCAAGGTGACAATTCGCTCAGTTTAGCCCAAAGCCGCTCTAAAAACTATGCACGCTTACAAATACGATAAGCTTCGTACAAGGCGTGTGTGCCACATTTTGCGCATACCTTTTCTCTATTATATTTTACAAAATAAAAAGCATCTACCGCTTAGATAGATGCTTTGAAGTCATTTGACTGCGCTATGTAAAAGGTGAGAGATTTGTAGTAGTGTCCATTCGCGCCTATGAACGAGCCAACGCGTTCATCTGCTTTAGACTAAATAGAAAACGACGAACCACAACCGCAAGTAGTGGTTGCATTTGGGTTTTGTACCACAAAGCGCGCGCCCTCTAGTCCTTCAGTATAATCAACGGTAGAGCCTTGTAGATACTGATAGCTCAATGAGTCGATGACCAACGTCACATCGCCATTATTAAAATCAGCATCATCTTCATTTAGGTCATTGGCAAAATTGAAGCCATAAGAGAACCCAGAACAGCCGCCGCCTGTCACATAGACACGTAGCATAAGATCGCTATCGCCTTCTTCTTCACGCAAACGGCGTACCTTTTGTGCAGCGCTATCGGTGAGGGTCAATATAGTGGGATCGACAGGCTGGCTTGAGCTTGGGCTGTATTGGTTGGCTGATTCGTTCATATCTACCTCGGTAACTAGGATCAATGGCTATCGTCTGGTTTAAATGCTTAACTGTCTTTTAGTTTGAGTTTTTGACAGCCGCAAACTAATAGCGTTTGATGCAATAGGGCGCTGTCATGACAGCGAAGTGGGTCATGCATTCAAGCGGTTATTCGGCGCCAAGCTTTTATCTGCTAGCAGTATATCATAATGGGGGTGAGGATTCGTTTGTCAAGAGAGGTGCTAGGTGACAATATCTGATTAGCGACAGCGAATAGGAGAGTGAACCAAGAGTTTGTGTCACTTAGCATACCCTAGTACAATGAACAATTGAATTTAATATAGTTATATAGGGCGTATTTGATAGTCACACCTACGCACTGATAGAAACTGTTTTTTAGACGATTTGTGCTCAAAAATAGCAAGACGAGTGCTTTAAGGGGCTATTTTGATAATAAAGCGGTAAAAAAGAGTCCTGTCTCATCAAGCGGATGTTAAAATGCGCTCACACTTCGTTGCAAGTCTAACTATGGTATATACATTATTATCGACTTGCGCCGCCTCTAGAAACCTTTTAGCTATCAGCAGTACCATGACTGAGCATCAAACACGTCTCAGTCGTTTGCCTATCGGTCAAGCGTTTGCAATAATAATACCCCGCTATTAGTTGCTTGAGAGTAATAGAGACGTGACCGAGTCAGACAAGTGTTGCTGGCTACCTTTTTTATAATTGTTGAGATAAAAAAAGATATGATCGAATTTAAAGACGTTGGTGTTCGCCGTGATGGTCGTGAGCTATTTGCAGGAGCCAGTTTCCAGCTCCACCCAGGCCACAAAGTCGGTTTGACGGGCAACAACGGCACAGGCAAATCGACCTTATTTGCCTTACTACTTACGCAGATGGGCACAGGGGATACCGAAGTCACGCTAGATAGAGGCGAGGTGAGCATCCCTGATAGCTGGCATGTGGCGCACATGGCGCAGGAAGTTGGCGCTAGTAGCCAAACAGCAATTGACTATGTGTTGAGTGGGGATACGCAGTGGTATGAGATTAATGCAGCGCTCAATGATCTCAGTACAGTGAGCGATGAGCAAATCGGCGTCTTGCATCAACAGTTCGATGAGATCGACGGTTACCGTACGCCCACCAAAGCGGCGCAAATTATGGCAGGCCTTGGCTTTAAGACTAGTCAACATGAGCTGCCTGTAGAAGGCTTCTCTGGCGGTTGGCGTATGCGCTTAAACCTTGCCAAAACCTTGATGAGCCGCGCCGATCTCATGCTCCTTGATGAGCCAACCAACCATCTAGATTTGGATGCTATCCTCTGGCTTGAGACTTGGATTAATGCCTTTACGGGTCTGGTCATCGTGATCTCACATGATCAAGCTTTTTTGGATGCAACCGTCGGTCATATCTTGCATGTCGAACAACAAAAAATCACCCTTTATACCGGTAATTATCAGCAGTTTATTCGTACTCGTCATGAGCGTATGGCGCAGCAGCAGCAAGCGTTTGAGAAGCAGCAAGCCACCAAAGCGCATTTAGATGACTTTATTCGTCGTTTCCGTGCCAAGGCTAGCAAAGCCAAACAAGCACAAAGCCGTATCAAGCAGCTTGAGCGCATGGCGGAGCTATCGCCAATGATGGCGGACAACCCATTCTCTTTTCGCTTTTATCCGCCTGCCAATATGAGTACGCCCCTTATTGAGATGACGCAGGCTGATATTGGTTATAGCGATACCCCGCTACTATACAACGCCAACGTACAAGTCACGCCCGATACGCGTCTGGGCCTACTCGGTATGAACGGCGCGGGCAAATCAACACTGATCAAAGCGCTAGTTGGTGAGCTTAAAGTGTTAACCGGCAGTTACCGCGTCTCTGACACCCTAAAGCTTGGCTATTTTAACCAGCATCAAATGGATGCTTTGGATGCAGCAGCGACTCCTATGGAGATGTTACGCCGCCTAGCAGGCAAAACCTCCGACGCCGAACTGCGCGCGTTTTTGGGTAGTTTTGACTTTCGCGGTGATCGTATCGATACCGCAAGTGAGCTGTTCTCTGGTGGTGAGCGCGCGCGTTTGACATTAGCGTTGATTGTTTGGCAACGCCCGAACGTTCTCGTCCTTGATGAGCCGACCAACCATTTAGACTTACAAATGCGTCAAGCGTTGACTATCGCCTTACAAGGGTTTGAGGGAGCGGTGGTGCTGGTCTCGCATGACCGTGAACTGATCGCCAACGTTTGCGATGAGCTGTATCTGGTGCACGATGGTCAGATCGATGAGTTTGACGGCGATATTAGCGACTATGGTAAGTGGCTGGCGGAGAAGCGCAAGCAGGAAAACGCACCAGATAAAAATACTAGCAAGAAAAAAAGTAAAAAAGAGAGTAAAAAGTTTGTTTCACGTGAAACGAGTAATACTTTGCCTTCTAAACACACCCAAGATAACAAAGCGCCCACTCTTAGCAAAGAAGAGCTACGCAAACTAGCGGCAGAACAACGTAAACGCACAGCACCTGTCCGCCGTGAGATCGAAGCGATAGAAAAATCTTTGGTTGAGATAAATGATAAATCAGAAAAGGTAGATATCAGACTTGCTGATACCACGCTCTATCTCGATGAGCGCAAAGCTGATTTGCTAAAGCTGCTCGATGAGCAAGCGTCGTTACAGCAGCAGCACAGCGATTGTGAAGAGAAACTATTATTAGCTATGACCGCTTTAGAGGATATGGAAGCAGAAATTGGGTAATAAGATTGGGTCTTAAATAAGTTCTAAAATTAAAGACAAAAAAAGGGAGAGCACCAGCTCTCCCTCTTCTATTACATTATTGCTTACGGTATCTACCATCACCATAAGAGAGTACTTTCATAGTGGTGGTACATAGCTTACAGTTTATTTTACCAGCAGCGCCTCTAGACAAATCAAGGATACGTCCTGGTGTAAAAGGCCCTCTATCCGTAATCTTTACTATGACACTCTCTTTGGTCTTTTTGTTAGTCACTTCTACTTTAGTACCAAACGGCAAGGTCTTGTGTGCAGCGGTCATAGCATTCATATTGAAAATGCTACCACTCGCAGTACGCTTACCGTGAAATTTTTTGCCGTAGTAACTGGTGTTACCGGCAAAGGCTGTGGTAGTCAACAGTAGGGATAATGTGATAACCAAAGACCTGATCAAATAAGACATGTGATACCTTTAAGTAATTTATAAAATAGACAGATACTCTTGCCTATAGTATTCATACTCCCTATGAGTACAAATAGTGCATATATTATACAATAAAAAACTTGCTATATCCTTTCTATTGTGTAAAAAATGCCTGAGTTCAAATGAGTAACCCGTTTGTAAACGGTCTTTATCCAAAATTGTATGCAAAATTCGCCAAGCCACAAAATAATTAAACATTTATAGCAATATGTTGTTTAAGTAGAAGATTACTTGTATCTGTATATAAGTATTAGAACAGTTCGTAGTATCAGTAGAGGCTACAGTAACTAAATGATAAAAGTTCTTGCTATATTCTTACAAATTTGTAAAATGCATAGGGCTAAACATTATTTTAGCTTAACTTTATTCGAAAGTAGACCAAATTTGTAATAAGTAGTTTGATGTCTATTATCATTTTTTATTATTCCATATCAAGGAAACTCTATGTTTAAGAAGATTGCATTTGCCTCAGTTGTTGCTGCTATGATTCCGTTTGGTACTGCTAACGCTGATCTTGGTTCTAACTTCAAGTCAGCAGACACAGGTCGTACTATTGAGCAGATTTATAAGCAATGTGGTATCGGTGGTGCTTTGTTTGGTAATTCTAGTCCTATCCTAGCTATCATCTCTAACGTTACATGGGATTTGGGTACTACGGCGGCTACTTCTGACTCTATGTCTCCAAATACCTGTCAGGGCGGTAATGTTAAAGCTGCGGTTTTAATTAAAGAAGCCTTCCCAAGCGTTGAAAAAGACTTGGCTTCAGGTCAAGGCGCTCATCTGTCAGCATTACAAACAGTAGCCAGCTGTGATTCAGTTGCTAACGTACGTACGCAGTACGGTCAATACGCGCAAACTTCTGCCTATCGTACTGCTACTCAAGATCAAAATGCTGAAACCTTGTATAACATCGTCAAGCAAAGCTGTGCTATCTAACAGGTGGGTCTGATTAATAATGAGTCTGATTGCTAGTACTCTGATAATTTAATAAAAAAACACGTAAACAAACCGTTTACGTGTTTTTTATTGTGCATATATTATAATTTTTAGGTGTTAAAGCTATGCAAAGAATATTTATATTGATGGCTTTTTTGAGTGTCTCGAATAGCTATGCAGCACAGCCAGATTTGCTAGAGTCAACACTGACAGTAGCAAACGAACCTGCTCTTGTTACTAGTATAGATGCCAACAACACCAAATCTAATAAAGATGTACAAACCATATCAACGCTGAATAAAAAACCAGATAGAAATACTCAAAAACTAGAATTATTAGCCAAGCACTCTCAGTGGCAACATCTGTTGTTTTATAAAAATGGCAAGGCTGAGGTCATCTCACCTAATTTTTACCTCACTCATGATAAGAGGCAGTCTAAAAAAGATTTTAATCCTTACAAAGAACTAATAGCTACTATTGAACAGGCTGATGCTAAAAGCGTAGTTTGTCAGTATCCAGCCCGATATTTATGGCTTAGTCACCATCTACCCGAATTAAATATTAATCTAAAAGACTGCTCACAGCTGCCAGATCCCAATCAAGAGATAAGCCTAATCTTGGTCAGTAATTACTTAAAAAACCCGGCCTCTTCGTTCGGTCATGTATTGGTCAAAACCAGTAAGGCTACAGGTTCTAAAGATAGTACGACTAACGAAGTCAGAGAGCTTTCAAGTGAGGATCTACTCAATAATTCATATAACTTTGGCGCGCGTATTCCAGCCAATGAAAATGGTGCAATGTACGCGATTAAAGGTCTGTTCGGACTTTACGATGCGGGTTTTTCGGAGACGGAGTTTTTTAAACAAGATGCCGTGTACTCTAAGAACGAGCAGCGAGATATGTGGGAGTATGTGCTAAATCTTGAAGCATTTGAAACGCAATTACTGAACTACCATTTATACGAAGCAAAATCCGCTAGATTTGATTATTACTTCATCAAACAAAACTGTGGCTATCGTTCAGGAGAGATATTAGAGCTGATAAGCGATGTAAAAACAACTGAGCGCATAGGCCCTTGGTACGCGCCAGATTATGTGTTTGACCAGTTATTCGAGCATGATAGTGGCACAGAGCCTTTAGTAGCCTCGGTACGTTATCTGCCTTCTGAGCAAACACAGCTACGAGAGAAATTTGTACAACTACCCAAGCCAATACAAAACATAATTAATGGCGTCATTCGTACAGAAGACACCGCACTGCTTACCACGCTGAATACCGATGATAGAGCCCTTGCACTGGATTTTTTGATTTTACATCGCACTTATAAAATATCACAAGACAATACTCCAGAGCAGCAAGCATTCAAAAATGAGTTATTAAGCCAACGTTTTGTGCTACCAGCCAGTAATGGTTTGGCTCAGCTGGCCGTACCCAATAAAGCGTCACCGGCATTGAGTAATAAAACCACGCAAACCAAAGTGATTTTATCTGAAGATAGAGTGGAGGTGGGACTATCACTATTTGTGAAAGATCCTCTCAACGCCTACACTGATATTGACAAACGCTTTGAAGCAGTACAAGCCTCTTTAGGCTATGATTTTGGTGATAGCAAATGGACACTAACAGACTTTGTCTTTTTGGATATGCAGCAGATTGAAGACCTACGCCAACCTTTGTCAGGCGAACCCAAATTGTCTTGGCAACTAAAGACAGGCGCGCGCACAGACTTATTTACTGGTAATACTCACAGTCCTTATGCGCAAGGTGGGATTGGAGTCGGCGCAAAATTTGGCAAGCACATGCTTGGCTATGGTATGGTAAATGCGACAGTTCATGATCAAGATCGACATGCAGATATAGGGGTTGAGTTTGGTTTGCGCGCTAAATATAACAAGCAGAGTGCTGAGCTGTCTTACATCGCTTCTAAACGAGAGAATCGTGGCTCTATTGCTCTTACCAAGTTGACACTACGGCAACAGTTGTCAAAGAACAATGATGCCAGAATCATAGTGACACACGCTAATATAGTAACGCACGCTAATAATGATGCTTTAAGCGATTCAGATGATACAAATGCTAGTGTCGCTTGGCATCATTACTGGTAAGGCTTTTTATGTTATAGATGCAGAGAAAAATGGAATATTGACCCATCATCTCCATATTATGTGTTAACTGAATTTTTAGAAATAAAAAATAAAAGGAAAAACAATATGGCAGAAAAAAACTACTATGACATTTTAGGGGTCAAAAAAGATGCCTCAGATGCTGATATTAAAAAAAGATACCGTAAGCTTGTGCGTCAGTTTCACCCTGATGTGAGTGATGATCCAGACGCTGATAATAAAATCGCTGAGATTAACAACGCCTACGAGACCATCCGAGACAAAGACAAGCGCGCAGAATACGACGCTATGCTGGACAATCCTTTTGCCTCTCAAGGCGGCGCTGGCGGTTTCGGTGGACAGTCTGCTGGCGGGCAGAGCGGTTTTCGCTGGGAGGATATGAAGGATCAGTTCGGTGATGGCGAAGCGTTCGGCGGTGGCGGCTTTCGTTTTGATGATATATTTTCAGCCTTTGGTCGCGGCGCTCGTGGCTCAGCTGGCGCGCAATCAAGCGGGACGTCAGGCGGCTTTGATCAGTTTGGTGGTGGTTTTGGTGCGCAAGATAGCAAAGGTCAAGACCAACATGCCGAGATCAGCGTTGATTTGGCGTCAGTCTATAGCGGCGATGATTACAGTATTAAATTAAATGTGCCTGTGCGCAAGCCTAATGGCAGCGTGGATTATGAAAACAAAACGCTAAAAATCAAAATACCTAAAGGCATCACTGATGGCAAGCAAATTCGCTTAGCAGGTCAAGGCGCGGCAGGACATGGCGGCGGCAAAAATGGTGATTTATTCTTAAAAGTAAAAATTACCCATAGCGACAATATTCGCTTAGAAGGCGCGGATGTTTATCAGACGCTAAATATTGCCCCATGGGAGGCGGCGCTTGGTGACAAGGTCAATGTTACGACGCCTACGGGTACGCTTGGGGTAAGTATTCCCAAAAATAGTAAATCAGGAAGCAATCTACGTCTAAAAGGCAAAGGTATCCCTGCCAAACACACCGGTGATCTGTATTTGACGCTTAATATTGTCAATCCAGAAGTCAATACGGATGAAGCAAAACAGGCCTACGAGCAGCTCAAACAAGCCTTTGCTGATACCAGTATCCATCGTTAATAGGACGCTTTAATATATTAGGCTTTAATATAGTAGTAAGCGCACAATAATGATAAAAAAGGACGAACGAGGAGAATGATAATGGAACACTCGCCTAAATTTAATGACCTCATTATGAGCTTTGATGAGCTAGTCTCAGCTTGCGGTCAAGAGCGCCAGTGGGTACTGGCATTAATAGAAGAAAACATCATTGAGTATGATGTGCCAGAGTATGAGCAGTTCACAGGCTACCAGCTCACCACAGTACGCCGTGCCTCGCGCCTAAGCCGTGACTTTGAAGCTAGCGTACCGGCTATTGGTCTGATACTCGAGCTACTAGAGGAAGTGGAGCAATTACGTAAACTCAAACGCCAAGTCGATACGCAGATGCCTGTGATTGAGGTAGATATTGATAGTTTGAAGTAGATGTCATAATCAAAGCAGTAATAAAAAAGAGCCACTATAGGCTCTTTTTATTTGTCTAACGGTTATGAATTAGCGGGCGTATTTTAGTATTAACCTAAAATGCAGAACGTGCAAAATTCAGACTTTAAAGTGCGCAAGCTCGTAGCCTGCTTGCTGATAGCTTTTATATTTATGACGTCCTTCAGCCATACTGACCTCATCAGGTTTTATAATTTCAAGGACACGAAAGAGTTTTGCTGAACTATTTGCGTTAATAAACTCAGTGACAGGACGAGAAGTAGTATTGATGACAATACCGTCAAAGTCTGCTGGCATATGAGTGCTAAGCATGACAGGTGTTAAAGGCGTATGAGCATCAGCTTTTTCAGTAACGCTATCAAGAAGACAGTGATGCGGAATAAAACTCAGTGGATCCTCAGACCATAGCGCGTCATCAAGTTCAGTCATCTGCGCGTCATCAGCCGCAAGTATCAGTAGCGACTGCTCACTCTTATTAAGCGCCGTTTGAGTGAGCTGACAAGTAAAGCCCAAGAAATCTTGGGCTTTACTTTCGCTTAAGATATAAAAGCTAATTTTCATGAGTTGATTGTCATCACTAGAGTCTTTAAAAACCGATTAGGCCATATCTGCGCAATTCTTTAAGTATTGCATAAATAATGGAACAGGACGACCCGTAGCGGCTTTTTCTTTACCTGAATTCCAAGCTGTACCCGCGATATCCAAATGCGCCCATGCTTGACCGTCTTCGACGAAACGCGATAAGAAGCAAGCTGCAGTGATAGCGCCGCCACCTTTGCCACCGATATTTTGCATATCAGCGATAGGCGAGTCGATTTGCGACTGATACTCATCATCCATAGGCATGTGCCAGACAAGATCTCCCGATTGATTACTGGCGTTTTCTAAGCCAAATAGTACGTCTTCATCATTACTAAATACCGCTGAGCGCACATGACCCAATGCTACTACGCAAGCGCCCGTGAGTGTTGCCACATCGATGATGGTCTTTGGCTGATAACGCTGTACGTAGCATAGCGTATCGGCTAACACGAGACGACCTTCGGCGTCCGTATTTAAAATCTCAACCGATTTTCCATTCATGGCTTTGACGATATCACCCGGACGAGTAGCATCCCCTGATGGCATATTCTCCGCACAAGCGAGTGCGCCAACGACGTTAATTGGCAGACGAGCTTCACACAAGGCTTTGATCGTGCCAAGTACCGCAGCAGAACCGCCCATATCGAACTTCATCTCATCCATAGCCGCACCTGGCTTGATCGAGATACCCCCTGAATCAAAGGTTACGCCTTTACCGACTAATACGATAGGCGCGTCATCGTTCGATGCTTGTGCTGTACAGTCATTCTGTTCGACAGCTTTGACTGACTTCTTACTTGGCATTTTGGTAGGTAGTTTGTCAGCGAGCGCTTTGAGACCGCTGGCGACTGATGCGCTATTAGTCATCACTTTTGTGACAAAATTTGACTTGCCTTGATACTCCATGAGTACTAGCTGACCCTCGCGAGTAGAGCCTTGTGCGACGGCTAAGAAGCAGTCCATGCCGAGCGCTGACATCTCTTTTTCACCTAGAACAGTAACCTTTAATAGGTCAGGATAAGTTTTTGCTAGTGCTTGAGCTTGCTCTGCCATGTAGACTGGGAAGCAGATGTTACCCGGCTCATTGGCGACGTCACGCGTGAGGCTTTGACCTTTAAATATGGATTCAGCAAAGTCTAAAGTAGGGGATAGCAACTCATTAGCAAGTAGATAAATATCGGTGAGTACAGGCTCTTTTTGCTCAGACTTATACTTATCAAAACGATAGCTTGCGGCTAGTAAGTTAAGCGCAAATTGACCAAATTGATCGGCTTCAAATGCATCCCCTACAGCGACAGTGATAGCGTTCACGCGTTTTTGTGTGCTGCTATAAATGGTCTTGGCGATTTTTTGTAAGACAGATTCTTTTAATTTATCGCAGTTACCAATACCAACTAATAACAGTTGCATAGGATTTTGCTTCGTGGTTTTTTTGTCGCCCGCGAGCGCATAATCAGCAACGGTTTCGCCCGCTTTACCAGTGAAGTGTGAGACTTCAATGAGCTGTTCGATACGTGCCTGATAGTCCTTGAGTTCTGACGCCGCTAAAATATTCTTCTTGTCATCGATCAAAACGACTAAGCAAGTAGCGTCTTTATCTTTAGCTTCTTTTTTTAGTATTTTTTGCGTATGAGTCTTTGGTAAACTTTGGGTTAATGTGATATTCATCTACAGTTATCCTTATAGAGGTAAAAAGTGAGATAAGTCATGGTATCAAAACGCCTTTATAGATTATCATTGTCAGCGTTTTAGCCAGTAGCTAGTGTAACACACCGACGTTTGGGTGCGCTGTGAGCAAAGGTTAGCGAATGTTGTTGTCATTTGCTAACCCATTATAATCTTGATCATCAAACAGTATTAGCTGTTTAATAATTCGTCAGTAGAGACCAAAGCTGAAAATCGATCTTGAAGCGCGGCCATTGCGGTATCGTGCATGATTTGAGCGCTAATTGTCTCGCCGTTAGCGTTAGGTAAATCGCGCGTGGCGCTAGCATCATGGCAGACAAAGTTATCAAAGCCTAAATCAAAAGCCGCTCTAACACTGGAGCTGACACACATATGACTCATAAAGCCTGCAAACACTACTTGTTGTTTGCCCGCGTCCTTTATGAGCGCTTGTAGCTCCGTACTGTAAAAGGCGTTTGGGTGCTTTTTGGTAATAACGGTCTCGCCCTCTTTTGGTTGTAGGTCATCGACGATATCGACTTTACTCGATAAGGGGTCAAACACTTTGCCATTGTCTTCGCCGTGATGAGCAATATGAAAAATAGGACTATCTTTTTCGCGAGCCTTATTCAGTAATAAGCGCGCATTGGCTATCGCTTTAGCGCCTACGTCACCTAGTGGCATGGCACCATCGACATATTCGTTTTGATAATCGATAAAAACAATGGCGCAGTTTGACCAATCAAGCGTATTAAATTCACCGCCAGCGAGTTGCAATAAGGTTTTGGGTGTTGACATAGTAGTATCCTTTTTTGTTATTAATTTTACTAAAGGTTGTTTTACTCAATATCTTTTATTCAAAATACTTTGCTTAGTATAAATAGACGTTTACATTCAAATTCTAACAAGTAAAAGCAGTTATATTCGCGGTCTGATACGAAGCACACACAAACTTATCCAAACCATAGCATTCAAAAATTTAATAGCATTACGCTAAAAGATCATTAAGAGTTGCTGTTCGATGACGGTTTAATAGGTACTCTTTATTTGCTACTGACTTTATTCTACCGTTTTTGTTTAATCGTGAATGCATACTTAGCAAGGCTTAGGTAATGTTTGCGAACACTTTTCAGCGTTATTTTCGCTCAAAACATGCTAGCATTAGCGGTTAGCTCTACAGCCTACGCCCTCTATCGACGCTTGATATGTTCATAGCGTTTGCGCGGGCATAGCACCTGTACGAGCACATCAAATCATTCTCTCAAGAGTACCTACTGTGATACTACGCCGCTACATGACCCGTCAAGTTGCCTCTACGACTGCTTTAGTGCTTGGGTTTTTGATGGTGATGATGCTTGGCGGCCGGCTCATACGCTACTTTGGGATTGCGGCTGAAGGGGGACTAGATGTCAGCTTATTGTTTACCATTATTGGCTATAACCTGCCTTACTTCTTAGAGCTGATCCTGCCTCTGGCGTTTTTTATTGCTTTGATGCTAGTCTTTGGTCGCTTGTATGTGGATCAAGAGATGGCGGTTATCAATGCCAGCGGCATATCACGTGGTAAACTTGCGCGGCTTATGACGCCTTTAATCTTGGCGCTGTTCGTGGGCGAGGCGGCATTATCGATAGTAGGCAAGCCTTGGGGCGTACGCTCATCTGAGACGGTTTGGCAACAGCAAGCATTGAGCAGCGCTTTTGATTTGATACGTCCTAATGAGTTCATTAGTAGTGGCGATTATAATTTATATGTCGGCAGTCTAAGCGACGATAAAAAACAGTTGCAAGATGTAGTGCTCATCCAAACCCAAGAGATCGGAAAAAGCGGGAATGACGACCGTTCAAACAATAATTCTGATAGCGATATGCCCGCTTTGCCAAAAGCCATGATCGAGCGCGCAGGCAATGTCGGTAGCAAAGATACAATTACTCTCGCCAAACGCGCAGAGCAAGTGGATAACGGCAGTAGCGGCATCACGCAATTAGATTTGTTTCAAGGTCGCCGCTATGAAGTCGGTGCTGGGAGTTTGAAGTATAATCAGGTTAGCTTTGATCGCTACCGTATTACTCTGACCGAATCCTCAAAAGAGGTGGTGACTGAAAACAATATCGAGACTCAGCCAATCGGTCCACTATGGCAGGCGGCAACAGGCGGCACGCCAGTCGCTAACGTAGACGCACTACGAGCGGCTAAAGGAGAGTTGGGTTATCGCTTTGCGCTACCTTGGCTGATGATTATCGCACCTATGCTCGCCGTACCACTGGCGCAAGTACGTCCGCGTCAAGGTCGCTGGCTGCGTCTGTTTCCCTCCGTACTTTTATTTGTTAGCTGTGCGCTTGGCATCATATCGCTCAAAAACGCGGTGAGCAAAGGCAGCGTGAGCGTATGGGCTTACGCTTGGGTCATTGTAGGATTCATGATATTGGCACTTTATCTCAATTGGGCTAGCCGTATTCAGCATCGATTGCGCTTTCGAGAGCCTGCTGGCAATAGCACAGGTGATGAATCACAAACCCCATCTACAACAGGAGGACAGGCCTAATGCGCGCCGCTTCTCCAAAAGATCGTTTGGACAACGCCAGACTAGTCAAATTATCCCTACTCAGTCGCTACGTAAAGCTCAATGCGCTGCTCGCTATAGTAGCGGCAGTGCTGGGACTTTGGGCACTACAGTTATTGTTCTCATATCTTAACGAGCTAGACTCGTTAGATGATAGCTATACTTTGAGCGCAGCTCTCAAGTACATCTTTTATCGCTCGCCTTACTTTTTAGAGCAGTTTATCCCGACAGGGGCATTGCTTGGCGCCGTCGTCGGCTTAGGTCTGCTGGCCAATAAGAGCGAGCTGGTCGTTATGCGTGCCGCTGGGGTCAGTATCTACCGTATCGTCGGTTGGGTGTTGCAGCCAGCGCTGCTCTTTGTACTACTGGCACTCGCTATCAACCAGTTTATACTGCCGCAGAGCAATCAGTTAGCGCGCGAGATAAATGACAATGATAGCCGCGCGCTCATCACCTCAGTACGTGGCTATTGGACGGTGCAACCGAGAGTCAAAAATAATGCTGACGGCGGCGTACAGCCTGATGGTAATGATATTTTGTACATTGACTATGCGGATATAGAAGGCAACATAGGTGAGGTCAAGCGCTGGCATTTAGATAATAAGGGCAGTTTGCAAACCGCAACCCGCGCCGAAGGCGGACGTTATAGCCAGCGCGTCTCTTTCAATAGTGATAATAATACTGAGAGCACCCAATACCGCTACGAGTGGCAACTGAACAATATGACAGAGCTGGCTATCGGCCAAGGCTTTGAGAGTAGTCAAGCCACTGCTACGTCCGATACCTTAAGCCTTCCTTTTGCACCAGCGTCTGTCTATCTACTGACTCGCGATGCTGAGGATTTGTCTTTGACTCAGCTGTATGATCATCGTCAGTTTATGCGCGGGCAGGGCAAGCGCTCGCTCACTCATGAGCTGGCATTTTGGCAAAAGCTACTCTCACCGTTGTCCATCTTATCGCTAGTCATCGTCGCTTGCTCGTTTGTCTTTGGCTCGCTACGTACTTATAGTCTAGGCTTGCGTATCGTCGTCGCACTGCTGTTTGGTTTGCTGTTTAGTTATGTGCAAGATTTGGTTGGTTTTGTTTCCTTGGCGACAGGTTTTTCGCCTATGCTCATGGTGCTATTACCCATCATAGGTAGCGCGGCATTAGGGTTTTATCTGATAAAACGGCAGATGTAACCTAAGATTAGTACACTAAAAAGCCCGCCAAAACGACGATGTTTTAGCGGGCTTTTAGTTGCATAGTATCCGAAAACTACTCTTTGGTCGCCATCGTAATGGTATAAGTCTTACCTTGTTTAATTTTTTCGCTATTGCCAAATACTTCGGTAAATGAGCGCTTCATAAATTGGCGCAAGCCATTGATCGTCACTACATAAAAACG
The DNA here is from genome assembly GCF_051307035.1 of Psychrobacter sp. DM4. Taxonomy (GTDB): domain Bacteria; phylum Pseudomonadota; class Gammaproteobacteria; order Pseudomonadales; family Moraxellaceae; genus Psychrobacter. The sequence continues at coordinate 69,408 of NZ_CP195536.1, forward strand.
ACCACCCTGACGCATCCGTGCATAAGCATCCAAAAAATACAAATAATGCTGCTCTTTACCGACTTTGGCGGGCAAGTTCGACATCACCAAGCTAAATTCCTTGTCCTTTGCCACATGATTAAAGCCGTTCGATAAGTGCACATCGACGTTGGTTAGACCATTTTTTTCACAATTACGGCGTGCATATTCCACTGCCATAAAGTCCTTATCAATGAGCGTATGCTGACCGTTCGGACACTCGCGCGCCGCCGTCATGCCGAGTATGCCATAACCGCAGCCCAAATCTATCGAATCATCATCTTGCTCAAAATCGATGTAATCAAGCAGCATCAAACTGCCATCATCGAGCTTTTGCGGTGAGAATATGCCCCACGTCGTCGCAAAATCAAACGGCTTACCCAGCACGTCATCCGTAAAGTTGATATCCTCGCGCCAGCGTTCGGCACTCTTTAATAGCTCAGCAGGCGGTCTATGTCTCATGGCAGTCTCAAATAGTGAATGATAAGTAGTCGTATATAATGACGGCTATTGTAACGAGAAAAGGGTAGGTTTGCAGCTAGGGATTAGTAGAATTGTCTGCGAGGAGTTGTATTGGAGCCAATCCTGCCGTCCGCTATTATCTGCCATACCTGCTAGGGCACGGCTATAGGCGGGTCAGGTTGCTGCTACCGCGACATCCTGACCCGCCAAGCCTCTGCAACCTAGCAGTCATGACAGGATAACCGCTCCAGAATTTGCGAAAATGCAAATTCTCTTGCGCTCGGATGAAGCAGTGCTTCGTTATTTCCTCGCTCAGGGCTAAGAAGCCTAGTTTGATTTGAGTATCAATTGTTGTTGAACTTCAGTAACGAAAAGATAGGGTAAGGTAGGTAGGGTGCGCCCAGCGCACCGATAACCAGCGCACCGATAAACGGAGTAAGTTTGGTACAAACATCGTTGGGTCTCATCCTTCGACGCTAACCTACTCTATATCAACTACGGTTGGTTTTAAATGTGCTGTAGGTTGGTGTGGAGCTTGTGACACCCAACATTATGAGTCCAAAAGTAAGCAGCCTACTTACTTATATAAAATATAGATCATCAGATGACTCTATAGAGATTTTCTACCTCCCAGCCTGTAAAAATAGTGCTTTTATCAGAAAGTAAGTTTTTTGGCCTTTCTTCAGTATGGCTTGAACCTATTTTGAAAAGTGCTTCTATTTTCTGCTGCTGTTCTGTACTTAAAGTATTCCACCAGTCAGGAGAAATAAAAGTATTTTCAGCAGAGCTAAAGAAGAAGTTGACCAAGTAGCTGAACATATCTTTCTTGTCTATCTCTAGTAAAGAGTTTATGAACTTATTTATCACTTCTGCCTTTTTTAACCAACTGAAAACTACAAAGCCTTTGCCACTGCTCGCGAATACGTTGAAGATTAGATAGTCAAGTATTGTCTCCAAATCTGCTATATCTTGGAGATGTTCGTCTTTGAAATCATGCGTAGGGTTAGTTATAGATGACACTACAAATGGTAGAGGGTTTGAATACTCTATGACTAAAAAGCTATAATAGTTATCACTGCTATCTAATAATTCGGCGTCTAAACTGCTCTTAATTTTGTATAGCTCATTAGCCGATGTTTCTAGACCCAGCTCATAGTAATAAAGATCCTGTTGCTTAATTATCTGAAAAATAAGCGACGCTCCTCTATCCATGTTTTTCATAAGCTTTGTAGTTTCTAAAGCATTTTCCTTAGCATAAATTTCCTTTGCTACAGATCTGTACGTCAAAGCCATACACTGCTCTTTTGTACCTATAAATGGTTTATCTTCAAAACAAGCAAATAGTAATTTGTCATGTCTTGCACAAAATCCTTTAAAAGTAGAAGCCTTGTTAATACCAATTTTTTCAAACCTAAGGCTGTCCTTGTTCTTTTGAAAGTTTATTAAATTCTGTTTCAATCCTAAAACATGGTTGCTATTATCAGCAATGTCAGATAAGCCACTAGATTTAGAAACAGTATGAGACTTGATAATATTATTGCAGTTTGAAAGTAGGTTTTTAGGTGCGTAGCATGCTTCTCTTTTTGATATGTTTTGCTCAAATACTAATATTTCACTTAGCGATATAGGTTGTTCAAACTCTCTATCTAGATGACAGCGTTTAAACTTCAAGCCTGAACCACACCAACACTCATCATTACGACCTAATGCAAGTATACAATGAATATCAAATTTCGGCATATATACTCTCTTGAATAGTTATTTGTCGATGATTTTGATGAGCAGCTTGTTCTACCTAAACCCTACCCCTGCAGACTCTTCTTCAAAAGATAATCAAATATAAACGGACCAAAGGGCAAAAACGAGCCGAGGACGCCCGCAGGCATTGCCCATAACGGCATTTTTATTTTGCTAGTAGCGAGCAATAGCATCAAGATGTAGGCGATAAAGAGTACCCCATGCGCCATACCGATATATTTTACCGCTTCAGGAATGCCTAGCCTGTATTTTAGCGGCATCGCGATACCAAGCAAGAGTAAAAATGAAGTCCCTTCTAAATAACCCATGATAGTCAGCTTTTTAAGCGTAGAGTTTTGATTCTTTGTTAGATTAGCTAGAGTAGAGGGCTGAGCTTGTGACACTAGATATTCCTTTGACGATTACCAATTAATAGCTATGCTGTATGTTGAATAATTTATCTTGATGCGTAACCCACCAAATTTAGAAGAAGTAGGGTGGGTGCATCTCGCGCACCGATAACCACTAGCCACGCGGATGATGCTCCGCATGTAACTTCTGCAATCTCGCCGTCGCTACATGAGTATAAATCTGCGTGGTGGACAGATCACTATGCCCCAGTAACAACTGTACGCTACGAAGATCGGCGCCATGATTGAGTAAGTGAGTGGCAAAGGCATGACGTAAGGTATGCGGTGATAATTCTTTATCGATACTGGCGACTTTGGCGTATTTCTTTAATAGATACCAAAAGTTCTGCCGCGTCATATAGCCGCCTTGCGCAGTCAAAAACACCGCTTGGCAATTACCCGATTTGAGATGTGCAATCAGATCACCGCGTCCATGAGACAAATAATCTTCTAGCGCATCGCTTGCATATTCACCCAAGGGCACGAGACGTGTCTTATTACCTTTACCCGTAATTTGTAGCCAACCCGCGTTGAGATTGACTTGTTCTAAGGACAAATTAATCAGCTCACTGACCCGTAGACCGCAAGCGTAGAGCACCTCTAGCATGGCTTTATCCCGTACTCCCAGTGCGGTGCTGGTATCCGGTGCAGCAAGGAGGTTATCAACATCCGCTTCCGCCAAGTCTTTAGGCAAAGGGCGTCCAATTTTGGGGCTTTTGATACGCTCGCAGGGATTATCCTCTCGCAAGTTACTGGCGATCATCCACAGATAGAACTGCCGCAGACTTGAGAGCATACGTGCTTGAGTGCGCGGGGTTTTGTCACTTTGGGCGAGCGTAGATAAGCAATGGAGCACATCATCAGGCTGCCATTTAGTCAAAGCGATGGAATTGGTCAGCTCGCAGGAGCGCAGGTCGCGCACATAAGCGTTACGGGTACGAGTGGCCAGACCGCGTGCCAGCATGGCTTGACGAAATTCCGTCATATAAGCGGATTCGTCATCGACGGCAAGCGTTTTGGGCTGACGCTGTTGTACGGCGCGATCACGGCTCATAGGGTTACCAAAGGTTAAGGGTTAGGCAGGCTGTAAGCACCACAACGAAGTAACTTCGCTACTACGCGCCGCAAAGAGAGGATCAGATTCATCTTGGCTGCGATTATGCTTGGGCTGAGTGTCGAGACGGTATTTTACGGTTAAACCACTATCTGCAAACCAGCCTAATAATTCCTCACGAGTGCGCAATTTAAGGTGTTCAACCAAATCAGATAAAATGAGCCAAACCTCTCCTTGCTCGGCTAAGTGCTGTTTTGCGTCCCGTAACAACTCGCGAAGCATAGTGCTATTGGGATCATAGACGGCATACTCGAGCGGCGAGCTGGGCTTAGCAGGTAACCAAGGCGGATTACAAACAATGAGATTGGCGGGTGGCGCATCAGTTGGATATAGATTGGCCTCTTGCAACTGTATATTAGTCAGTTCTAGACGCTCGATGTTATCACTAGCGCAGGTCAGAGCACGCGGACTCAAGTCCGTCGCTATTACTTGTTTTGCGTCGCGCTTTGCTAAGATAATCGCCAGCAATCCTGTACCCGTACCGATATCATAGGCGACATCAGGCATAACTGGCAAAGGCGCATCGAGCAATAACTGTACATACTCATGACGAGTGGGTGCAAAGACGCCATAATGCGGATAAATTGACAGATCTAAATGGTCGATTTTCACGCCTTTTTCGCGCCATCCTGCCGCACCAAGCGCTCCTTGCACATCACGAAATGACAGCACACATGCTTCATCACCCTTTTCATTCAAAGGGCCAAAAGCTGCGATGCAAGCGGCGCTCATATCAGGAGCACGGCGTAAATTGCTATCATAATCTGCGTCGAGTTCTAACAGCAAACGGCTGAGTATACGCGCACGTTGAGCGGTTACTTGACGCTGCTGATGGAATAGATTGGGTATGGCTTTAGACTCAGGGCTTTTCGCCGTTTTCTTAGCTTTGCGTAATGCTGAGCGCTCATTGGTGCGATCGATACGGCGATTAATCGCTTGCAATAACTGCCGCGCGTTATGAAAGTCGCCGCGCCATAGTAGTGAAGTGCCTTGAGAGGCCAAGCGGTACGCTTCATCCGCGGTGGTTTTGTCATCAACGATAACTATTCGCGTAGGCGGCGCATGATTGCTCTCAGACAACCAGCGCGCTTCTTGTACTATGTCGTTCTCATGCCACTGTACATACTGCTTTTGGGGTGCTAACACGTGACCTACCTTTTATAAATAATATGTACCGTTATTGTGGGCGGCTAAGCGCTCTTTTTCTTGACCAGATAGCGATAAAGAGTATGACTCGTTGACGAATTATCATCGCTATCGACAGTGATCTCGTTAGGATCAACAGGCAAGCTGACACTGTCATCGAGAGTTTCTTGAGTTAAAAGCTCGTGCCCTAGATGACGACAAAAATTAGGAATATCGCGTGTGGTCGCAGGATCGGTTGCGAGTATTTCGATGACCTCGCCGCTATCTGCTCGACGAATGACGCGGTGGAGCATCATCACAGGCTCAGGGCAGATCAGTCCTTGAGTGTCTAGATGATGGTGAGCGGTGCAATCAGTAATTAGAGTTGTCATAGAATCTACGTTGTAAAATGATTAAATAATAAAGGGGGATTTTTTGATGATGAATTTGAATATTAGTCTTTTGCTAAATTATCTTCTATCGCTAAAAAGTCAAAGAAGCGCTTAAAGTTGGATCTAAATAAAAATGCCACCCCAAGCCAGCAGGACAGTCCAAGCCAAGCGGTATCTGCGAACAGTAAGCCACCAATAAGAACGATGGTAGAGACGCCGATACTCAGCGCAATCATCGACGGCTGATTCAATCGGTAACGATAGATGACCAGCGCATCATAAAGGGTAATCGGAATCGTCAGAGCGATCAAAATATAAGGCAGATTAAAGTACAGACGGTAGAGTAGCTGACTGTCATGAAACATCTTTATGCTGGCAATCGTACCAAAGACCATAAAAGCGATGATCGCTGCATATAACATATAGATAGCGATTTGATTGGCACGCTGCGCGCCTTTGATACGAGCGATCGCAAGCGGTGCAAAACCATGCTGAGTAGGTTGATCTGAGACCGTATTCATAAAGGATGTCGCTTATCTATAAATGAGCAAAAGGACGTATAACGAGTTTACTGAATCAGTCGGGCTTAATGGCATCTATCGCCAGCGCACTATCAGGATCACTAAAGTAAGTCGATAATAAGATACAGGCGGAGATATCGTCAATCGGTGCGCGCGGGTTATCGATCCAGCTGTTCTCCCATGCAATTTCACGGGCCTCAACTGAGCTCAAGCGCTCATCACACATCATAACAGTGGCGGGTATGTGCTGCTCCATTATCCGATGCGCTAGGCGCCGCGCAAATTTGTGCGCGCGTTTTGAGAGCATAGAGCTGCTGCCATCCATGTTCAGGGGCAGACCGACAATAATTTGGCTTACGCCCCAGACTTTGATAATACCAAGTAGATTGTCCCAATCAGGCTGACCATTATTCATCGCCAAAATATCAAAGGCACGCGCCGTCTGCGTTATCGTATTGCCAAGCGCCATGCCCATTTTTTTGACCCCATAATCTAGGGATAGCACCAGATGAGGCTTAGGCTCAGCACTACTAGTATCAGTGCTATGAGTATTAGCGCTATAAGTATCAGAATTGTTGGTAGTCGACGTACTCTCTACTATGTTTAAAGGCTCTAGCATGGTGATGCATTTATCCTTTTTCGTTCATTGTGTTAAGCATGCCCAATATCGTCGCTTAAATAATCAAAGTTAATACCGATTTTGTCAGCGGCTAATTGCCAGCGCTCTTCAAAGGGCGCATCGAACAAGAGCGTCAAATCAGCAGGGCAAACCAGCCAATCGCCAGCGCTTAACTCCCGCTCCAGCTGTTTTTTGCCCCAACTAGCATGACCCAAACATAGCTGATAGTGACCGACGCCATGACCGACGGCAATACGTTTGAGCACATCTTGACTGGTAGTGATACAGACGTTTTCAGAGATGGCAAATGACGATGCCCATTCAGGCTGACCGGTATGAAGTACAAACCCTACCTCAGGATACATAGGACCGCCTTCTAATGCCACATCATCCATCACTTGTGGATCAGTGACATCGATGCTTAGATCCTCTAATAATTTGCCAACTCGCGCCTGCTCAAGCGGACGGTTGACCATGAGGCCTAACGCGCCATGCTTGTCATGACGACAGATGTAGATAAGCGCCTGCTCAAAGCGGGGATCTGAGAGCTTGGGCGCTGCTATCAAAAAATGATGAGTCAAGTTAGCTTTAGACATAGAGGCAAATGCAACAAAGGTAGGAGAATTGGATATCTGATGTACTAGTTATATGGCGCCGCTCGCACAAAAATCAACACAGTTAGGCTCAGCGTGCGGATAACTACTTGACGTCGGTCAATAAGCTGCGCGCATGATCGCGCGTGACATCGGTAATGATTACGCCGCCCGACATACGAGCAAGCTCATCGACCTGCGCGCTGCCCGTTATGATGATGAGCTCGCTTTGAGTCAGCTTGTCGTGATGCTTTTGTACCAAAATATGTTGATGCGCTTGCGCTGCGACCTGTGCTTGGTGAGTAATGGCTAAGAGCTGCTGCGTCTGACCCAGTGTCCGTAGTAACTCGCCGACCACTTGGGCGGTGCCGCCACTGATACCGACATCGACCTCATCAAATACCAGCATAGGTTTGGCTGCATTAGTATCCGCATTGGTCACCTGCAAAACCTGCATCACAAGCGCCATACGCGACAGCTCACCACCTGAGGCAATTTTGTGGAGTGGCTGCATCGGCATACCGACGTTGGCGCTAAAGAGCAGGTCGATATCATAGCAGCCTTGGGCATTGTATTGCGCAGAATCACGCTTAGTGGACGCAAACTCACAGCGTGCATTAGGTAGAGCCAAGGGTTTTAGTTGTGCGATAAGCTGCTGACAAATTACAGGCGCAGCTTTGGCTCTTGCTTTATGAAGTGCTGTCGCCTGAACAAGATAGTCCTGCCAAGCTTGCTCAATTTGCTCGGCCATTGCATCGCTGCTCGGCTCGTTTTCTAGCTCATCTAACTGCTGCTGCCAAGCTTTGGCCTCAGTGATTAAATCTATCGCTGGTAGGTTATATTTGCGTGAGAGGCGATGACCCAGACTAATCAGATTATCAAGTGTTTGTAAGCGTTCAGGATCAGGGAGCTGCTGTTCGGCATAGTCTGAGAGTAGGGATGTGACTTCGGTAATCTGCTGCTGCGCAAGATGAAGCTGCTCTGAGGCTTGCCCAAAGGTCGCACTGACATCGATTTGATGATCGCACAGCTTGATCGCTTGTCCAAGCAACGTCATGACATCAGGTTCATCAGTGTCGTTATCGAGTAGATGAAGGCTATGGCTCGCTTCCGTCATAAGCGCTTCGATATTAGACAGCTCTTCGTGCTCCGCTTCAACATCAGCGTAATCGGTAGAGAGTAGCGGCGCGATATCGGCAATCTGGTTTTGTAGCAATAGCATGCGGTCTTGACGCTGCGCCTCGCGGCTGGCGATATCATCGGCGCGGCGCTTGAGTTGCTGGTAGTGCTGATAGCTTGTGGCAGTATTGTCGGCGAGCGTGTTAATTTGCGCCATCGCATCTAGCCACTGGACCACGAATTGCGGTTTGAGCAGTGCCTGCTGAGCGTGTTGGCTATGAATATTAACCAGTAGCGCACCCAAGCCTTTAAGCTCAGCTAAGCTAACCGGCGTACCGTTAAGCCAAGCTTTTGAGCGCCCACTACTACTAAGCTGACGTCGTACCAGTACCTCTGGCTCATCCAAAAGGCGCTCATGCGCTGCAAACCAATCGGCTATCGCTTGATTATCTTGTACATCGAACTGCGCATAGATATCCGCGTGCGCCGCGCCATGCCTGACCATAGCGCTATCGGCGCGCTCGCCTATGCATAGAGATAGCGCATCGAGCAGTAGCGACTTACCTGCACCCGTCTCGCCCGTAATGACATTGAAACCCTCAGCCATACTCAGCTCATGCTGAGCGATCAAGGCAAACTGATGTAGAGTTAAAGATAAAAGCATCAACGCCTCTCGTGGCTAATCATAACCTTTAAACAAACCCTGTTAAATGTCATCAAATGAGCAAGGGGTGTACCACAACGATGCATGGCTATTTAAGGTTAGATAAAGGAGTGAAAAAGTAAATACATTAGGCAAATAGTATGGTGTTAAACTATGGCAAATACAAATTCTACTGCTAAAATATCACATAAATCTACAGGCTAAGTACCTAAAAAGATAGTATTTATCACTTAAAATGCTCATTATTTAACGTCTTATTTTACTAAATTCTGCTATTTTTGGCAGCGTAGTAACAAACTTTACAGATATAATGTGGTAGCATAATCTCACACAACGATAAACTTTTACGCTCATTGCGACCCTGTTTACGTTGCAAGATATATCAAAGACAGCTGTCCTAGTGATAGCTTGATCCATTACTTATTTTTTAGTTTAGTTGTGATTATTTGATAAGGAAGTCCCTATGACAGCGGTAAAATTTTCTAACGTGACTGTTAATGCGCAAGCCACTATATCCTACGATGGACGCTGCTCAAGCCATACTATTATGTTCGAAGATGGTCGCCACAAGACGCTAGGTGTCATTTTGCCTTGTGATAATTTGGTTGATCATTATCACTTTAGTACCAATACCTCTGAGCGTATCGAAATTATTAGTGGTGAGTGTGAAGTCAAGATAAGCGATGATGAGGATTTTAATTACTACCGCGCTGGACAATCCTTCGTCGTCGAAGGCAATAGTGGCTTTAACCTGCGTACCGATGAGATTGTTCAATATGTCTGTCATCTTGAAGGCTAAGCGTCAATTTAAACTTGCAGGTTCAAAATTTCAGCACTAGCAGTTCTCCATCTATACGAACAAACAAAATCGCCGAGATTCTGTTTGTTTTTCTTTGAATAATACTCATACTTATACTTTAATCAGCAGGCCTGTTATGGCAAAACCTAGTTATTTTTATGGTATTCATGCTATCGATGCTTTACTGGCTCATCGTCCTTTAGATGGCTTGAGTTTATTTGTGCAACAAGGACGCGAGAGCGATGCTCATGTACAGGCCATTATTGCAGAGGCCAAAGCTAACGGTATCAGCATCCAGCCTACGCAAAAAGATAGCCTTACGCAGTTGTGCGGCAGTCCTCAACATCAAGGGCTAGTCCTTCACGCGCGTCCCCTAGGATTTGCTGATGAAGGGCTAATCGATACTATTAGTAAACGCGATCAGTGTCTGCTATTAGTACTTGATCAAATTACTGATGCTCACAATTTTGGCGCTTGTCTGCGCACCGCAGTGGCGATGGGCGTTGACGCGGTTATTTGTCCAAAACATCATGCCGCAAGTCTCACACCAACGGTTGCTAAGGTATCAGTAGGCGCCGCTGAGATGATGCCTATTATTAGCGTGACTAATCTAGCCCGAACCCTTACCAAGATCAAAAGTGCTGGTATCTTTGTCTTTGGTACGGCACTAGAGGCAAATGCTAAACCCATACACGACGCTGATATGACAGGTAAGACAGCGTTAATCATGGGATCTGAAGGGGATGGCATGCGCCGCTTGACTAGGGAGAGCTGCGATGAGCTGGTATATATTCCGATGTCAGGTAACGCGCATGGCAATCTTCAAAGCCTGAACGTCAGTGTTGCCACTGGTATGGCGCTATATGAGATCAATCGGCAGCGAACTTTAGCTGCTGGGCAAGCGTAAGATAATCTTGATGCAAAGGTTCTAAGTGCTGATACAAAGTCTCAAGATCAGCATCATTGAGTACCACATCATCAGCATGACGAGTACGATCACCGCGATCTAATTGATTGAGCATAATGGCTTTGATTTTTGCTACGCTTTGCCCATCGCGCAGACTTGCCCGTGCAAGCTGTGCATCCTCCGCCGCGTCTATGACTAAGATACGCTGACACAAATTGGCTAGTCCTGCTTCTGCGGCTTCAATCAGCAGAGGCGCTGAGAGCACTGCGTAGGCTGAGGTGCTGGTATTCAATTGCGCTTTAGCCGCCTCGCGTATCGCAGGATGCGTGATGGTTTCAAGCTCTACAAGGGCTTCAGGATTGGCAAATACATGCGTTCTAACCGCTGCTCTATCCATCGCACCCGATGCGTTAATCACCCAATCTCCAAATTTCTTTTGAATTTTGCGTAGTGTTGGGCTTCCTTTTGTTACGACTTCGTGAGCGATTACGTCAGCATCTATAATATCGATGCCTTGCTTGGCGAACCAGTTGGTCGCCGCAGACTTACCACTACCGATCCCGCCAGTAAGTCCGATAACCAGTTTGGTCTTATCAAAACCAGTGACTTGACGTGCCGATTTATGACTAAGGTCAGCGTAGGATGAGTTTGAATGTATAGGCATAGTGATCACTTATTATTGGCGAATTAAATAGGGCAGTTGGACATAAGTATCCTACAACCACAATCATAAAAATTGACTATTCTAGCGTCTAAATCACTATCAGATGTCGTGGTTACAGACTGTTATTGTAACGTTATGCTGAGCTTTCGGTAATCAACGATTAGACATACACATACTTAAGCATACATGCCCAAATACCAACTTACGATATCAGCGCCGTACAATAATGCTATGATACCAGCGATAGCAATATAAGGACCAAAAGCAAATGGCTGACTCTCGCCTTGGCGTCGCATCAAGATAATGCCAACGATTGAGCCAAGTAGTGACGAGAGCAGAATAATTAGCGGCAACATGATGGGTCCAAGCCAAGCGCCAAGTACTGCGAGCAGCTTAAAATCGCCTTGTCCCATACCGTGTTTTTTGGTGACTAAATAAAACACTTTGACCACTATCCACAGCGACAAAAAACCCAGTAGCAAACCCCAAATAGACTGCGTTGGTGTCACAAACCAGCTTTGTGAATTGACTGCTAACCCTAGTCCAGCAAGCGGAAAGGTCAGGCGATCTGGCAATAGCTGCGTATCAAAATCGATACCGGTAAGTGCGATTAGAGTCCAGACTAAAATAAGCGCTGATAGCCCGATGATGTTGACACCGAAGTGATAAATGACCGTCACTGTCAATATAGCGGTGACAAGCTCGACAATAGGGTAACGTATACCGATAGGCACTTTGCAAGCAGAGCAGCGACCACGTAGCATAAGCCAACTGATGAGAGGTATGTTCTCGTACCATTTGATTTTATGTGCGCAGTGCGGACAACGTGAAGCTGGTGTGCTTAAGGTAATAGGGGCATCATGCGCTACCATTTGAGTAAGCTTCGCTGCCTGCTCATTTTTTATATCTGCTTGTCCTGCCAAAAACTGACTACATTCTTGTCGCCAACTATAAACCATCATTAGTGGCATACGATGAATGACCACATTCAAAAAACTGCCGACACAGAGACCTAATACGGCGAATACGACCAAAGCCAAAGTCATATTGCTCTGTAATAGCGCTATTAATTGCATCAACTTACTATCCTTTAGCCGACCACCGAACCCATTTGGAATATTGGCAAGTACATAGCAATGACTAAGCCGCCAACTAATACCCCAAGCACAGCCATAATCATAGGCTCCATTAAACTGGTCAAACCATCAACTGCGTTATCGACCTCATTCTCGTAATAGATAGCAACTTTATCCAGCATCTCCTCCAAGCTACCAGACTCCTCACCAATACCGACCATCTGGATAACGAGACTTGGAAATAAATTGGTTGAACGAATAGAGAATTGCAATTGCTGCCCGGTTGCCACATCATTTTTGATTTGCTGAGTGGCGTCATAAAAGACCACGTTATTGGTCGCACCCGCAGTGGAGTTCAACGCATCGATCAGCGGTACACCCGCGGCAAAAGTTGTCGAGAGCGTACGTGAGAAGCGAGCGATAATCGCTTGATAAGCGATGTTGCCAAAGATTGGCAGTTTTAGAGTAGCGCGATCCAAAAAGTCGCGAAATTTCTTTGAGCGTTTTTTGGCCTCCGAAAACCCTATAATAGAGGCACCAATAAGAATGACAAGAATGAACCACCACGATTGCATCCACTCAGACATATTAACGACCATTTGGGTAAAGGCTGGTAATTCTGCACCAAAGGAGGCAAATAAATCGGAGAAAACAGGAACCACTTTGATCAGCAAAATCATGGTGACAATAATAGCGACAACGATAACCGCAATAGGGTATTTCATCGCTTTTTTGATTTTTGCTTTGAGTAGCTCACTTTTTTCTTTATAAGTGGCGACCCGCTCTAGCATCGTCTCTAATGCACCAGATTGCTCGCCTGAATCCACTAAAGAGCAAAACAAGTTGTCAAAATAGCGCGGGTGTTTGCGCAGGGCAGAGGCAAAAGTGCCGCCCGCTTCGATATCCGCTTTAATTTGTAGTACCAGCTCTTTCATACTTGGATTATCAAGAGAGTCGGCGACAATCTCAAACGACTGCGTTAAAGGCACGCCTGCTTTCATCATCGTCGCCAGCTGCCGTGAAAATATCGCGATATCGATAGCTTTGATCGGTTTTTTGAACTCAAACAAGGGTTTGGGCTTTTTCTTAATGCCTTTGACCGTGATGCCTTGTTTGCGCAAAGTCGCTTTTGCCAACTCCAAACTACGGCTGGTGGTCTCGCCCTTTATCTTTTGACCACGGCGATTGACTCCATCATAGACAAAGTCTAATAGCATATCGGTCTTAGCTTTTGCCATGTTCTCACCCTCGAATGTCATTCAATAAAACAGTATTTTCTACTTATACAATGCGTAACGGAATACTCTTACAAAAGTAGTTATTTATTTTAGCGCAAAACGGATCATTCATTGATATTAATTTTATGGTCTTCGATATTATCTGTTTGTGCTTATAGGATTATTCAGAAGTGACGCGCATCATCTCTTGAATGCTTGTCACGCCTTGTAGCACCTTTAGGATACCAGAGCGGCGTAGATCCCTAAACCCATTCTTGAGTGCAGCGTCTTTAATGTCTATTGCGTTGCCATCTTCCATAATAATACGCGAGATATCTGGACTAACTTTCATGACCTCATAAATACCGACGCGGCCTTTGTAGCCCTCGCGGCATTCGCTACAGCCTACCGGCTCACTGATATGATTATTGGGATCATCTAAATCTGCATCAGTAAACCCAAGCTCCAGCAGACTCTGACGCGGGACATCTATAGGCTTTTTGCAGTTTTTGCATAATCTACGGGCAAGACGCTGGGCGATAACCAGATTGACTGAGGTGGCAATATTAAAGGAGGCCACGCCCATGTTGCGCAGGCGCGTTAAGGTTTCAGGTGCTGAGTTGGTGTGCAAGGTTGAGAGTACCATATGTCCTGTTTGCGCCGCTTTAATCGCAATCTCAGCAGTTTCAAGGTCACGAATTTCACCGACCATGACAATATCAGGATCTTGACGTAAAAAAGACTTAAGCGAATTGGCAAAGGTCAGACCGACTTTGGCGTTAACGTTGACCTGATTAATGCCTTCAAGGTTAATCTCGACGGGATCCTCAGCCGTTGAGATATTCGTCTCGCCCGTATTTAAGATATTGATACCCGTATAAAGAGAAACCGTCTTACCAGAACCTGTCGGACCAGTTATGAGCAGCATACCTTGCGGTTTGTGCAGCGCCGCCAAAAACATCTCTTGCTGATCAGGCTCATAGCCCAAAGCTTCGATACCAAGCATCGCTGATGAGGGGTCCAAAATACGTAACACCAGCTTTTCGCCAAACAACGTCGGCAAAGAGCTTACCCGAAAGTCGATCGCTTTATTTTTGGATAATTTGAGCTTGATACGTCCATCTTGTGGCACGCGACGCTCTGAGATATCCATCTGCGACATAACCTTTAGGCGAGCGGCGATTTTGCTGGCAAGTTGCACAGGCGGATTGGCCATTTTTTGCATGACACCATCAACGCGAAAGCGCACGCGAAAGCTCTTCTCGTATGGCTCAAAATGCAAATCCGATGCGCCCATACGAATAGCATCGACGAGCATTTTATTGACGAACTTGACGACTGGGGCCTCATCAACCCCATCGGATAGTTTACCCTCGTCCTCGTTAGCCTCAGGGTCTATAAAATCGACGTTTAAGTCGCTATCGGCAAATCCGCTAAAGCTTTGCATGGTATCGGCATATAGCTTTTCGATACGGGATTTGAGCTTATCTTCTTCAACCACTACCGTTTCAACGGACAACCGTGAGTTAAAGGCAACCGCATCTATAGCATCGATACGCGTAGGATCACTTAACGCTACAAATAATCGCTGACCGCGCTTAAAAATAGGCAAAGCATTAAATTTGCGTACTATTTTTTCATCGATTAGATCTTTGGGTATGTTGTCATCGTTCAACGCATTGAGATCAAACAAAGGATCGCCAAAAGCTTGTGACATCATAGTCGCCAACTGATAAGCAGTGGCTATTTTATTATCTACCAAATAAGACACAAGTCCTATTTGCTGCTGCCGCGCCTCTTTTTGCGCGGTGTTCATTTGCGCCTCGTTAACGATTCCTTCGCTAATGAGCTGCTGCGCTAAGCCGCCAATTTTAATGGTTGTCATAGATATAGTCTCTCCCTAACCTTGCTATCAGTGCTCTTCTTTATCATATCTGTATCTATACTGCTGTTCTATATACTATAGCACTTGCTAAATATTTGTTATACTTGCGCGCATAAAACAATAATGATGAGTTATAAAGGGTCGATAAGATGCAAACTTGGGTAATAGGCAACTGGAAACAAAATCCTGCGACCAGTCACGAAGCGGGTGCACTCGTGCAAGGCTTGCTTGCTGCTATTGATGCAAAATCTGCGCCAATAGCTTGTCAGTTGATGGTCGCACCAAGTAGCATACATCTGGCAGCTGTTAGCACGCAAATTAAAGGAACACTGCTGCTCGCTGCCGCGCAAGACATTAGCGCGCACAGTGATAGCATAGGCGCCTATACTGGTGATTGCTCAGCGCAGCAAGTTGCTGATGCTGGTGCAACATGGATACTGTTGGGTCACTCTGAGCGCCGTCAGTATCATCAAGAGTCGCATGAAGCGCTCATACAAAAGCTGTCTTGTGCTCTCAAACAAAATTTGGGTGTCATATTCTGTATTGGTGAGACCCAAGCGCAATATGATGATGACCAAACCCTTGACGTGATCGATGAGCAGTTGTCCCTTATCAAGGACTTACTGGAGCAGCAACTAGAGATTGGCAACCCGCTCTCAGAGCGTTTGCTCATTGCTTATGAGCCTGTGTGGGCGATAGGTACAGGTAAAGTGCCAACCGTAGCAGAAGTCAGCGCCACCCATCAGCATATTAAACAGACGCTCGCTGGATTTTCAGCAGAACTTGCTAATATTAGTGTGCTTTATGGCGGTAGCGTCAATGCTGACAACGCTCAAGACTTTGCCACAGATAGCATGATAGATGGTGCTTTGGTTGGCGGAGCATCATTAAAAGTAGAAAGCTTTTTGGCTATTGCTGATGCCTTTGGTCAAAACAGCGAGTAATCTGAAGTTTTTACAGTGTTGATGATGAGTCTATATCAACAGGTGACTTTGATAATAAGCGAGTTGTTGTGTCACAAGTATAAACTACTATGTTGTAAGACTGTCTTTACAAGGCCATAAAAGTGGCTTTAATATTGCCCTTGCAATCGTGTACAATGCGCCTTATTTATTATGCCTTGATACGATAAGCTCTTACTTAATAGACCTTTAGACTCCGCTTGCACGTACTGCGATAAGCGACCTGTAATCAAGCCATACCTTATTATCGTTACCAGTCGTCATTAGATGGCAAAAGAGGACAGCATGTTTACGTTTATATTAGCCATACACATTATCGTAGCAATAGCTATGATCGGCTTGATTTTGATACAGCATGGCAAAGGGGCAGACGCTGGCGCTTCTTTTGGTGCTGGCTCCTCTGGTACTGTTTTTGGCGCTGCAGGTACAGCGAACTTTTTGACTCGTGCGACCGCTGTACTTACGGTTATATTTTTCATTACTAGTATGGTACTGGCGGTTAATGCCCGTGAGCAAGCTGAAGATCAGTTTCGTTTAGATGCGCCTGTATCAGCGCCGCAAACGCCGCGTCCTTTGACCGAGAATCCTCAGCAGTAGTTTGAGCATTAGTAATTAAAGATAATCGTCTATTGACGGGTACTCAGCGCTTGCTATTTTGAGTCGTTAGTCTTACAATACTTTTTCTGTTTTTACAGCCGACTTTTAGTAGTCAGCCTACTGTTTGTATTTTCCTCAAAGGGCAGTATGGTTAAAATCAGTTTGATGAGTTTATAGTCTCATAAGCGATTGTGGTGGAATTGGTAGACACGCCATCTTGAGGGGGTGGTGGCGCAAGCTGTGGGGGTTCAAGTCCCCCCAATCGCACCAAGTTTTAGTAGTACGAATGCAGTTATAATCGTCTTTAGTCAAATAAAGATTGACAAGGTAGTAAAACCTACCTATAATACGCATTCTAAATTGTTGCGGGGTGGAGCAGTCTGGTAGCTCGTCGGGCTCATAACCCGAAGGTCGTTGGTTCAAATCCAGCCCCCGCTACCACTTTTTATACTGATGTTTGTACCCTAAACAGTCAGTGTCGATTAACCCACCATTATGTTTGTGGGTTTTTTTGTACCTAAAGCTCTGTGTTACCATGACACTTGTCTTACTATGCCAAACATTATTGCTGTATGGCACCTGCCTATCGAGCACAGTCATGTTTGTATCCTTACGAGTAGTACGACCTCCTTTTAACGTCTCTTATAATACCTACTTGTTTATTTAAAGCGTTGTCCGTTTGATAAAATCAGGGTTAGAAGAGCTTGAGTCAGGCACTGCTAATATTCTTATAGCTAAATATATCGAGCAAAAAAGCAAGTTACACTATAGGCAATCGGCTAATAGAACGTAACAGGCCAATAGGAAAAAATAAATACATTATGAAATTATCAACCAAAGTTGCCGAATTAACCGCTATCATTGAGCCTGCCGTTGCCGCTTGTGATGTGTCGCTATGGGGCGTAGAATTTGTACCCCAAGGTCAGCGCTCTTTATTGCGTATCTATATAGAAGCATTGCCTGAAGAGCTGGCACAAGACAAGCAGGTCACTATTGAGAACTGCGCAGCAGTCAATCATCAAGTCAGCGGTATGTTGGAAGTGCATGATCCTATCGCAGGCGAGTTTATTTTAGAAGTATCCTCACCTGGTTTTGATCGTGCGTTCTTTTCAGAGTCGCAAATGCGTGATTATATCGGTCAAACGGTGAGCTTACGCCTAATACAAGCAATCGGACAGGGCGACAAAAAACGCCGCAAAGCGACAGGTAAGCTCGATAGTATGGATGACAACTCACTAACGCTTAGTGCCTCAGATGGCGAAGTGTTTCATATTGCTTTGAGTAATATCGACAAAGCCCATTTGATCTACGAAGATATGTAGCATTGAACATATGAGCTAACACCAAAAAATTTGAACCGTGAGCAGCTTGTAGTGACAATATTTGTAGTGATGATAAACATTACTACACAAATGATAAGATATGAGTCAATAACAAAACGATAGGACAGGTATAGTATGAGTCGTGAAATCTTAACGGTAGTGGAAACTGTTAGTAACGAGAAGGGATTGAATCCTGAAGATATCTTTGAGGCCATCGAAGATGCTTTGGTAGTATCCACTAAGAAAAAGGTCTATACCGAACAGCCAGAAGTAGAGGTGCGTGTCGCAATTAATCGTGATACGGGCGACTACGACACTTATCGTTATTGGACAGTTGTCGCTGACGAAGACCATGAGATGCCAGCCTGTCAGCTTGCGATCACTGATTTGGATCAAAACGAGTGGTCAATCGGTGACGTCAAAGAAGAGCAGATTGAATCCATCGAATTTGGTCGTATTGCTGCTACGCAAGCTAAACAAGTTATTATTCAAAAGATTCGTGAAGCTGAGCGTGCTTTGGTCGCTGATGCTTTTGAATCACGCATTGGTGAGATGATGTACGGCGAGGTCAAAAAACAAACTCGTGATGGTTACATAGTCGATCTAGGCGATAATGCTGAAGGTTATTTGTCACGCGATCAGATGCTACCGCGTGAGCAATTACGTGCCAAATCTCGTATTAATGCTATTCTTTATCACGTCAATCGTGAAAATCGCGGCGCCCAGTTACTGCTCTCACGTACGCATCCTGAGATGCTCTCAGCACTCATGCAAAAAGAAGTTCCTGAGATTGCTGAAGAAATCATTGAGATTCGTAATGTCGCTCGTCTGCCAGGTACTCGTGCTAAAATAGCGGTTAAGACTAACGATCATCGTATTGACCCTGTTGGTGCTTGTATTGGTATGCGTGGTACGCGTATCCAAGCCGTACAGCAAGAGCTTGACGGTGAGCGTATTGATGTTGTCGTTTGGTCAGATGATCCTGCTCAGTTTATTATCAGCGCACTTGAGCCTGCTGATGTGAGTAGTATCATTTTGGACGAAGATACCAAAACGGCTGATATTGTCTTTAGCACTAACGATCAGTTAGCTCGCGCTATTGGCTCACAAGGTCAAAACGTACGTCTGGCCTCTGAGTTGACAGGTTATAAGCTCAATATGATGCTAGAAGAAGAGTATCAAGAGCGTCAAAAGAGCGAATCAAAAGCCTTCATTGACTTATTCTATGAGCGTTTAGAAGTGGATCGTGATCTGGCACAAGCCCTTGTTGACATAGGGTTTACGACTATCGAAGAAGTCGCTTATGTACCTGTTGAGACTTTCTATGACATCGAAGGCTTGGATGACGAAGCGATTGATATGATTCAAGAGCGCGCTAAAGAAGTCGTCATCGCAGACGAGCTGGTCAAACAACAAAACATGAAAGAGCCAAGTCAAGAGTTGCAAGATCTTGAGGGTATGACTGTCAGCTTAGCCTATAAACTGGCACAAAAAGACATTATTACCGTTGATGACTTGGCGGAACAAGCTATCTTCGATATAGAAGATATCGAAGGCTTAGATAATGAAACCGCAGGAAAATTAATTATGAAAGCTCGGGAATCTTGGTTCGATGAATAGGCGCTAATCGCATATCGCTGTCTTTTGGTGATATGCTATCAACCATAAAGTGTGGGTGTTCTCCTTATTCTAAAGTTTAGTGGGACAACATTTGCCTTAACGCAATCATTTGTAGCCAACAATTGAATTGAAAATATAGCAAACAATAGACAGTAGGTGATAATAAATGGCAGATAAGACCGTCAAAGAACTAGCAGAAATGGTCGGCAAAACCGCAAGTGCTGTAAAACAGCAATTGGTAGATGCCGGGCTGCCTGCTCGCGAAGAAAGTGATCTTGTCACTGAACGTGAGCAAGAACAGTTAGTGACGTATTTAAAACAAAGTCATGGTCAGCAAGAAAAGCGCCGTATAAGTCTTAAGTCTAAGACGACAAGTACGGCGCGCGTGACCGGCTCCTCTGGTAAGTCAAAAAGTGTCAATGTTGAAGTACGTAAGAAAAAAGTATTTGACAAGCCTGATCCAGAAAAAATGGCTGCAGAACTAGCGGCTCGTGAGCAAGCTCTAGTAGAATCGCAAGCTCGCGCTGCCAAAGACGCAGAAGAGCGGGCCGCTACCAAGAAAAAGTCAGAAGAGCGTCAAGCGGCAACGCTAGCTGCTATGCGTGCAAGCCTTGGCTCTAACAAGTCCTCTGATGACAAGAATGACGATGTTGCAGCCTCTGTTGTTGTCAAAAAAGGCGGTAAAGCGGCGGTTGAAGTTAAGCCAAAAGAGCAGCCTAAGAAAAAGGTTGCGGCGACTAAGCCAAAAGTTGAAACAGCGGCGGAGCGTAAAGCTCGCGAAGCACGTGAAAAAGAAGAGAATCGTCTGCGTGAAATCGAGACAGAAACTCGCCGCGTACAAGCTGAGGAGGCGCAAAAGCGTACCCTTGAGCAAATGCGTAAAATGGCAGGTAAATACAACGACCGTGAGCCTGTCGCAGAAGTTCGTAAAGACGAGCCGTTAGCCGAAGGTCTGGTTGGAGATGCGTTGGAGGAGTCGTTCGAAAAAGAACGTCGCGAAATCAAACGTGGCTCTAACAGCACAGGTGCTCGTGGTCGTCGTCGCAAAAACCAAGACGAGCGTGAGATTAAGAACCGCAAAAATGGTTTAACCTCAACGCAAGCTTCACAGCATAAGTTTGAAAAGCCCGTCGAAAAAATCGTCTACGATGTCGAAATCAGTGAACAAATCGCGGTTTCAGACTTGGCTCAACGTATGGCAGTTAAAGCTCGCGAAGTCACCAAATTGCTCATGAAAATGGGCGAGATGGCACGCGAGTCTGACATGATAGATCAAGCGACAGCGAGTCTAATCGTAGAAGAGATGGGTCATAATCCAGTACCCGTTAGTGATACTAAAGTTGAAGACGATCTACATGATGCGGTCGATGAGCGTAGCAGTAACGTACAGACGCGTCCACCAGTCGTCACTATCATGGGTCATGTCGATCATGGTAAGACTTCACTACTCGATAAGATTCGTGAGACTAAAGTCGCAACAGGCGAGGCAGGCGGTATCACCCAGCATATCGGTGCTTACCATGTTAAAACCGATCGCGGCGTTATTACTTTCCTCGATACCCCAGGTCACGCCGCCTTTAGTGCAATGCGTTCACGCGGCGCTCAGGCAACGGATATCGTCGTCTTAGTAGTCGCAGCTGACGATGGCATGATGCCGCAAACGGCAGAAGCGATTGATCATGCCCGCGCGGCGGGTACGCCTATTATCGTCGCTATCAATAAGATGGATAAGCCAAGCGCTGATCCTGATCGCGTCCTCAATGAGCTGACCGCAAAAGAAGTAGTGTCAGAAGATTGGGGCGGCGATACGCCAATGGCCCGTATATCTGCCAAAACAGGTGACGGCATTGATGAGCTTTTAGAGCTCATTAGCTTACAATCTGAATTGATGGAACTAGAAGCACCTTTAGACGGTGCAGCTCAAGGCGTCGTCATTGAATCAAGGCTAGAAAAAGGTCGTGGTCCTGTCGTCAGCGTACTGGTCAAAAAAGGTACATTGAAGCAAGGCGATCTAGTCCTAGCAGGCGAGCACTATGGTAAAGTGCGTGCGCTAACGGACGAGCATGGCAAGCGTGTTAAATCAGCAGGTCCTTCTATACCTGTTGAGATCTTAGGGTTACCTGAGACGCCAGCGGCTGGTAGTGAATTCTTAGTCGTGACTGACGAGAAAAAAGCCCGTGAAGTCGCTGACTTTAGAGCCAATCGCGAGCGTGAGCGTCAACTTGAACGTCAAAATGCCATGCGTCTAGAGAGCATGTTCGATCAGATGGAACAAGGCGATGTGTCTTTCTTAAATATCGTACTCAAGACTGATGTCCGCGGTTCTCTTGAAGCGCTCCTTTCAGCGCTTAACGAGCTATCTACTGACGAAGTTAAAGTCAGGGTTATCAGCTCAGGCGTCGGCCCGATCTCTGAATCTGACGTCACGCTTGCTGAATCTAGTGAAGCGGTACTATTAGGATTCAACGTCCGTGCAGATGCGACCGCACGCCGCAAAGCTGATAGCGCCGATATGGATATCCGCTACTACAGTGTCATCTATGGTCTAATCGACGATGTCAAAGCGGCCATGAGTGGTATGCTCGCGCCTGAACATCGCGAGAAGATACTTGGTGTGGCTGATGTCCGCGAAGTGTTCCGCTCTAGTAAGTTTGGTGCAGCTGCCGGTTGTATGGTGGTTGAAGGTACTATTTATCGCAACAAACCCATTCGTGTACTACGTGATGACCAAGTTATCTTTACCGGTCAATTGCAATCGTTACGTCGTTACAAAGAAGACGTTAATGAGGTGCGTACTGGTATGGAATGTGGTCTTGCGGTTCGTGGCTATGATGTCGAAGCGGGCGATAAAATTGAAGTCTTTGAGATTCAAGAGTTCGCACGTACTATCTAAGGCTACTGCTTGATAGTCAGCTACAACTAGGCCTAACAGGTGCATCCTGCTAGGCCTTTTTTACCGTATAAAAATCTGTTCCAGTTTCGCTATATCTCTTTTGTTAAGACCTGTCTATATTAGTACTGGTCATAAATAAATTTTAAATATAAGAATTTTACTAAAGTAAGGTTAATACTATGAACCAACGTTTACAGCGTTTGTCTGACCAAATACAGCGTGAGCTTGCTGTTCTTATCCGTGATGAAGTCAATGATCCGCGTCTGACCGGTTTTGTGACTATCTCAAGCGTCAAAGTTAGCCCAGATTTAGGCTACGCTGATGTCTATGTCACTATCATGGAGCCTGAGCTCAATGATGCTATGGTCAAGACCAACCACGAAGAGAGTGTCAAAGTCCTTAACAACGCGGCAGGGTTCTTGCGCACGGAACTAAGCCACAGCCTAAAAACACGTACGACTCCGCGCTTGCGTTTTCATTACGATGAAGTGACCGCGCGTGGTAACTACATGATGGACTTGATCAGTCAAGCTGTCACCAAAACTGAGCAAAACGAAGACGACGTCGACAACAAAGACAGTAGTGATAGCAGCGATAATGACCGTTAAAAACATGAACAAACAAAGAGTCTCTGGCGTCATCTTGGTCGATAAACCTCAAGGCATGACCTCACAGCAAGTCGTGTCAAAGGTGAAGTATCTATTTAAGTCGCCAGTGCATGACAGCAAAAAAGCAGGTCATACAGGCACGCTTGATCCTATGGCGACAGGTCTTTTGCCTATTTGCTTGGGCGAGGCGACCAAGTTCAGCCATTATCAGCTCGATGCGGACAAGTCTTATCAAGCAACCATTTTGCTAGGCAGTCAAACCGATACGGGTGACGCTGACGGCAAAATCATTGCGACTGCTGAGGTGACTCAAATCGATCAGCCGTTACTAGAGCGTATCGCTCAGCAGTTCTTTGGTGCTCAGCAGCAAATTCCGCCTATGTACTCAGCGCTCAAAAAAGACGGCAAAAAGCTCTATGAATACGCGCGTGCGGGTATTGAGGTTGAACGTGCGCCGCGAGACATAGTGATAAAAGCCATTGAGCTAATCGCTATTAATGATACTCAGTTGCAACTCACCGCGACGTGCACTAAGGGTACTTATATACGCGTGCTGGGAGAGGATATTGCCCAAGCGATAGGCACGCTCGGTCACCTAACCGCATTACGACGATTGCAAGTAGGCAGGTTTGCTATTGATGACTCGATAACCATACCAGAGCTTGAAGCACTAGCACTTGATAAGCGCTTTGAGCAGTTGCTGCCAGTAGATGCTTGTATCGATATAAGCGCTACACTTATGCTGACAGAACAGCAAGTCGTACGCGTACGGCAAGGTCAACGACTCAATGTTTCAGAACAGATGAGCGCTGATATTCAAAATTATGTCTCAAGCAGTATTGATACTCAAACGCACAATAATACTGTTATTAGTAATAAGGGCACAGAGCCAAGTATTGAGCCGCCTCTACGCCATGAGATACCAGTAGATATACGTCTAATTGATGACCAAGGGCAGTTTATCGGTCTAGGGGCAGTTAGTTTAAACGGACGCTTGCAACCCAAAAAGCTCATCCACCTGTAAATCGTATTACCAGTGCATTACATTAATCACATATCGTCACATTTTATTGCAGGTTACGTCTATAGCGTGACCTGCTTTTTTTATAGACTAACCAGACCTACTAAAGACTAAATAAAAAAATGCTAGTAGGAATCAATAAAAATCGACGAGGTAAACTATGAAGACGATTGCTTTTTTGCTACATAATAATTTTGAACAAGCAGAATACGAAGAAGTCAACAACAAGCTTAAAGATAAAGGCTATAAAACGATTTTGATCACGACTAATGATAACAAAGAAGTCCAAGCGATGCAGCAGGACGTCAACAAAGCAGATACCTTTACCGCTGATATTTTTGCTAATGAAGCAAACGTTGCTGATTACGATGCTCTGGTATTGCCAGGTGGTACTGTCAATGCAGATACTATTCGTGGCAACGAAGAAGCACATAGCATTATTAATGCTATCAACGATGCTGGCAAAACCTTAGCTGTTATCTGTCACGCACCTTGGGCACTTATTAATACAGGCATCGCCAAAGGCAAAACACTCACAGCTTATCACTCGTTACAAACTGATTTAGAGAATGCAGGTGCAAAATTTGTCGACAAGACCGTGCAAATAGATGGTAATCTAATTACTTCACGTAACCCTGATGATATCGATAACTTCGTAGATGCCATAGACAACGCACTATCGTAATTCTACAAGCCATTTATATATTCAACTTGATTTGTTTAACTAACACTAAGGATCTACTATGACACAGCCTAATCCAAACGATACCAAACTTGAACAGCAAAAATCTGATTCACAAACGGCATCACTGAAGAACCAGACTGAAAATAACTACAACGAAGAGTCTGAAGCCGCTGCCGATCGCATCGCTGACAATGTAGAGAACGCTAAAGACGATAAGTAATTTTGATAATGGCTATCTTCAATATAGCAATAGTCATTATTTTTTAGTCTTTTGCATATAATATTATTATAAAAATAAACTCAAAATAGGAGAGTAACGATGGATAAACAAGAAAAGAGTATTAATGAGCAATTCAAAGAGATTAATCCGACAGACGAAGCGCCTGATAGCTTAGCAGAAGCAACGACTGCGCCGCTCGATGATAATGAGCTTGGTAAGCACGCTACAGAAGATGACGTCAAAAAGAACGACGATAAGTAATCTCTACAATGAGTTTGTGCATTGAAATCATCATGATATCGAATGTGTGAGCTCATAATAAAAACTGCTGCTAATGTGGCAGTTTTTTGTTATAATTGCCGCCGTATTATCAGTAGTCTTCATGCAAAGTTGTAGATACATTTTAAACATCCGAATAGATGATTAAAAGGTGTTGTTCATTGCACAAAGATTACTGTGTAATTACACTATTGAACCTATAGTGCTTAGCGTTCACTAGGTCAACTCTAGTAATGCAGGGTTGTCCTGAATGACGCATAAGCTATTTTTTACTCTATTGTTCTATAAGTGCTCAAATGTTTGAGTAAGTTATAGAGCTTTTAGCATTGCTGGAGATATTTATGCTAACGAATACTGATCGCGAACAAATTATTGCTCAATACCAACGCGGCGAAAACGATACCGGTTCTCCTGAAGTTCAGGTTGCCCTATTGAGCGCACGTATTAACGATCTACAGAACCATTTTAAAGAGCACAAAGGCGATCATCACAGCCGTCGTGGTCTTATCCGTATGGTAAACACGCGCCGTAAGCTTCTTGACTACCTAAAGGGCAAAGATCTTGGTCGCTATACCACACTGATCAGCCAATTGGGTCTACGTCGTTAATATCACATTTAATCATGTGATTATCGATAAGATATCTGAGTATTATAAAAGCGGTGTGGAATAGTTTCACGCCGTTTTTTTATGGCTGATATTTGCTAGGTTGATCCATTTCTGCGATTAATTGGTCAAGGGCGACAAATCACTGTAAAATAACGCCTTGTGAATTTGTATAGTGGCCTAGCTATAGTCCTAAAACAAAGCACAAACAGATAAATATATTTAGAATAAGCTTAACTCTTAGCTTTGTAGAGATAAAAGCTTGAGTAATATAGAAAAAAGAATCCAGATAAGTAGTAATGGGAAGAATTTTGAATAAATAATTGAGTGGTCACAGCGATAGAGAAGGTCTCTTTGTTTATTTTAAGCTAAATGACTGATAGATAGACATATGAATGAGATGGTAATTTAGCACTTAGCATTCAAAACTTAGAACGCAAAAATTTAATGACTGATCAAAGACTCTTTATACGGATATTATCAGTCTCAATACTAGGAAACTTATATGACAATGTTTAATACAGTGAAGCGCGAATTTCAATATGGTAATCAGCAAGTCGTCATCGAGACAGGTCGCGTTGCCCGTCAAGCCAACTCGATTATGGTACATATGGGCGGCGTGACCGTACTGGTTGCCGCAGTCGTCAAGTCTGATCCAAAAGAGGGTCAAAACTTCTTCCCGCTAACCGTCAACTACCAAGAAAAAATGTACGCGGCAGGTAAGATCCCTGGTGCTTATGGCAAACGTGAAGGCCGCGCCAGTGAGTTTGAAACGCTAACCTCACGCTTGATTGACCGCCCAATCCGTCCATTATTCCCTGAAGGTTATGTGAACGAGATTCAGATTACGGCGACAGTTGTGTCATCAGACAAAACCCAATCTGCTGATATCGCAGCCCTCATCGGTGCGTCAGCAGCACTCGCAATCTCTGATGCGCCATTCAATGGCCCAGTCGCCGCAGCCCGTGTTGGTTTTATCGGTGGTGAATACGTCCTAAACCCAACGCTTGAGCAGCTCAAAGAAAGCGATCTTGATTTGGTCGTTGCTGGTACCAAATCTGCGGTATTAATGGTTGAATCTGAAGCCGCTGAGCTATCAGAAGATCAGATGCTAGGCGCAGTACTATACGGACATGAGCAACAGCAAATTGTCATCGATAACATCGCTTCAATGGCAGAGGAAATCGGCACCGCTAAGCAGCAGTTTGAAACGCCAAAGGCAGACGCGTCGCTAGAGAGTAGCATGAAAGAGCAGTTCGGCGCGCAAGTCGCTAATGCTTATACCACTACAGACAAGCAAGAGCGCTATGCCAAGCTCGATGACGTTAAGCAAGCCGCTATCGATGCGCTAGCAGGCGACAAAGAGTCAGAGGACTACAGCAGCAACGTCTCTAAGCTCAAGGACATCTACAATGATCTAAAATATCGTACCGTTCGTGACAACATCTTGTCAGGTAAGCCGCGTATCGATGGTCGTGATTTAGATACCGTTCGCGCCCTTGACGTGCAAGTTGGCGTATTACCATACACCCATGGTTCAGCGCTATTTACTCGCGGTGAGACGCAAGCTTTGGTCACGACGACGCTAGGTAACAGCCGTGATGTCAATATGATTGACTCACTAGGCGGCACTATCCGTGATCATTTCATGCTCCATTATAACTTCCCGCATTTCTCAGTCGGTGAGACAGGTCGCGAGGGTATCCCAAAACGCCGCGAAATCGGTCATGGTCGCCTAGCTCGCCGCGGTGTGCAAGCGATGCTGCCAGATAGCGACCGCTTCCCGTATGTCATCCGCGTGGTATCCGAGATTACTGAGTCAAACGGTTCGTCTTCTATGGCTTCTGTTTGCGGTGCAAGTTTGGCATTGATGGACGCAGGCGTACCCATCAAAGCCCCAGTCGCTGGTATTGCGATGGGTCTGGTCAAAGAAGGCGAGCGCTTTGCGGTACTATCAGACATCCTAGGTGATGAAGATCATCTTGGCGATATGGACTTTAAAGTCGCGGGTTCTAAAGACGGTATCACTGCGCTACAGATGGATATCAAAATCGAAGGGATTACCCCTGACATCATGGAGCAAGCGCTCAAGCAAGCTCATGCAGGCCGTATCCATATTTTAGATGCGATGAATAAAGTACTGCCTGAGAGCCGTACTGAAATCAACGCGCATGCGCCTAATTATGCTGTGATTGAGATCAATCCTGACAAAATCCGTGACGTCATCGGTAAAGGTGGTGCAATGATTCGTCAGCTAACAGAAGAGACTGGCGCGGTTATCGATATCGATGATGGCGGTACTATTCGTATCTTTGGTGAAAACAAAGCGGCAACCAAAGCGGCTATCGGTAAAATCGAGGCGCTAACGGCTGAAGTTGAGGTCGGTAAAACTTACGAAGGTACGGTTGCTCGTATCGTTGACTTTGGCGCGTTCGTTAACGTCTTGCCAAACACGGATGGCCTAGTCCATATCTCGCAAATCGCAGAAGAGCGCGTCGAGAATGTCTCTGACTATCTAAAGGAAGGTCAAAAGGTCAATGTCTTCGTTCAAGACGTCGACAACCGTGGTCGCATTAAGTTGACTATGAAAGGTATTGAGCAGAACGTAACGGCTGATACTGCTGAATAAGTACTTTTTCTTGATTTAGAAAAACCGCTCTAGCTTATTAGTTAGGGCGGTTTTTTTGTGGAAACATTTTGGATATTAAGTTTTGGCGTAGGCTGGGCTTTTAGCCCAGCGAATAGGAATGTAAGAAAATAAATATAGTTTTTATTAGGTATGCTATGTGCACCACTGGATAAGTTATCGTGTTATATCGGTGCGCTGGGCGCACTCTACTTTTCTATAGCCTTACGTTAGTTAGACCATAGACCGCTTATAAATGTCATAGATTAAGGTAGAAATGAACAAATCCTGCAAATAACTTTATTCTGAAACCATAACGCTGAATTTTCCGCTATTATTACTTGTCATCTATTAAGCGGAAACAAGCAAGTGGGGTATGTTCCGTGTTTTGTAAATCTAAATTATTAACCTGCAAAATATAAGCTATGGTCACAACTCACTCTATCAAATATATTGGACAGTACACTATGTACAACAAAAAAGTGAATATTAATAAGTGTCTAAACCCAATTTTATCTATATTGTCAGTTGCTGTACTTTCTACGCTGTCATCAATGGCAATCGCTCAAAGCACACCTAACCAGTCCTTTAACGTATCAAGCGTTACTAATAGCTCAAAAAAAAATATCTCAAGCTGTGACATCTATAATGAAATTGAACAGTCTGAAACACCCATTGATCTGAATAGTGTCACACAAACGCCAAATGGTATCGAAGTTCATTCTAATGACTTAGATATTCAAGTGGAAGACTTTCAACCATGCAAAGCCAGTAACCCATTCAGTAGTGACAAAGAAGCTATTGCGCTATATCAGCAACTTGAACACGATTTAGACAAAATAGCGGAGATAATTATTCGTGATGTACCAGAAGGCTTCTCTAAATATAAGGGTTTAGATAATGAAGAACTTGACCAAATAATTCAAAACGTACAATTAGCAAAACAGCAAAAGCACAATCCAGAAAAGTTCGTAAACACATACATCTATATGGCGGTTTATAGTTATTTAGGCGAATTCGTACCTAAAGACGATGCTAAAGCTGTGCAGTATATGAGCTATGTGGTTGACTACTATCAGTCTTTTAGCCCTAATGATGTATCGCCATTACTTAATTATATGGTTGCGGTAGCAATTATGGAAAAGCAAAGACATATCAGTGATGACAATCCTATTAATTTACAGCATGAGACTGAGAGTAGTGTTGAAGCCGTGACTGCTTATTTGCTATCCAAAGCAGGGCACTTGGACACGAAGGCTATATTAGTAAAGAGTTACATCAATCGAATGAATAAAACGCTTGATGATTCCACAGTAGACAGGATTCACCAACTATTTGACCCAAAACTTAGGGAGCTTGAACATCTTTCCGAGCAAGGAAGTTATGTTGCTACAAATGAATTGACAGAATTATATAAGGGGTTAAAGACCATTGATTTAGACTATGCAGAGCAAGCAAGACACTGGGGAGATCGAGTTGACACTTTGCTCCAGCCAGATACTAACTGGAATTAGTTGATACACATTTTAAGTATTTTTAGAAAATAAATAGCTTCTATTTAGGCAATGTATGCCTCAACGGAACCCGCCCTTTTTACACTTCAAACCTATTAATAGACCACTTGAAACAGACCACTAGTATGGAGCCACTTATATCAGACTTTACTTATCCTGATACATAATAGCGAAATAAAATATTCCCCGCCTTATCCTCTCCAATTCAGTTAAAATCATGCCTATTAAAAAATCAATAAAAACATGGCTATCCCTTTATGATGCAACAAATTCTAGATGACATCGCCGCCCAAATGACAATCGAGACCGAGCGTGGAAAAGTAGCGGACTACATTCCGCAGCTGGCTCATGTCGATCCTAATCAATTTGGTATTGCCGTCGCGACTCCTGATGGGCAAGTCTATAGCGCAGGAGATGCCAGTACGCTGTTCTCCATACAAAGTATCTCTAAAGTATTTACGCTAACTATTGGTCTTAGCAAACTTGGCAGTACCCTGTGGAATCATGTCGGTCGTGAGCCCTCAGGCGACCCCTTTAACTCCATTACCATACTCGAGTATGAGTCGGGCAGGCCGCGTAATCCCTTTATCAATGCGGGCGCGATTGCGGTAGTCGATGCCATTACTATGGGACGCGAGCCAAAAGAGATATTGGATGAGATTATACAGTTTGTGCATTTTATAGCAGACGATGAGTCGATCTGCTTTGATTATAAAGTAGCAAGGTCTGAGATCGATCACGAGGATCGCAACGCCGCGCTCGCTCATTTTATGAAGTCTTTTGGTCATCTGCAACATGACGTCGATAAGATACTCAATACTTACTTTCATCAATGCTCGATTGCCATTAGCTGTGAGCTGTGAGCAGTTAGCCCGTGCTGGTCTGTTTTTGGTCTCTAACGGTATCAATGAGCCCACAGGAGCAAAGGTGATCAGCCCGCAGCAATCTAAGCGGATTAATTCACTGATGATGATGTGTGGTCATTACGATGGCTCTGGCGAGTTTGCCTATCAGGTGGGTCTCCCAGGCAAAAGCGGCGTCGGTGGCGGCATTCTAACAATAGCACCGGGTAAGGGCGCAATCGCAGTATGGTCACCTGGCCTAAATCCAGTGGGTAACTCAGAACTTGGCACAAAAGCATTAGAGCTACTGGTAGAAAAAACAGGATGGTCGGTATTTTCAAACTAAAGAACAGTAGCTTATATAGTCAGTTCAATATAAAAACGATACGGAGAGATTGAAATGGTTTTTCTGCGGCATCGAGCGGCGTAGGCACAGCACGCAAGAAAAAATTATTTCAATTTCGCGCCATAGTACGGCGTATCTGTTTTATTTGGTATTGACTATAGCTAGATTAGACATATCGACATAAACATTTGCCAGTATGTTTAATCAAACAAAAAAATCCAATGCCAAACGCTTAAATCAAACGCCTAACATTGGATTAATTAAACTCTAAACTAACTATCTAGAGTGCTTATTCTTGATCTAACTTATCGATCATATCTTGATATTTCTCTTTTCTGCTAGCAATCTTACTACGCTCTTCTTCTACGTTAGCGATCAGCTTTTTGGCAACGTCTACGCTCTTATCAAAGGCGGCGAGTTCCATATCTACCACAGCGATTAAGCGCTCTAAGGTCATGGCTGTGGCTTTTTCGGTGACCCCATTGGTCATGCCCATCGCTTCGGACATAAAGTCTTCTCTAAGCTTAGATGCCCATTGAAAGAGACCTGCCATTGACATATTAGGGTTGCTATCTTCGTCAGACTGCCCTTCTTTATCAGCGTCATTCTGTTCAGCGTCGTCTTTTTGCTCGGCTTTAGTTTCTTTGGCAGCAGACTTATTATTTTTACTAGATTTTTCTTCTTTATTAGTATCGTTAGCTTCGTTGGACTTATCATCTTTTTTAGCGGATTGACCTTCTTTGGTAGCGCTATCTGCTTTCTTGTCATGAGCTTTGTCTTCTTGATAATGATGCTCGGCGTTATACTCCTCAAAATTGCCGTCTTCGGATACTACGGTATCGTCTTTAACGACTTCTACGCCAGTAACCACTTTATTGTCGGCAGCTTTTTTTGAATCTTTGCCAGTGTTGTTTGACATAGCTCATTATCCTTAGTTAAGTTTGAATGTAATAAATATTTACCTATAAGAGATATTAAGCCAAGCGTATTTTTTTATCAATATAGGGATATAAATATACTGTCCAATGCTTACAGAAAGATACAGGTTGTCGTCTAAAACGCTAAGCGGTAAACGTTGTTTTGCAAGATATAGCGCAGTGGATAGTACCGATTAAAGGATATATTCACCGCGCATGTGCAAAATTTTATGGTCACTACTTTTAGTGTTAAGGGTTATCTGCTATAAAGGTGATCAAGAGCTCAGCTAGCGATTCCCCTTGATCTTCTTGTAAGAAATGACCACCCCCAGTGATGATCGTATGGGCTTGAGATTGAGTACCGGGTATCAGCTTTTGCATGATCTTATCACCGCCGCCCGTGACTGGATCAGAGTCACTAAATAAGGTGATAAACGGTTTGGTCCATTGACTTAAGATACCCCAAGCTGCGCGGTTATCCGCTGAGGCAGGGTCGTCGGGTGTGGTTGGTACCAGTATCGGAAACTGCCTTGCGCCTTCTTTGAACGACTCATCAGGGAAGGGCGCGTTATAGGCATCGATGATGTCTTGTGATAGCTCGGTTACGGTGCCGCTATTGATGATGCTGCCGACATGGAACTCTGGTGTATCCTGCGAAAATTGCTGCCATTTGCGAAAGCCCTCGCCAGGATCATGGTCGCCAGTAGGTAACATAGTATTGCCAGCGGCTACTCGAGCAAATCGGTCTGGATTATCTGCGACCAAGCGCAGACCGATGAGTCCGCCCCAATCTTGACAAAACAGGGTTATATTCTGCAATTGTAACTGATCAACGACTGATTGCATCCAATCGACATGACGCCGGTAAGTATAGTCAGTACGAGCAGCAGGCTTGTCTGAGCGCCCAAAGCCTGGCAGATCTGGCGCAATGACGCGATGACCAGCAGCTACCAAAATCGGTATTATCTTGCGATACAGATAACACCACGATGGCTCTCCGTGCAGCAATAATATGGGGTCGGCATCTTTGCGACCTTCGTCTAGATAGTGCACGCGCAGCTCGCCGCCCTCACTATCGTCAACCATTAGATAGTTCGGTGCAAAGTCAAAATCAGGTAGGTTCTCAAACTGCGTATCAGGGGTTCTAAGCGTCTTCATAATTCATCCTTGTATTGAAGTATCATCCATTTTAAACAACGGCTACTAGGTGTTGAGTATAGCATTGAGATTAATCAAATGTTTGCGATCACTAAATACGATGAAAAGGAGTTGCTTATGATGACTTTAGGCTCTCAATCGATATGTATTCAAAGCCTGTTGACGCTAAACAGTAATATGCTTTGGCACATGGATATCAATGCGTAGTTTAGGCAAACCTTGCAAGTGCTTTTTGATAAGCGGCAGCGTGACGTCATGCCAGTCTAGAGGAAGGGGAGCTGCGGTATGCTCTCTTGCATGGTCTAAACTATCATGCTCTGCCTTATTAGAAGAATGTTCAAACAGTAGGGGGCGGGCGAGCATAGCAATTTTGCGTACGCCTTTGTAGCGTATAAGGGGCATAAGTTGTTTAGATAAGTCTGTGAGCGCTGCTGTCAACCAAGCGGTACGCGCTGGATGATAAGGATGATCTGATATGACTAGATTAGCGATATAGCTTGGCTGATTGCTATGATTACTGATGCCAAGACCTGAGTGCTCACGTACGCGCTTGTGTATCAAGCAGGTTCCAGTCTTTAAGCTGCCATCAATACAGGCTTTGCGATAGCGCTGGTAATTATCAGGATAAAGAATTTTGGTGCGGGCAAGGACAGGATCTAATAACGTACCAGCAGTGTTCACGGGTAAAATAAGCAGCTGTACGCTGCTATTTAGGATAGGCGCATGCGTTAACTGTATGGTCGCCATATTGCCTGCTCCAAGTTTATTCTATAATAGCTTTACGACGCTTTTGTGCCTCTAACTGAGCGATTTGTGCTTCTAGTAGCGCGATTTGTTCTGCTTTCATCTGGGTTAATTGTTTTGTCATAGCGATTTGTTCCGCAGCCAGTCGCTCTTGTTCCGCAAAACGTTGCTTCTCATCGTTTAATCGGTCTATCTCTTCTTTGGCAAGACTGTCAGTTGCTGGTAGCGGTGCCTCTATGATTGTCTTAGGATTGGGGATATCGACCGTTTGAATACTGATACTGTCTTTATTATCTAAGGTGCTAGTAGCAGTATCGTCAAGATTATCAGTGCTATCGTTATTATCAATATCAATATCGCTAGCATCCGCTACTGGTATGATCGAAGCTGACTGAGCCATCTTACCTTGTTCTTCTACTGTCGATATGACGATAGTTGTTCCCTCATTATCTAGATCATCAGCGGTAGACTGTGACCAAAATAAGTAGGCCAAGATAATCAAGACAACTATTAGTGTGATAGCGATCCATAATAATGGAGCAGATCGGTGCTTGGGCTGTGCATATCGGTTAAAGGTAGGTCGCGGTTTCTTTGATTTCATACCATCGTCAATGGAGGTCGTGATTAATAAAAGCTATGATAGCAAACCCAAAATAAAAAACCTATCTAAGCTAGATAGACGGTAAAAGTAAACGCATTGATAGGGTGGATCAAGGTTTAAACTTCACTGTACCACTCGTACCCGTTGTCATGGCGTTGCGTACGAGCTGATCTTGCGCATGGTTTTGTGCGCTGATTGCATCAGGGTCAGGGCGGTGTTCACTATGATCGCACTGCGTACACTCGATGTACTCATCAGGCTTTGGCGTGACGATATTGACCTGTACGATAGCATCAAGCGTCTGGCATTTAGGACAACGCACCCCTGCCAAAAACTGCCGCTTTGGACGAGTAGATTGATAGCGCATTTATGCCTCCTGACCTATCGTTTGAGCATCCAATGCCTCGTTCTCAGAGAAGCCACTATGGCGCAGTAGCGCCTCTATGCTCGCGCTACGACCACGGAAATTCTCAAAATTGGTCTTGGCAGGAAAACTACCGCCAACGGACAAAATAGTGTCGCGAAACGCTTTGCCCGTAGCAGGATTAAAGATACCGTCCTCTTCAAACTTGCTAAAAGCGTCCGCTGATAATAGCTCAGCCCACTTATAAGAGTAGTAGCCTGCAGCGTAGCCACCTGCAAAGATATGACTAAAGCCATTGGCAAAACGGTTATACTCAGGCGTCTGGGTAATGGCTATATCGTGACGTACTTCGTTGAGTGTCGCTAATATACCGTCATAATCTAACGCTGGCGTATGCGCATGAATCAGTAAGTCAAACAATGAGAGCTCAACCTGACGCAAGGTTTGCATACCGCTTTGGAAGTTTTTGGCCGCAAGCAGAGCATCTAGCTTATCTTTTGGCAAAGGCTCGCCTGTATCTACATGGCTACTAATCAGCGCAATACCTTCACTATCCCACGCCCAGTTCTCCATAAACTGACTCGGTAGCTCGACCGCATCCCACTCAACACCATTAACCCCTGCAACATCGCCAACACTCACTTGCGTCAATAGATGATGCAAACCATGACCAAACTCATGGAACAAGGTTAGTACTTCGTTATGAGTCAATAGGCTCGGCTTACCGCCTAACGCTGGGGTAAAGTTGCCTACCATAAAGCAAACTGGCAGCTGCTCGTAGCCTTGCTCATCATGACTGTAGCGGGACTGAAAACCACTCATCCAAGCGCCGCCACGTTTGCCACTGCGGGTAAATAAGTCAAAATAAAACCCGCCAACTACGTTTTTGTCATTATCGAATAATTGATAAAAACGCACATCATCATGCCAGCGTGACGCTGCACCCGTAGCACTAGTATCAATATCTTGCTCTTTCACCGTAATACCGTATAAACGCTCTACAATAGCAAACAGACCATCGATGACTTTTGGTAAAGGAAAATACGGACGTATCTCTTCTTGCGACAGACTAAATTTGTCTTGTTTGAGCTTTTCTGCGATATACGCCGTGTCCCAAGGTTGCAGATCAGTAATGCCGTTAGCACTTGCACAAACTTGCAACTGCGCCAAATCTTGCTCGGCAGTAGGAGTTGCTTGCGCTGCTAAATTGCGCAAAAAGGTGTCAACCTCTGCCACGCTGTCTGCCATCTTAGTCGATAGCGATACTTCAGCGTAATTGTTAAAGCCTAATAGCCCAGCCTTTTGCTGACGCAACTTGAGTATCTGACTCATGACCTCAGCGTTATTGAGCGAGTCACCTTTTTTATCCGTATGAGTATCAAACTCCGAGGCGCGAGTCACGTAAGCGCGGTATAGAGTGGCACGCAAATCACGGTCGTCGGCGTGCGTCATAATCGCTAAATACACAGGGATATTGAGCGTCGCGACATAATACGGCGTTGGTAGCGCATCACTGTCTTCTTGAGTCAGACGACCTGCCTCTAATTCATGCGCTTTAAACTGCTCGCCTGCGTCCGCGAGTAAGGAGAGTCCGCTATCGGTCAAGCCCGCTAGTTGCTCTGCGGTTAGCGGTAGGGCATACGCTTGGGTGGCGTCCAAAATATGATCTGAGAACATCGCTGATAGTGTTGATAGCTTGCTTTGAATAGCGGCAAACTTATCTTGATCCGCTTTGGGCAGCGCAACGCCCGAGAGCTCAAATCGACGCACGGCAAGCTCAATGGCTCGTCTGCGAGCAGGTTCTAATGTCTCAAAAAATGAGCGATCATCAACAATAGCCTGATAGCGGTCGAATAGGGGCTGATGCTGACCCACTCTTGTGCCATAGGCAGATAACTTAGGCAACAGCTCATGATGCACATGACGAATCTCATCATTACTCATGACGCCGTTCAAGTGCGAGAGCACACCCCAGCTACGATCCAAGCTCAAATTGATATGATCAAACTCTAATACATCACGCAGAGCAATATCTGCACTTATAGGGGTAAAGTCCTTGTCCTGAAAACTTGTCAGCGTATCCAAAAAATCATTGGCTTGTGCTATAGCTAGGTTAACTTGCGTCTGCAAAGTCGTAGGAGAGGCATCCAAAAAGTTGACAAGGTTTAATCTGGGATCTAAAGATGTCATAGCGGTATCCGTTGCATAATGTCGTTATTATGAGTATTTGTTAAAATAGTATGCATTAAAGATGGGTATGTTTTGATGAAAATACAAGCCACTCAACGTAAACCCTATATCATCTGGCAGTAATGATAGTGGCGACGAGTTTGACCCATTCAAGCGTATTTTAATCACATCAGCTGAATAATGGACTCAGCTTATAAGGACTTAGTGACCTCATCGTTATATCGCTTACAAAGGGTCATCATTTGCTTGCAAAGTAACCATATATCTGAGAAGACGGTCTGATAGTATCAAAGGTAGTACTAAATCTAGTGCTAAGAAAAGACACACTACTAAAAAGTACGAGCACAAGCCTATAGTAAATTGTGCCAACATTAAAAATCTATTAATGATAATAAAATAAGGAATATATTCATGAAAGCAACATTGAAGAGTTTACGTGAGACAAAAGCTAATCCTGCTGTCAGTATCTTTGTAA
Source organism: Psychrobacter sp. DM4 (assembly GCF_051307035.1). Taxonomy (GTDB): domain Bacteria; phylum Pseudomonadota; class Gammaproteobacteria; order Pseudomonadales; family Moraxellaceae; genus Psychrobacter. Next base: position 107,319 of record NZ_CP195536.1, read on the forward strand.
AGACCCATCGTGAGCATCCTGCTAATGAAAAAGATCCTATCGCCCTCAAAAATCAATTAAAGGTCGCAGAAGAGCGTCTAAATAAAGAGTACGATAAGAACACGGCAACCACTATTATAGATAGTATTCATGCCAAGACCGATGAGCTCAATCATAATTATAACTTAGATACTTTAGCCATCTTTGCAAGTGTCAATGATGTACAGATTATTCGCATGCCATTAGATACAACAGAGCGCGTCGTAATCTCAGACAGCTTTGCAACCCGTGATCTAGTACGTGACATGGCAAGCGCGGTACATTTTTATACCGTCGTATTGACTCGTGATATGGCCCGTTTAATTGAAGCCTCTAACGATCGCGTCGTTGCCGAATTTGACAAAGACGATGACAAGCAAAACAATATGGAAAACATTGCCTTTCCAGTTGAGAATAATGGTTTATATACTACCAGCGACGGCGGATCAGATCGCTCATCGAACAACGAAAGTAGCCATCTAAAAGAATTCTTTAACCAAGTGGATAAAAGCGTTCAAGAGCTGTGGGGTGAGCACAAGATGCCACTCGTTATCGTTGGTGACGCCAAAAACATCGGCTACTACAAAGAGGTTTGTGATCGTCCAGACAATATTATCGCGACAGTCTCAAATGTGACCAACCTTGATGATGGTAATGCACAGCATATCGTCGATGGCGTACAAGACGCCGTAGAGGAATACCGTGCCTCATTACATGAAGCGGCTATGGGAGAGATTGATAAAGCGCGCGGTGCAGATATGTTACGTACGGACTTGCAAGAAGTCTATCGTGGTGCTTTTCAAGGTGCTGGTGAGACGTTATATGTCCGTCGTGGTTATATAAAGCCTGCTAAGATTGACGAAAAAGCGCAAACACTAACCCTAGCAGATGACGCTGCTGGTGAAGGCGTTACAGATGACGCGATTGGCGTCATCATTGAGCATGTCATTCACAACGGTGGTGATGTGGTCTTTATGCCAGAGGAAATCATGGGCGAAGATCAACCTATTGCTCTAGTGACTCGTTATTAGTCAGTAGTCTGGGTTAATTCAAAATAGTATTTGAATGAACTGAGCCTTATAAAAGCAAGATTAAAGAGCATTGGTTCATTATGAGTCAATGCTCTTTTTAGTTGATACCTATTGAATATTACCAAAGTTAGGATGCACATTATGCTCATTCCAAACAATGACGTCGGTCATTTAGTCAAAAGTACGCAAGCCTTTGTCTCATTAGCGCTACGCGGTGGACGTGGGGTTATGGGTACAGGACAACCTATGCAACCTAAAAAGATGCTTGTTCTTTATGAGCATGAAGCCTGTCCTTACTCGCGCCGCGTACGTGAAGTCATGACCCGCCTAAATTTAGATTACGAGAGTCGTCCTAGTCCGCACAAAGGTCACGTTTATCGTGATGAGCTAGAAGAGCTGACTGGCAAAACGCAAGTGCCCTTTATGATCGATGAGAACTTCGCTGAAGGGGAGGAGGGCCATCAAATATTGGACTCACAAGCCATCATCGATCATCTGTTCACACATTATTCTAAAAAAGGCTCAACGCCCCCTAAGTTTCAACGTGAGCATAAAAAAGACAATGCTTCGATAGTCAATAAAGCGGCTAGCATGGCCTCTATGATGCGCGGTGTGAGGGCAGTCCATCCTAAAAAGAATGAGGCGCGCGGCAAACCTGATGAGCCATTGCATCTATACGGATTTGAGGCTAGTCCCTTTTGCCGGCTAGTACGTGAGCGCTTAAGTGAATTAGAAGTCGGTTACATCAACCACAACGTCGCTCGTGAGCAGATAAAAGATATCGGTGCTTTTGGTTTTCACTTGACGCTAGGTGAGTATCAGCCTATCAAAGGCGGCAAACGTGATCAGCTTATGAATGGCGAGTTAAACGGTAAGCTGCTATTTCCTTATCTAGTCGATCCCAACACAGGGGCGCAGATGTACGAGTCGCAGGACATCATCAGTTATCTTAATGATATTTATGGCTAGTATTGAATAGTCAGATTAATATTGCAAAAAAGGTGATTAGCTTTGGCTATATCATCTTTTTTTATAAATTCTAGTTGTTAATGATTGACTTTATCAAAAGGTAATAACTATTTAGGGCAAAATGCTGATAAAAACCAATAACGTATGATGACCTAATTTACTTATCTTGGTGCAAAATGTTCTACGATAGTGCGCTTTTTTGCACCAAGATATATTTTTTAAGGGTGTTTAGGCTATAGTAAGTCATTCAAATAAACTATCTAAATTTTTCTAACTTATGAAATGAAATGAATTATTTATTCTATTATCCCTAATGACTTTATTTTTAGTTAATGACGTTTTAGGGTTAGCAGATATAGGGTGAGTCTTGTATAAAAGCGTTTTTAATATTAAAAACTTGTATGACCTTGAAGGCTCTACTCAAGATAAGTCGGATAAATTAGAGTGTTGTAATAGATTATGTTTTTGGACATAAGTAGGTTTGGCACATCATTTGCAACCTTTAGAGGGTAAGTTTATATATTCTTAATTTCAATTAAGAGCTAAAAAAAGCTGTCTAGGGTCCCGGTATAGCACGCACTAAAAGTTTGCAAATAACTTTTGCGCTATATGTCTGGTTCGAGAGATGGCGGTTCGCAAGAACTACACGGAGGGATAAAAGCCCGGGAGACTCTAAGTGACACTGATCACTTAAGCTCTGTAATCGTGGGAGTTTTTATGTCAACGGATCCAAAAAACGCATCAAATTTGCCTAGTTTTGATGACTCTAAAAGTCAAAATACTGACAACCAAAGCTCTGCTACTCAAAACCTTGATAGCCAAAATCTAGCCCTATTTCAAACGCTGATTCCCGGTGGTCATCACTGGTGTGGTCGTATCAATAGACATCATACTTTGACACTCACCTCATTGGCTGACAACGCCAACTTGAGTCTATACGTCGTCAATGCTGACGAAAAACTCGAACGTTTCAACATGCCGGATAGCCTTAAAGCGCAGCATACGCTGTATCTATCGCAAGGCCATGTCCTGTACTCGGATATGGGTCGAGTGCTCGCTTCTATTACTAGTGACGATCACGGCTGGAACGATGTGCTGTGCGGCGCTAGTAGTGCTACTACTATTGCCAATCAGTATGGCAAAAAAACCTTTCAAGAGGCGCGCAATGATCGCCATTTAAGCGGTGTTGATGGCTTGCTCACTGATATGGCAAAGTTTGCGCTAACGGCTGCTGACCTCACGGCAACGCTCAACCTATTCTCTAAAGTAGTGCCTGATAATGACGGTCAACTGTCCTACATCACCAGCGATAATACCAATCAAGCCATTACCTTACGCTTCGAGATGAATTGCTTAGTGTTCTTATGCAATGCCCCGCATCCTCTAGACCCAGCAACTATTTATAATCCTGCCGATATTGAACTCAGCCTCAACCGCTCACAACCGATTGCTTCAATAAGTGACAGCGATGTCTGCCGTGATTCCTGTGCGCAAAATCAGCGCGGCTTCGAAAACAACGCGCGTTACTTTGGTGATTATGTACCAGCGACCGCAGCATTAATTTGATGGTTTTAATCGTTTTGAGCTGAAAACCAATATTGATAGGTAGAGGATTATTAAATGACTATTTTAAATGAAGAATTAAAGCAATCGAGTACGACAGTGAGCGAATTAACGATCGATTTAGACCGTGTAGTATCGCGTGAGGTTTGCGCAGCTGGCGCAGGCTGGATGGCAGAGGTTAAGCAAAATCAAACCTTAAGAATTATAGATTTAGAGGGCAATCAAGCGGTAGACACCTTATTTATCAGCAGTGCTGATACTGACGAGCGTTATAGCGCTACCGATACTTTAGCGAATAACAAAAATGTCTATTTAGAAAAAGGAAGCGATCTATTTAGCAATCAAGGCCGCGTCATCGCGACTATCACCGATGACAATTGTGGTCGTCATGACACGCTAGGCGGCGCTTGTTCTTGTGAGAGTAATACTGTGCGTTATGCGCAGGATACTTATCCGATGCACAGCTGTCGCAACAATTTTATGTATAGCTTAGCGACGCATCCTATCGCGCAGCAGTTCCAACTCAACGTGCGTCATATTGGCCCTAACATTAATTTCTTTATGAATGTTCCCGTGACAAGCGATGGTCAATTAGCTTTTGACGACGGAATATCAGCGCCCGGTAAGTATGTCGATATCACCGCGCAGATGGATATGATCGTACTAATATCGAATTGCCCTCAGCTTAATAATCCTTGTAATGCTTACAACCCGACGCCTATTGAATTAGTGATTTATGAATAAGTTTAACGCTTAAAAAGGTCATTCATTATCAATAAATTGCTATAAAAACTGGCTACAGTATTAAGGATAAGATCATGTTCAAAAAAGTATTAATCGCTAATCGTGGTGCCATTACTTGTCGCGTGATACGCACGTTGAAGCAGATGAACATCCTCTCTGTCGCGGTCTACACTGATGCGGATCGCGGCTCATTGCATGTCAGTGAAGCTGATGAAGCGATAAAAATAGGCTCAGGATCTGCCAGCGAGAGTTATCTCAATATCGATAAAGTCATACAGGCGGCACTAGAGTCAGGCGCTGAAGCTATTCATCCGGGTTATGGATTTTTATCAGAGAACGCTGAATTCTGTGCGCGTTGTACCGAGGCGGGCATTGCGTTTATGGGGCCAACGCCTGAGCAACTATTGAGCTTTGGCCTCAAACACACCGCGCGCGAGCTGGCAACGCAAAGCCAAGTGCCCCTGTTACCAGGTAGCGATCTATTACAGGATATAAACGAAGCGGTAAGCGAAGCTGAGCGTATCGGCTATCCCGTCATGCTCAAGAGCACCGCTGGCGGCGGCGGTATTGGCATGCGCTTGGTTGCCAATGAGATAGAGCTCATCGAGGCCTATGAAGCCGTTCATCATTTAGCACAAAATAACTTTAGTAATGCCGGACTCTATCTTGAGAAGTTTGTAGAAAACGCGCGGCATATCGAAGTCCAAGTATTCGGTGATGGTCACGGCAATATTATCACTTTAGGAGAGCGCGACTGTTCAATTCAACGCCGCAATCAAAAGGTCGTAGAAGAGACGCCTGCGCCGCTTTTATCTGATAGTCAAAGACAGCAGTTACAACAAGTATCTACTGCCCTAATGCAACAAGTGAATTACCGCTCTGCTGGCACGGTAGAGTTTGTGATGGATGTCGCAACCCAGAACTTTTACTTTTTGGAGGTTAATACACGCCTGCAAGTGGAGCACGGCATCACCGAAGAGATTTATCAAGTTGATATCGTGCGCTGGATGATTGAGCTGGCGGCAGGTGAGTTTGTAGCGCCAACATTACCGCTAAAGCCTTCAGGACATTCTATTGAAGTGCGTCTATACGCTGAGGATCCAATAAAGAATTTTCAACCGAGTACGGGTTTATTCACTGACGTCTATTTTGATCCAGAGGCACGAGTCGAGACTTGGATAGAGACCGGTAGCAACATCTCCGCTTTTTATGATCCGATGATCGCCAAAATCATAGTGACGGCTCCTGATCGCGAGCAAGCACTGGCTAAGATGACTCAGACACTCGCGGTATCTCGTATAGCGGGCATCGAGACAAATTTAGAGTATTTACAGCAGATATTTACATCGCCTGTGTTCATCAAGGGCGAGCAAACGACAAAGCTGTTAAATAGCTTTAGCTGGTTAAGTCAAAAAATTGAAGTACTAGTATCAGGGGTACAGACAGCGGTTCAAGATGTGGTAGGTCGCCAAGGATATTGGAATGTTGGGGTACCGCCATCAGGTGCTATTGATGCGTTAAGTCTCAATACTGCTAATCAGCTCTTGGGCAATGAGTTCAATAGCGCAGGTCTAGAATGTGTGGTCACTGGACCGACGCTACGCTTTCATTGCGACAGCCAGATTGCGATCACTGGTGGCGCGATGGTCTGCACTTTGGATGAGCAAGTTATTCCCATGTGGCAAAGCGTGACCGTGAAAAAAGGTCAAGTCTTAGAATGTGGCAACATCACCTCAGGCTGTCGAAGCTATATCGGTATCAAAGGCGGTATGGTCATTCCTGAATATTTAGGGAGCCAAGCGACGTTTAGCTTAGGTAAGTTTGGCGGGCACGGTGGTAGAAACCTCATCGTTGGTGACATGCTACCCATTCAACAATTCGCAGTAGAGACTAACACTCAAATCGTCACCCAACACTCAATTCAGTGCTTAGCTGATAAGCAAAGACCTGAATTTAATGGCCTATGGCAGATAGCGGTCATCTATGGGCCACATGGCGCACCAGACTTTTTTACGGAGTCCGATGTAGCACAATTCTTTGAACACCAGTGGGACGTCCATCATAACTCTAGCCGTACAGGTATTCGTCTCGTTGGCCCCAAACCTGAGTGGGCACGCGAAGATGGCGGTGAGGCGGGTCTGCACCCCTCAAACATTCATGACAATGCTTATGCGGTCGGCGCTATCGACTTCACAGGGGATATGCCTATTATTTTAGGCCCTGATGGCCCAAGTCTAGGCGGGTTTGTGTGTTTAAGCGTTATCGTTGCTAGCGAGCGCTGGAAGATGGGTCAGCTCAAAGCTGGTGATAAAGTACAGTTTGTTCCGATTAGCTCTGAGCAAGCCAATAACTTGCACCAGCGCTACGAGACGATGCTCAAAGCTGACGATACTCAATTAGTAGATTACGCTCTGCCTATGACGGTTGAGCCCGCCACTTTATCGACCGCGATTCTCGATTCAATATCTAGCAGCGCTGAGCTGGCTGATGACTGCCCAAAAGTGGTCTATCGTCCTGCTGGTGATTGCTACCTGTTGATCGAATACGGCGCGCAAATACTTGATTTGCAATTGCGTTTTCGCGTTCAGGCGCTGATGGAGTACCTGCAAGCTCAACAGATCGCCGCCTTTGTAGATTTGACCCCGGGCATTCGCTCCCTGCTTGTGCATTATCGTCCTCTAGAGCTTTCGAAAACTGAGCTGTTAGCTATTCTCAAGCGAGCTGAGCATGAGTTACCTGACATCAAAAACATGCAAGTACCTTCTAGAATTGTACATCTACCGATGGCTTGGGCCGACTCACAAACTGCGCTGGCAACTGAGAAGTATCAGCAGTTAGTGCGACCTGATGCGCCTTGGTGCCCTGACAATATTGAATTTATCAGACGCACTAATGGACTTAAGTCAGCACAAGCGGTCAAGGATATCGTCTATCAGGCCAGCTACTTAGTTATGGGTTTAGGTGATGTCTATTTAGGCGCCCCTGTCGCCACGCCACTTGACCCTAGACACCGATTGGTCACTACCAAATACAATCCTGCTCGAACGTGGACGCCAGAGAACGCTGTTGGTATCGGTGGTGCTTATCTGTGTGTCTATGGTATGGAAGGGCCCGGTGGCTATCAGTTCGTCGGTAGAACGATTCAGATATGGAATCGTTATCGCCCGCATCCAAGCTTTGAGCCTGATAAGCCTTGGCTGCTTAGATTCTTTGACCAGATCCGCTTTTATGAAGTCAGTGAAGATGAGCTGTTATCGATGCGTGACTCATTCGAGGCGGGCGAATTAGCAGTTAAGATTGAAGATAGTGTGCTTAATTTAGCTGAATACTATCAGATGCTCAATGACAATAAGCAAGATATTCAAAGCTTTAAACAGCAGCAGCAAACGAGCTTTGAGGCTGAGCGTCAACGCTGGCAGCAGCAGGGACTAGACAGCTATATCAATGACGAGATAACAGTAGCTGAGGTGGAATCAGATATCGTGATTCCTGAAGGCGGCATGGTGGTGCAAGCACACATGATGGGCAGTATTTGGAAGATTAACTGCGCGGTAGGCGATGTGGTTAGTAAAGGACAAGTACTCGCTATCGTTGAAGCTATGAAAATTGAGCTCCCTATACTCTCGCCAGTAAATATGACGGTGGTCAGCATTGAGACCGAAGTCGGTATGACGGTCAAAACCGAGCAGCCATTATTTGTACTAGCGCCAACAGCGGCTGAGTAAAGCGTCAAATTGCCTTAATGCTAATAAAAAAAGAGAAAAATTATGCAAACGAATTGGACTATAGATGACTGGCAGCAAGCGTATGATCGAGGCGATTGTCAGTTGACTGATCTCATAGATTATGTCGCTCAGATAAACAACGACAATAATGCTTGGATAGCGATAGCGACCGAGCAGCAACTTCATGAGCAAATTAAAGTTATCAGCGCTCAAAAGTCAGCTGATTTACCGCTATACGGTATTCCTTTTGGCGTCAAAGACAATATCGATGTCGCTGGATTTGATACCACAGCCGCTTGTCCCGCTAGTCTTTATGTCGCCGAAAAAGACGCTTATGTGGTCGCAAAGCTCAAAGCTGCCGGCGCAATCGTCATTGGTAAGACTAATCTTGATCAATTTGCCACGGGACTCGTCGGCACACGCTCGCCACATGGGGCGGTCAGCAATAGCTTTGATGCTAAATACATCAGTGGTGGTTCAAGCTCAGGATCAGCGATCAGTGTAGCCAATGGCGTCGTGCCTTTTGCATTAGGGACAGATACCGCAGGTTCCGGGCGCGTTCCCGCTGGGCACAACAACATCGTTGGTCTTAAACCTACTAAGGGGTGGCTGTCAACAACAGGTCTGATTCCGGCTTGTCAGCTTCATGATGTCATTTCTATCTTTGCGCTTACTATCAAAGAGGCGTGGCAGGTCGCTAGCATTATGCAAGGTTATGATGAGCAAGACAGCTATAGTCGAACTCATCCCAAAACAGCGCCAGTCGCTTTTAGTTTGGGCAGAGTTGCTATTCCTAATAGCCTAGAGTTTTATGGTGATAATCATTCCACGCAAGCCTTTGAGCAAGCTATTGAACGCTTAGAGAAATTAGGTTATGACGTCTGTCCTATCGATTTTGACGTGTTTGATGAGTTAGCAGATGCACTTTATAACGACAGCTGGGTCAGTGAACGCGCTTTTGCTATCGATAATCGAGTTAACCGCGATGCGCTGTTACCTATTACTCGTCAAATTATTAGCCAAGCAGACAACTATAGCGCTGTAGATGCGATGGCAGCGGAGTACTCCAGAGCTAAGCTGAGTCGCCGCATCGATCAGATAATGACTCAGTTTGATGCGCTTATGGTACCGACCGCGCCAACGATTTATACCATTGAAGAGTTAGAGGCCGATCCGCTGAGCAAAAACAGCCACATGGGCGCTTATACCAATTTTGTCAATTTGGCAGACTTATCAGCGTTAGCGCTACCCAATGTAATAGCTGAAGACGGACTACCGCGTGGCGTTACTTTTATTGCCAAGGCTTGGCACGATGAAGCGCTAGCTAACTTTGGCCACCGGTGGCAGTTAGCGCTCGATATTCCACTAGGCACTTCTAATCAATCCTATCAATCTATAAGTAGTACCGAATCATCGGCGCTTATACCTTTACAAGACACCCCGAACATAAATAGCAGCATCAAGTTAGCGGTAGTTGGCGCGCACTTGAGCGGTATGCCGCTTAACTATCAGCTAACCGATAGGGGCGGCGTATTAGCACAAAAAACACAAACCGCAGACGGCTATAAGCTCTTTGCTTTATCGGGCTCAACACCTGCCAAACCCGGATTACAGTGTCATATTGAGGGCAGCGCTATCGAAGTCGAAGTTTGGCATATTCCAACCGCAAGATTTGGTGAGATTGTCAACGAAGTACCTGCGCCTTTAGGCATCGGTAACGTCGAGCTGAGTGATGGCAGCTGGGTTAACAGCTTTATTTGCGAAGGGTATGTCTTTGAACCAGAGTTTAATGGCGGCACTGACATTACTGAATTTGGCGGCTGGCGCGCTTATATCGCTACGCTAAATTCGTAAACTCTACTATTAAAGTAATTTTGTCTAAAACGACATCATTTTTATGAAACAGTGACACGACTTTGCTATGACATCAGCGCAATTATCAACCCAGTCATCAGCACAATTACAATTAGCATCATCAGACTTATCCACAAAGGAGAAGTCACACTCTAGGAGCAAGACTCATGAACAGACGTCTATTTACCTTTGCTATTTTATCAAGCGTTATGTTATTCGGTTGCGATAACACCGCTACGGTAACCGCACCTGAGGGTGAAGTCGCCGCTACCGAAACTACCGCTACCAACAGCGATCCGATATCCATCGGCTATAGCGACTGGCCAGGCTGGGTTGCTTGGCAAATCGCTATTGAAAAAGGCTGGTTTGAAGAGGCAGGTGTCAATGTTGAGTTTGAATGGTTTGATTATTCAGCCTCCTTGTCCGCTTTTGCCTCAAACCAACTCGATGCGATCTCAGTCACTAACGGCGACAACTTAGTCAATGCGGCAAGCGGCAGTGAAGGCATCATTATCTTAGTCAATGACTACTCTAACGGTAACGATCAAATCATTGCCAAGCCTGAGTTTGCAAGCATTGCCGATCTAAAAGGCAAATCTATTGGCGTTGAAAAAGGCCTAGTTGATCATCTACTACTCAACAGTGCGCTGGCAGATAACGGCATGACCGAGGCCGATGTGACATTGGTTAATGCGGCGACCAACGAGTTACCCCAAGTATTCGGTAGCGATACTATCAATGCGGTCGCGCTGTGGCAGCCAAATGCTAACCAAGCTTTGAGCAATGTCGCAGGCTCAAAGGCACTGTATACCTCAGCCGATAAGCCCGGTCTGATCTATGACACTTTAGCGGTTAGTCCAACGAGTCTGGCGGCGAACCGAGCTGAATACGCCAAGATTCTACTCGTTTGGGACAAGATCGTCAGCTATATCAATGATCCTGCAACCAGAGATGATGCTATCAAAATCATGTCGACTCGAGTCAATGTACCCGCAGATCAATATAGCAACTTTTTAGATGGCACTAAGCTACTGAGCCTAGCGGATAACAAAGCGATCTTTGAAAAGTCTGACGACTTCACCTCTATCTACGGCTCAAGTTATCACGTCAATCGTTTTAACATTGACAATCAGATTTATAACCAAGAGCTTGATATTGATAAGTTAATTTATCCAGATCTAATCAACCAGTAACTATTTGGCATAACTGGCTAAGTCGTTTAGCCAGTTATGCTATAGCTCAAAAAAGTCGTGGCAAGCATAAAAGAAATAAAGCCTAGGCCTTTGCGCAGCGACTACCATATTTTATTACTCGTTGTTTATTAATGACTGTCATCAAGTCGCTAAGGGGTTGGCCTATGAGTCAAACAAACCAGTATTTAACCAAAAAAACCACCCTTGGGCTTAATGTGCTCTCGTTTTTGATACCTATTTTGTTATGGTGCGCCGTAAGCTATCTGCCTTTTATTTGGCATTCAGAGGTGCAGATTACTGACGCGGGTAGCATGACGTATTTGCAAGAAGGTAGCCGAATCGACAAGGAATTATTTTTTAGTGAAGCGCAAAGCGCGATGGCGGCAGGGGATGCACCGCCTCAAGGCAAGCTCGTCAATCCCATTTATCTGCCAGCGCCTCACGAAGTTGCCATAGCGACGTTCACCGCTTTTACCACGCCACCGGTACAAGAAGACGCGCCTTGGCTGCACGAGAGCTTGTGGCAGAGTATAAAGACCGTCTTTATTGCCTTTTTTATCTCCTCCATAGTCGGTATACCACTAGGCCTTATCTGCGGATTCTCTGAAAAGATCGCTCAAATTACCCAGCCTTTTGTGGAGTTTTTTCGGTATTTACCAGCACCTGCGTTTGGTCCGCTAGCGGTAGCCATTTTGGGTATTTACGATGGACCAAAGATTGCCATTATCGTCATCGGTACTTTATTTCAGCAGATTCTTATCATTGCCAATACTACTCGGACGATGGATGTCGGGCTGATTGAAGCCGGATATACCCTTGGGACTACTAAACTTAAAAGCTTCTATTATGTGTTACTACCAGCCGTTATACCTGACGTCTATCGTGATTTGAGAGTGCTATTGGGGTGGGCTTGGACGTATCTAATCGTCGCCGAACTCATCGGTACGACCTCAGGTATTACTTGGTTCATTGTGCAACAAGCGCGTTATCAGCAATTTGACAATGTTTACGCCGGCATCTTGCTCATTGGTTTTGTGGGATTGGGCACAGATATTTTACTGTACCAATTAGGCAAAAAACTCTTTAAATGGAAAGCGAGAACGTAGATGACCATACTCAATAAAGACTTGCCGTTAGTTAATAAAGAAATGGCATCTAGTGACGACTATTTTAAACAGCTTTATCAGCGTCCAGTAGTGCTAAAAGTGGATAAGCTCACGCAAAAATTTACTGATGGGAAGTCGCAAAAGACGATTCTAAAAGAGATTGATCTACAAATTCATAAGCGTGAGTTTGTTTGCGTGATTGGGCCTTCTGGCTGTGGTAAATCGACGCTCGGCCGTATCATTGCAGGTCTCGATAGTTATCCAAGTGGTCAGGTCATCGTCGATGATGAACCTGTCAAAGGGCCGAGTGCTACTAGGGGTATGGTGTTCCAAGGTTATACGCTATTTCCATGGAAAACGGTCAAAGAGAACATCATGTTTGGACCAATCATGAAAGGTCAAAGCCATTCAAGTGCTAATCGCAGTGCGCGTGAGTGGCTCGATATCGTTGGACTTACTAAGTATAAAAACCATTACCCGCATCAGCTCTCAGGCGGTATGAAACAACGCGTCGCTATTGCCCGTGCGCTCATTAACGAGCCCAAGGTATTGATAATGGATGAGCCTTTTGGGGCGCTAGATCCTTATACTCGGCAAAAAATGCAAAAGCATCTGCTTGATCTATGGCGCAATATTGACATTACCATCGTCTTTATTACTCATGATATGGATGAAGCGGTGCTGTTGTCAGATCGTATCTTAGTTCTCAAAGCCAATCCAGGTGAAATACAAGATATCATTGAGGTGCCATTAGCGCGACCGCGTACCCCTGAGATGATGACTGATCCGCAGTTTTTAGAGATAAAATCCTATATTAATAGTGTGGTTCATAGCCCGCACATTGAGGTAGATCCGGCTTTGGTTGATTTGCCTGACATTCCAAGAATGATACCTCTGGATAAAAGCTAAGCACGCAAAAATAAATAAGCGCTGATTACTAAACAACAGGTAACGAGTGTTTTACATACTTGGAGATAGTGACTGTTATACTCTGTCATATATTCATTCCCAACTTATGATCTATCTATGACAACGACTTCATTTACAGTGACCAGCTACAACATTCATAAAGGCATGTCGCCCATGAATCGACAAGTCAAAATGCAAGGCATCGCGCAGGCGCTCGACACCATACGCGCAGATGTGATTTGCTTGCAAGAAGTTCAAGGCCAAAACCTCAAACGTAATATGCAATACAACGAGTATCCTGAGCAATCGCAGCACGAGTGGTTCGGTGAATTTTTGCAGTTAGAAAACAGCTATGGCAAAAATTCAGAGTACCAAAACGGTCATCATGGTAATGCGGTTCTGAGCCGATTCCCATTAGATCCAAAACACAACGTCAATATTACCGTAAATCGATTAGAACAGCGCGGGGTCTTACATTGTGAAGTGCAGCCTATTGGTTGGGACATTCCTGTCGTCATCTTGTGTGCACATCTTAATCTGTTTGAGCGCGACCGTATCAAGCAGTATGAAGCCATCAGCGACTATGTACGTAACGAGATCGCCCCTGATCAGCCATTAATTTTGGCAGGTGATTTTAACGACTGGAAAAAGATGTCTTGCGACAAATTAGCGACCAACCTTGGGATGACAGAGGCGCTTAGGTGCTGTCACGGTAAGTTACTGCCGACGTTTCCAGCTAAGCTACCAGTCCTCAGCTTAGATCGTATTTATGTGCGTAATTTGATGATCAAGGATGCTTGGGTACACACCGGTAAGCCGTGGTCGGCGCTATCAGATCATCTGCCTATCAGTGCGACGCTGGTGTTAACATAGTGCCTTTGAGGCGCAACGAATTGATTAGAAATATAGAGGTGGTCGATGATGTCTACGCAAACTATACCCAAAACGCAGCACGCCGTACTTATCAATGAGTTTGGCGCGCCTGAGGTTATGTATTATCAGGAGGGCGTTTTAGTTCCTAAGCCAAAAGACAATCAAGTCCTTGTGAAAGTCGCTTACGCAGGTGTCAACCCAGTCGATTACAAAACCTGTTAAGGTAGAGGCTGGAGCGCAAATACTATTCAACAGAATTAGTTTGATCATGACCGGCCTGCAATTTTAGGCTTTGATTTGGCAGGAACGGTAGCTAAAAGTAATAGCGATACCTTTGCAGTCGGTGACAAGGTGGCAGCACTCAGCTTTAACGGACAATGCTATGCTGAGTACGTCGCCGTAGAAGCAGAATTACTTGCCAAAATACCCGAGTCTATTACTTTAGAGCAGGCAGGTGCGTTACCTTGTGTAGGACAAACGGCGTTACAGTTCGTTGACTTCGCTGATATAAAAGCAGGCGAGCATGTGGTCATGAATGCACCTGCTGGTGGCGTTGGACAATTGGTCATCCAATTACTAATGGACAGAGTCATCAAGGATAGCCTCAAAATTACAGTTATCTGCTCACCTGATAAATACGACAAACTTGATCAGCTTATCGATAAAAACAAGCTCGCAGGTTGGATTGACTACACCAAAGACGATGACTTCCCTGATTTGCAAGCGGATGTCTTACTAGATTTAGTCGGTGACAATGCTAGCGTACGAGCGCTTGACGTGCTCAAGCCTGACGCACGCGTTTTAGTGCTTCCTACTATTTGGGTGGATAAACTAAAAGCTGCGGGCAGTGACAAAACCCTAAGCATAGAGGGCTATGCGGTCAAGCCCAATGGTCAAGACATGGCGCGTATTCTTCAAAAGATTGCTGAGGGCAAGCTAACGTTACAGATTCAACAGACCTATCCATTGTCACAAGTAGTCGATGCACACACTGACCTGCAAAAAGGCGATACCTTTGGCAAGCTAGTACTAGCAGTATAAGTTACCTTTGTACTACCTACTATTAGATATCCTTACAAAGATAATAAGTAGAAATCGTTATAGTATTTATGTGAGGGCTTAAAACTAATGGCTCTAAACTAGTGGTTTTAAAGGTTAAAGTTTTAGATATTAACTTTATAGCTATTACCTTTACAACGACTAAGTTATAACGACTATACTTTCAACTACAAAAATTGTTACCAATAAGGATAAAAAATGACAAACACACACGATGATGTAGATAACAACAAAAACGATAGCGCTTATGTCGCTCAAGTGCGTCAAGAAATAGACGAGTGGAAAAACCCTGAACAAAACTTATTAAACAAAGCGTTAGCAGCCCTTAGTGTGCCAATAGACAAAGCAGGGGATGCACTAATGAACGCGCCGCAGTTCGGCGACACGCTTAAGCAGGCTACTCAAAAGTCCATCGTTACTTTGAGCGATGCGGCAAACTGGACATTGGATACTCAAGAGGTTGTAGAGGCTTATCGAACTACGTTGGACGATAGTGAATCTGTCAAGTCGATTGATGATATCGCAAAACTAGATATAGCTGACGTCGATGAACAAGTTAAACTGTTCAAAAGTAAGTATGTCGCGTTAACTAGTGCGCAAGGCATGGCAACAGGCATGGTAGGTTGGGCGGGTATTACAGCTGACGTAATAGGACTTATTACTGCTAATTTACGTGCTATTAGTGA
This sequence comes from Psychrobacter sp. DM4, assembly GCF_051307035.1. GTDB lineage: Bacteria > Pseudomonadota > Gammaproteobacteria > Pseudomonadales > Moraxellaceae > Psychrobacter. The sequence goes on from NZ_CP195536.1 coordinate 123,049, forward strand.
ATACGCTACTTATTATGGCTTTGATATGAGTCAAAAGGGCGAGCAACTATTTGCCATGTCGTTGCTCGCGGTTGCAACTTCAGCTTCAGCTGATGAGCGCAAAACGGCGCTCAAAGAAACCGAGAGCCTTGTGAAAGACCCTGAAACTATGGCATTCAATAAAATAAACGAAGAGCTCATGTCACGCATACTCAGACAGACGGCAACCAAAGTCGCGACGAATATGGTTAAAACAAAAGCAGCACAGCTTATTCCAGCAGTAGGGGCAGTTGTCGCAGGCGGCGTCAATGCCAATTATACAGCAAGCGTCTGCGAGGCTGCCTATCAATGTTACCGTGAGCGTTTTTTGGATCGTAAAAAAGCGGTTTAAACCAGCATACGCCGAAAGGTTAAGCTGATACGGCCATTATCGACAGTCGTTGTTTTTGCAATGCTGTGCTTCCAAAAGGTTTGCGTTGTACCCTGCATGACTAGCAGCTGACCGGACTCAAGATAAAGCGCAACTTTATCTTGAGTTTTTTTGTGCTTAAAGATAAATTTACGCATAGCACCGAGCGATAGCGAGGCTATAATGGGTCTATCGCCCAGCTCCTTTTCATCATCTGCGTGATAGCCCATGCCATCGTTACCCGTTGGGTAATAATTAAGCAGACAGGAATTAAAATGAACCTCGATTCCGATGTCTAGTAGTAGCTCTTCGATGAGCTGTTTCACATGAAACACAGTGTCTAACCAAGGTACACTTTGATGCGTATGACCTGAATAACGGTAACTCGTACCTTGATCACCCATCCAAACGATTTGACGGGTCGTAACATGAGTCTTGCCAAATACAGTGACGATATCAGATTGCCAAGGCAAGTCAGCTAATAAAGTCTCGTACAAGTCATGGGCATCCTCAATCACTATTCCTAAATCATTGAGAATGCCATGATAGGGCAGTAGGTTATCGTGAGGGGCGGACGGAAATAATTCAGTCATGATACTTTTATCCTTTGAATAAAAACCATCCTTTGATATTTTACTTACTACTAAAGTGTTCCAAGATCACATCAGCACATTCTTTGGGGGCTTCTATAGGTAGCAGATGACCGTTCTCGGGCATTACGCTGAGCTGATTAGTAGGAACAAATTTTTTCCAGTTATTGCGAACTTTGTCGCTGATAAAGATAGTTGGTTTACCAATGATAAGCTGATACGACACTTGGGTTTTCGCAAGTTTTTTGAGCGCGCCATCGATGTAGGGAATACCAAAATAATTAGCAATCTCTTGCTTGGGGCTAAATATAAAGGTATAGCGACCGTCGTCTTGTTGCATCAAGCTTTCTTTGGCAAAAAGATGCAAGTGTTCATCAGAGATGCGCCGATAAGCGTTTTGTTCTCTCAAGTTATCATAGAGCTCCTCTATACTAACCCAAGTCGCTTTTTTGATTAAAGCGCTCTTAAAGGGTTGACGTTTAAGCTTAATACTACGAGGAATAAGCTTGTATAACAGCGCTTGAGATCTGGTAAAGGTGACAGGTTCTATCAAATACAATTGCGAAAATAGATCAGGGCGTTTAGCGGCTGCTATAGCGGTAGCAGTCGCGCCTTGCGAGTGACCGATACCGACCACAGGACCGTCTTGGGTCTGCTCCAAAAATTTGATAAGTAAATCAGCATCTTGCTCGCGGGTCAAGACTTTGGCCTCTGGTTTGTCGTACCAGTAGCCGCGCATCGCAAGTGAGCTAATCTCAAAACCCGCAGCAAGCTCGGTCAATAGCGGCTTATAATTGCCCACTGTAAAGCCATTGCCACCATAAAAATGTGCTTTGGCTCGAGGTAAATTTTCAGTAGCCGATATGTTCAATGAGCGAAGATCGTAGTAGCGTGCTTGCTTCTTCTTAAGCGTGATCGATTTTGCAAAGTCTTTCATAACAGCCCTATCCTCATATTTTTTGATGCTACCGCGCATTGTCTAATTGTCTTCACCTAAGAACCCACCGCTTTGACGCTGCCATAGGCGTGCGTACACGCCATTGAGCGCAAGGAGTTCATCGTGGCTGCCTTGCTCTATGATTCGTCCCTGATCCATAACGACTAATCGATCGAGCGCGGCAATCGTTGAGAGACGATGTGCAATGGCGATGACCGTTTTTCCTGTCATAATATCATTTAAACTCTCGGTAATCGCAAATTCAATCTCAGAATCAAGCGCACTGGTGGCTTCGTCCAATAATAAGATAGGTGCGTTTTTGAGCATGACGCGCGAGATGGCGATGCGTTGACGCTGACCACCTGAGAGTTTGACCCCGCGCTCACCAACTTGAGTATCAAGACCTATATGGCCTTTGTCATCATATAAGTCTTTGACAAAATCCCAAGCCTGCGCTTGCTTGGCGGCGATAATGATCTCATCGTCAGTGGCGTCAGGACGACCATAAGCAATGTTTTCGCGTACCGTACGATGTAATAAAGAGGTGTCTTGCGTGACCATACCGATTTGCTGACGCAAAGACTCTTGAGTGACTTTATCAATAGCCTGTCCATCGATAAAAATAGTACCGCTATCTACATCAAAAAATCTCAACAGTAGATTGACCAGCGTTGACTTGCCAGCGCCTGAGCGTCCAACTAGACCGATTTTTTCACCCGCTTTAATGTCTAAATAAAAATCATCTAATAATTTTGGTTGCTGAATAGTACTAGCGCGTGACTTATCTATTGTAGAGCTTTCAAGATCGTTTTCACTGTCATAAGTAAAATCAACGTGATCAAAAACAATATTGCCTTCTGTAACTTTTAAATTCATTGCGCCAGGGTCATCAATGATCTTTTGTGGTGCTGATAGCGTACGCATACCGTCTTGTACGGTACCGATACTTTCGAACAAGGCTGCGGTCTGCCACATAATCCAGCGGGTCAGACCATTTAATCGTAATGCCATCGCAGTCGCTGCGGCGATAGCGCCAACACCAACAGCGCCTTGTTGCCATAAGTAGAGAGCGATACCTGCGGTACTACTGATCAAAATCACACTGATAAGATGGGTTGACACCTCCAAATAACTCACCCAGCGCATCTGTGCGTGAACCGTACCTAAGAATTGCCCCATAGCGTTTTTGGCATAGCCAAGCTCACGGCGTGAGTGACTAAACAGTTTAACCGTCATAATATTGGCGTAAGCATCAGTAATACGTCCTACCATCAGCGCACGCGCATCTGCTTGCACAATAGCAGTGTTCTTGAGTTTGGGGATGAAGTACCAAATTGCTACTGCCACTAGAACCAACCAAATCACGAACGGTATCAGCAACAAGCTATCTAAATTAAACAAAATAACGCTGGTGGTAATAAAATAAACAGCGACATAGGTAAACATATCGGTAACGGTCAGCACCGTATCTCGAACGGCAAGCGCTGTTTGCATCACTTTGGCTGAGACGCGCCCCGAAAACTCATCTTGATAAAACTGCATAGACTGACCAAGCATACGCTGATGAAAACGCCAGCGCATCTGCATAGGGAACACGCCTTGCAAGGTTTGAAAGTGGATTAAAGACGTCAAAGCAATCCACACAGGACTCACTATCATCACCGCGAACATGAGCAGTAATATATCACCTTTTTCTGCCCACAATGTCGCAGGGGTATAGATACTGAGCCAATCGACGATATTGCCAATCCAAGCAAACAGCATCGCTTCATAAACCCCAATACCTGCGGACAAAATCATAAATAATAGTAGCCAGCCACGCAGACCTTTTGTACAGGCCCATAAAAACCTCAGTAACCCATCATGAGGTGAGGGCAGCGGCATAGGAGAATCAGGAAAGGCTGGCAAGCGGGCTTCAAAAAAACGAAATAGAGCATTCATAGGCAACAAACAGACATCAATAGCAATACGCCAAAACGAGCAATAGAACTTGCTGTTTTGATCTTTTACTTTTGTAATTGGGATAGCGTAGTATTTTACCAAAATTCGCTATTAGGCTTGCAGGCTAATTGTAATCTAGAATCAGACGATTTTGCATAACAAATATAAAGGTATATGAAGAGTCATACGTATGCGTATGTACATACCCATTGCTGTTAATGAAATATATTGTTACATTCGATGCTATTTTCTTGATCCTATTGAACACCTATTTATTTTATTTGAGGATAGAGGCCAATGCTGTATTTGACTATTGCGGTGCTGTGTAGTGTTGCTGTTTCGGTACTCTTAAAGGTATTGCGACATAAAGGGATAGATATCAGGCAAACTATCGTTGCTGGTTATCCCGTTGCCTTTTTACTGACACTAGTACTACTCAAGCCTGATGTCAGTGCTATCAGTACACTTGGTGGGGCATGGGGTATTATTATCGCCCTCGGTATTTTACTACCGCTAGTTTTTATCATTCTTGGTCGAGCGATTGCCACAGTAGGTATGGTCGCCACCGATGCCGCGCAGCGTTTGTCTTTGATTATTCCCATCATTGCAGCTTTTTTATTGTTTGGTGAAGTGTTAACGGGTACGCGTATTTTTGGTTTAGCGCTCGGATTTTTGGCGCTTGGTGCGCTGGTTTATCGTCCGCAGACCAGTATTGATAACACTCATTCAACTGCGACGGTTGCTCCTCGTACGAATAGTAGCCCTAACGCTTTTTCCAAAACGCCGCTATGGCTATTTGGGGTGTGGGCTGGGTATGGCGTTATCGACATCTTGTTCAAGCAAGTGGCCAAGCAGGGTGCCGCCTTTGCTTTGACTTTGTTCGTAAGTTTCGGTTTGGCAGGTTTGCTGTTGTTTATCTATCTTCTTATTACGCGAGTGCGCTGGCAGGGCAAGGCATTGGCAGCAGGACTATTGCTTGGTGCGCTCAATATGGGTAACATTTATGCCTATGTGCGCGCGCATCAAGTCCTCTCTGAATCACCAAGCATCGTCTTTACGGGTATGAACGTCGGGGTTATTACCGTCGCTACCTTTATTGGCGTTGGCGTATTCAAAGAGCACCTCAACCGCATAAACATGTTAGGAATTGTGCTCGCTATCAGTTGCGTTACCGTACTATTTTTGGCATAAAAACGACTGCTAATAACATCGTATTTTGAGGACTAAGAAGGGGTTGTTAACCGACTAAATACACGTAAACCTTATTGCTTATGATAAAGTGATTTATAATCTATCAACGATATCAGTAGCTGGGCACAAACGAATACCACTGATCAGCGCGTGCCACATATCATGATAAAATTAATACTTAATAAATAGAGGATACTAATCGATGGAATACCAAAAACAACTACAACGTATAGCTGAAGGTTCAGGATTTATCGCCGCATTAGATCAAAGCGGAGGCAGTACGCCAAAGGCGTTAGAGAACTACGGCGTAAACGGCGACGCCTATGATAGCGACGATGCTATGTTCGATTTGGTACATGAGATGCGTGCTCGTATTATGACTTGTGATTGTTTTGACAATGAGCGCGTGCTGGGTGCTATTCTTTTTGAGGACACTATGGATCGCGACGTCAACGGTAAGTCGACTGCTAATTATCTGTGGGAAGATAAAAATATCGTACCCTTTTTAAAAGTAGATAAGGGCCTAGCTGAGCAAATGAGCGGCGTACAAGTGATGCGTCCGATGCCAGATTTAGACGCGCTACTAGACAAAGCGAAGAAGTATCCCGTATTTGGTACTAAGATGCGCTCTGTTATTTATGAGCCAAACGTCGACGGGATAGAGCTTGTCGTACAGCAGCAGTTCGATGTGGCCAAACAAATCCTCTCAAAAGGTTTGATGCCTATCGTTGAGCCTGAGGTCAATATTGACAGCGCGCAAAAGCATGAGTGTGAAGTGATACTCAAAACAGAGATTTTGCGTAATCTTGAGCGCTTAGATGACGATCATCAAGTGATGCTTAAACTGACATTGCCAGAAGAAGGTAATTTTTATCAAGAGTTAGTTGATCATCCTAAAGTGCTCAAAGTCGTAGCGCTATCAGGTGGTTATAGCCGTCACGATGCTTGTGATAAGCTCAAACAAAACCTAGGTATGATAGCCAGTTTCTCACGCGCATTTACTGAAGGCTTGAGCAAACAGCAAAGTGATACAGAATTTGCCGAGACTATCGACAACTCAATCAATGAGATTTATGAAGCCTCAAAGGTATAATGTAGTCTTTTACGGCTATAAATTATCGACCAAAAAAAGCGCTACTCATGAGTAGCGCTTTTTTATGTACTAACGATTAATACTAATTTTTTACACCTCTTTGTACAATTGTCGACCTTCAGAATGGTATTTCTCAGTCATCTCTTTCATACCTTGACGTACCTCGTCTAAACTTGCTTCTCCAACTTGTCCAACCAGCTCTGTATCGACTTGCTTGATACGATGATTTTCATCTTCTAGGTCGCCACTACTTGGCGTGACTTTACTCTCTAAGCCTTTAGCATACTCACGCACGTTTTGGGTGATTTTCATCGAGCAGAACTTGGGCCCACACATAGAGCAAAAATGTGCTGATTTATGCGCGTCTTTCGGTAATGTCTCGTCATGATATTCACGCGCGGTGTCAGGATCGAGCGCTAGATTGAACTGATCATCCCAGCGGAACTCAAAACGCGCCTTGGACAAGGCGTTATCACGTGCCTGCGCGCCCGGATGACCTTTGGCCAAATCAGCTGCATGGGCGGCGATTTTGTAAGTGATGATACCGTCTTTGACATCCTTTTTGTTAGGCAGGCCAAGATGTTCTTTTGGCGTGACATAACACAGCATAGCGGTGCCGAACCAGCCAATCATAGCCGCTCCAATGGCACTAGTAATATGATCATAACCGGGCGCAATATCCGTGGTCAGTGGTCCTAAGGTATAAAACGGCGCGTCGGCACAGATCTCAAGTTGCAAGTCCATGTTCTCTTTTATACGATTCATAGCAACGTGACCTGGACCTTCGATCATCACCTGTACATCATGCGCCCACGCCACTTGTGTCAGCTCGCCAAGGGTACGTAGCTCTCCAAATTGCGCCTCGTCATTGGCATCTTGCAAGCAGCCTGGGCGCAAACCATCACCTAGACTGAACGCCACATCGTACTGCTTCATAATCTCGCAGATATCTTCAAAATGGGTATATAAGAAGCTCTCTTTATGATGAGCAAGGCACCACTGTGCCATGATAGAGCCGCCACGAGAGACAATACCCGTCAAGCGCTTGGCGGTCAGCGGTACATAACGGAGCAGCACGCCGGCATGAATGGTGAAGTAATCGACACCTTGTTCTGCTTGCTCAATTAACGTATCGCGGAATATCTCCCAAGTCAGGTCTTCAGCCACGCCGTCGACTTTTTCTAACGCTTGATAAATGGGTACCGTACCTATTGGCACGGGCGAGTTACGAATGAGCCATTCGCGGGTTTCATGAATATGATTGCCTGTCGACAAATCCATGATAGTGTCCGCACCCCAGCGCGTCGCCCATGTCATTTTTGAGACTTCTTCATCGATAGAGGAGCCAAGCGCTGAGTTACCGATGTTGGCGTTAATCTTTACCAAAAAATTACGCCCGATAATCATCGGCTCAGATTCAGGATGATTGATGTTATTAGGAATAATCGCGCGTCCAGCGGCAACTTCATCACGCACAAACTCAGGAGTAATAATCTCAGGTGTATTAGCACCGAAACTTTCACCTGCATGTTGACGGGTGTCAGTTAGCTCATGCTGTTTTTGCGTTTCGCGTATCGCAATATATTCCATTTCAGGAGTGATAATACCGCGACGAGCATAGTACATTTGCGTGACGTTACCTGCTTTACCGTCAACTTCTTTAGCACGGCGAGGTTTATCGATATGAGCAAAGCGCAGGTTAGCGGTACTGATATCACGGGCGCGAGCAAGTCCATATGAGCTTGACAAACCGTCTAACTGTTCAGTGTCATCGCGTTCTGCTATCCAGTTTTCACGTAAATTTGGCAAGCCTTTTGTCAGATCAATATTGACATTGGGATCGGTATACACGCCTGAGGTGTCGTAGACATAAAAAGGTGGGTTTTGTTCCCAATCCGCTTCAGGTACGTCTTGAATTGGGGTATTGTCTAAACTGATTTCGCGCATAGGCACTTGAATATCAGCTCTTGAGCCTTCGATATAGACTTTTTTGGAGGCGGGGAGAACGCGATGGAGGTCGCGAGCGTCTTCTTCAAAACGGGCATCTTTTTGGTTACGATGGGCAGGCGTTTTTAGCGCCTCTGTTTTTTTGTCAGACGTTTTTGGCAGTACAGTTGAAGTCGTCATATGCTTATCCTTGGGTGCTGAGAGGAATAAAATCAACACCGCCAGGATCTGCGGGGGTAGCTTGGTCGCTATAGATGTCTCAAAATTATCTCACTAAATGTTCTAGTAACAGACATATTTTGCAAAACTTTAGTCACTACTTTTAATGATGGTTACGTTTCGACGCGTAATCAGCGTCAAAAGCACAATCGTGATAAAAGGCATTTCTGCGTGACTGTCTATCTATAGATAACATAAGCTTAAGACTTCCCTGCGTCGGTACTAGCCGCATCAGGTTCGGCGGGTGATCTCTCAGCGAATGCACAAAGGCTTTTAGCCAGTTGCACACCGCACCCCGAGTCTGTCAGTGTTGTGATTTTTTTGCTAGCAAACTTGCACTAGCGAAATTTATAGTAACAAACTTAGCTTACGATAAACAGTTATTTGCTTAATTTGCATAAAAACGGTTTACTGTTCTGGTGTCCAGCCTTGCGCGCGCTCATAGTCTTCATTATCCAAAAACTTATCACGCTGCTCGGTCAAGAATTTTTTGGCTTCAGGGTCCAGCATGCTTAGATGGTTCTCATTAATCAGCATCGTTTGCTGCTCAAGCCATTCCTTCCACGCTTTATCGGAGACTGTGTCTTGTAACTCTTGACCCTTTTTATTAGGAAAAGGCGGATGCGGCATTTTTGGCAAATCTTGTTTATATTTGCGACAAAACACGGTATTGGCTTGCGGGTTAAAAGTCTCAGTCATATTGTTATCCTTATCAGTTTTTACAGAATTTAAGCAAAGGCTTTTAGGCGCGCGCGACCAGTGACAACGGCTTGTTTGACTTGGTTGGGAGCCGTGCCGCCTAAATGATCACGAGCGGCGAGTGAACCCTCTAGTGTTAGATACTCAAAAACATCATCACCGATAGCATCACTAAATTGTTGCAACTGCGCCAAGGATAAATCACTCAAATCAACACCTTCTTTGATGCCCAAAGCAACGGCGTTACCGACTACTTCGTGAGCATCACGAAAGGCCACGCCATTACGTACCAGATAATCGGCCAAATCGGTTGCCGTCGCATAACCTTTCATCGTAGCGGCGCGCATATTCTCTTTATTTGGGGTGATATTTGGTAGCATATCAGCAAAGGCGAGCAAGGAGCCTGTCAAGGTATCCACGCAGTCGAATAGCGGCTCTTTGTCCTCTTGGTTGTCTTTGTTGTAGGCTAGAGGCTGACTTTTCATGAGGCTTAGTAGCGTCATGAGCTGACCAAAGACACGTGCGGCTTTACCACGTACTAGCTCTGGCACATCAGGGTTTTTCTTTTGCGGCATGATTGAGGAGCCGGTACAGAAGCGATCGGGTATTTGTACAAAGTTAAATTGCGCTGACATCCACAGGATAATCTCCTCACTCATACGTGATAGATGCATCATGAGGATTGACGCCGCTGAAGTGAACTCAATCGCAAAATCTCGATCAGATACGGCATCGAGAGAGTTTTGGCAAATACCTTCGAAACCTAATAACTCAGCGGTAATGGTGCGATCAATTGGAAAAGTCGTACCCGCGAGGGCTGCGCTACCAAGTGGTAGCTGATTGATACGGCGACGGGCGTCAACTAGGCGCTCAGTATCACGGTAGAGCATCTCAAACCATGCCATTACATGGTGACCAAAGCTCACCGGCTGCGCAGTTTGCAAATGTGTAAAGCCTGGCATGATCGTATCAGTATGCTGCTCAGCCAAATTGAGCAAGCCGCTTTGTAAGCGCACTAACAGCTCGATGATATTATCCGTCTCTTCGCGTAACCAAAGACGGATGTCGGTTGCGACCTGATCATTGCGGCTACGTCCCGTATGCAGTTTTTTACCGACCGGACCGATCATATCGGTTAGGCGCGATTCAACATTCATATGCACGTCCTCTAACGCAATAGACCACTGAAACTCGCCCGCTTCAATCTCGCGTAGTACTTGCTGTAGACCCTCTATAATGGTTGCAACGTCATCCGCTGCCAAAATATCGCAGCGACCAAGCATAGTAGCGTGAGCAATTGAGCCTTCGATATCATGGCGTGCAAAGCGCTGATCAAAACCGACAGAGGCGGTAAAGGCGGCCACGAAGCTATCAGTCGCTTCGCTAAAGCGCCCACCCCACATCTGCTGACCTTGAGTATTTGTAGAAGGGTTTGATGGCTCGTTTTGTTCCGCGTCCACCGGCGTATCTGTGCTAGAATTAGTAGCAGGTGACTTTTTGTTTTGCTCAGCAGCGACGGAGCTATTAGGGTTTGAAGAAGTGGCGTTCATATCGGTCCAAGACTACTCATAAGAATAAGCACTCAAGTATAGCAAATGATGAGGTTGCCTTACTAGCAGCGCGCTTAGAGTTTTTTATTCCCAAGCTCATGGAGATGATGAAACCTTGGCAATGGATGCTGTATATCTTTTTTTGGTCGTTATTTGTTACCATCATTAAACGTCAAGATTTGGTCACAGGCTCAGATTTTGGCCTTTTTTTTGCAAGTTACGTCTCTCAAAACGTTATATCCATCATCCCTATCTTGTATCTCATTGATTATCTGCGTCCTATCTTTAAGACCATGAGCAACGTTAGAGTTAGTGTCTATATCATAGCGCTCTTTATGACAAGTTCTGCTGTGACCATGGTCTTGGTTCAACTGGTGATGATTACCTTTAATTGGATGCAGTACGATACCCAAAGCTTTATTATTGATGTCTTACTAGATAGCATCATTGGTGGCGGTTTTACCTTAGTATTTATCCTGTACTTTTTGCGGCGTTATATCGAGCTCAATGCTCTCAAAGTATCGTTCGAGGAGAAGCTAAGCGCACAAAATGATATGATCAAAGCCCGTATTGCCCCGCACTTTTTGTTTAATACCATTAATACGCTAATAGCCCTGATAGAGACCAATCCTGCGCGCGCATCCGAGCTATTGGAGCATGTGTCAGCACTATTTCGTGCCAGTTTTGATGGTCCCCGTGAAATCAGCTTTGAAGAAGAGATTGCGCTTTGTGAGCACTATATTGCGATCGAATCAAGTCGGCTGGCAGATAAGCTCGTTGTCAACTGGTCTTTACCTGACGAGGATGTCATGTACGATATGGTCATCACTTCTTTAACCTTACAAAGTGTCCTTGAAAAAATGTTACTCAACGTGGTGGAGATGACCACTGAAACCATAGGTATAGATATAACGGTCACATGGAAGCAGCATCGCGTGACCATTGACATTACGGTGCAGTTGCCCAATAAAACTTTGATGGTTGTATATGATCTACAACAGCATATGAATTTCTACATTCAAGCCGAACGCCTGAGATCTTATTTCGGTCAGAGCGCTACTATCGAGAGCAAGGTCACCAGTGAGCAAATTGTTACCAAAATAAATTATCCACTCCATGATGTCGGTCTGTAAAACGTTTAAAACATCATTCGTTAACAGCTGGCATACTTATTGCTACGTTATTATTACTACCGATATCATGATAACTATTATTATCAATAGCGATACCAAAAGTAGCTTTAAAGTTTTGTTTATCACGTTTTTCTTTCAAGAAATAAGATGTTAAAGAGACTTTTTAAAGCATATAAATACTAAGTTTTTATATAAAATACGCTATGAGATGGATAAATTATCGATAACTATGAACATATGCCAGTATAATATTTATACGACATAAGAGCACTCATATATAAGATGAGAGAGGATATTACATGCGGATTGTTGTTTGTGATGATGAGCCATTGGCGCGCGAGCGTTTGGTTAGAATCGTTCAAGAGTCAGGTCACAAAGTAGTTGCTCAAGCAACGACTGGCATGGAAGCTATTACCGCCGTAAAGTCTCAGCAACCAGATATCATCTTGTTAGATATACGTATGCCTGAGATGGATGGCGTACGCTGTGCTCATGAACTTAATAAGCTTGAGCATCCACCAGCTATTATCTTTGTCACCGCTTACGATCATTATGCTATTGCAGCCCTTAGAGCCAATGCCATTGGTTATTTGCTTAAACCGGCCAATAAGGATGAGCTGCTAGAAGCACTCAGTAAAGCTAAAAATCTAAACGCAGCCCAGCTCAATGAGATTCGCAAACTTGAAGACCCAACTGCCAGACCTATCCGCGAGCATATCTCTGCGCGTACTCATCGCGGTGTTGAGCTCATTAAGCTCAAAGACATCTACTACTGTACCGCCGATCAAAAGTACGTCAAAGTGCGCCACAAAGACGGTATTGTATTAATCGATGAGACTCTAAAAGAGCTTGAGCTAGAGTTTGAAGACCGCCTGTTTCGCGTCCATCGCAACGCCATTATCAATCTAAGTTACCTAGATTTCTTGGAGACAGTTGATGCAGGTCAGTATCAAGTCCGCTTCAAGGACATTGATGAGACTTTGGCCGTCAGTCGTCGTCACCTACCAGCGTTACGTGAAAAAATACAAAGCATGTAAAATTATAAGTTTCCAGATTTTAGTCAACATAAACTATAGCAATACCTAGCAGGCAGACCGTATCATCAAACCCTTATTTGTGCTTAAATAGGGGTATTTTTTTGCGTCCATTTTTGTATGGTTAATTATTTATTATTGAACTTACTTGAGGTCTTTTATGAGCAACCTGCTACCACCTGCTTTGACTACCCTAAACATTGCGACCCGTCAAAGCCCTTTAGCCTTATGGCAAGCGGAGCACATTCGAGATCGACTGCTAGCGCTATATCCTGACATGACTATCAATTTGCTCAAAATTGTCACCAAGGGCGACAAAATTCTAGATACGCCGTTGGCTAAGATCGGTGGCAAAGGTTTGTTTGTTAAGGAGTTAGAAGAAGCGTTGTACGATAAGCAGGCTGATATAGCAGTGCACTCACTAAAAGACGTTCCGATGCAACTGCCAGCAGGTCTCGTGCTTGGCGTCTATTGCACACGTGCCGCGCCAACAGATGCTTTTGTCTCAAACACTTATGCACATATTGATGAGTTACCGCAAGGGGCTATCGTAGGTACGGCAAGTTTACGTCGTCAGTGTCAGATAAAAGCTTATCGCCCAGACCTACAAATAAAAACTCTACGCGGCAATGTAGGAACGCGCTTGGGTAAGCTTGATGCTGGCGATTACGATGCGATCATTTTGGCAACTAGTGGCCTACAGCGCATTGAGCTTGACGCTCGTATTCGAAGTGAGCTTGATATCGATATGTGCCTGCCTGCGGTAGGACAAGGTGCCTTAGCTATTGAATGCCGCGAAGATGATGCGCAGATATTGTCCTTACTTGCACCCCTTAACGATAATAAGGCTCGGATTCGCCTAATCGCTGAGCGTGCGCTCAACCGGCATTTGCAAGGGGGCTGTCAAGTACCTATCGCCGCTTTTGCAGTATTACAAATGGCGAATGCCAGTAGCGTGAATGCTAATAATGACATCGCCAATGACGATAACGGCACTATACTTTGGCTACGGGGTCGAGTCGGTTCCGAGGACGGTAGTCAATTACTAAAAGCAGACAAGCGTATCACGCTAAGCGGTACGCAAGATGAGCAAGAAACACAAGCCAATCAGCTGGGTATCGAGGTGGCAGATCAGCTACTTAATAAAGGGGCAGGTGATATTCTAGCCGCTATTTATCAGACTACATAAAGTCTATTTAACAGTGCTTTTACCTAATCCTGCTAACGGTAATGATATGTCATCTGATTTTGATCAAGCGTCTGCTAGCACTACTTCGTCCTCGGTCGTGGTCGTTAATACGCGTCCAATAGAGCGTGCTGCGCCGCTAACACATTATCTTCGGGAGTCTGGGATGACTGTGATTGATATGCCTATGCTCGCCTTGCAACCTTGCGCACTGACTACCGAAGATATTGCAGTCATGGAGCAGTGGCTTGCAGGCGATTATCAAGCCCTGGTCATCGTTAGTCCAACAGCAGCGAATTGTGGCCTAGCGGCTTGGAAAAAACTAGAAACAACTGACCTAAAAAACGTAGATAGTGAGTTATCAGACTTAGAGACAGAGTTGTCCGAAATCGCCGTACTAGATAGAGTAAACAAAGCGCCCAGTCAGATTATCGCAGTCGGTGAAGCAACGGCTACCGTCCTAAAAAGTAACGAGCGTCGAATTGAAAATTATCAAGTACTACAACCTTTGATTGCTGATAATGAAGGCATGCTTGCTATGCCTGAGATTGAAGGCTTACAAAAAGGCGATAAGCTGTTGGTATGGCGTGGTCTGGGTGGTCGGCGACTACTGGTCGATACTTTGAGTGCTCGCGGGGTTCATATCGATAGTATTGCTTGGTATGAGCGCGTGATGCCAAAGGACGCTAGGGATAACTACCAGCGATGGTGTGAGCAGATGATAGCATTCCCTACTACAGGCTTATTAAAACCTATTGTTATCATTAGTAGCGGTACGACTTTTGAGCACTGGACTGATATCGTCACTCAGAGACAGCAAACTAAGTTTGATAATAAATATAAGCTCGATAATCAACCTAAGCCCAATGATAAATTAGAAGAACTATCCGCAAAAGTACAGTCAAATCAGAAACCATGGCCTACACTAAACGACTTTATCTATATCGTTTTGGGTGAGCGCTTAGCCCGTATAGTAGCCAAAGAGCAACTAATTTGTTGGCGCGTAGAGGACCTAGCACCTGAGACTATATTGTCGACTATCAAACACAAAATCGATGGCATTCAATAGTAATCTTCTTTAAAAGTCCTTAAATTTTCTTTCTTGGTATTGTCCTATGTCAACCTCTCCTGAGCCCTCATCTTCGTCGCCTTCGGCAAAACAGCAGCGTCAGCAAGCCAATATTTTATTATTACGTTTGCAGTGGCTGGTTATTTTGCTGCTCGTTATGGCTTTAGCTGGGTTATATATCAGCCAGCAACGCTTTGAGAATCAAATTAATGAGCGCCTGCAAAGTAATGAGCATGTGGTCAGCCGCTTAAATGAGATGGATGATCGCCTGTTTGCTGTGAGTCAGCAAACCTTACCTCAGCCTAGTATCGCTGCAGGTAGCCAAGCACAAAATCAGCTCGATCTATTACGTATTCAAATACAAGTGGCGGATAAGTTACTGGCTGATAATAATGACAGAGCCGCTATTAAATTGTTACGTGGCCTACATTGGCAATTGTCGCAGACGGGTAATGAGATTGCGCCTGCGCTCACTATCGTCATTAAGCAAAGCCTCATGGACGATATCGAGCGTTTGCAAGCACAAACCTCTCAACCTAGTCCGTGGCAACTACAGAATTTAGCCATTCAGAATATTCAAGAGTTTTTGCACAGCCATGAGCGTAACAACAGCCATGAGCGTAACAACAGCCATGAGCGTAACAATAGCCATGAGCAGACTAAAAACTTAACAAATGCTAACAAAGAAACGGCTAATAAAACCACGAATAACACAGCCTTGACGGGGCGACAGTTGGTTATCCATGAAGTAATCATGACTCTAAATTTAGCCAGTCAAGCGAGCAATATGCGCGATCAAGATCAGCTCACCAGTTACTTGCGCCAAGCACGTAAACAGCTTCAAACGCTGGTTGCATCAACCGTAGTTAGCAGAGCGGCGTTTAATAGTGAACAAGCAGACAATATACAAACAGATAGTGCGCCAAAAAATATCTCAGAGGTTATTGATTGGTTAGACAAACTGATTGCCACTACTCCAACGCAAGCGCCTTTATTGACGACTCAAATACTAGAGCAATCAGATGCTCAGTAATAGATGCTAATAAAATTATAGCTGTACAAACTATAGCTCACCGAATATATAGACTAATAATGAATCATACTCTAATACCAAATCAGACACCGCCTATGCAAAATATCAGTGCTACCATCGCTACCAATGCTCCAGATCTTTTTATTCCAAAAGTTTTAGAAGGTTATCCCGTCCTTCATAATCAGCCCGTACAATGGGGCGAGATGGATGCCTTTAACCATCTGAACAATGTGGTCTATTATCGCTACGCTGAGTCTGCTCGTATTGCTTACTTGCAAGCGGTAGGTATGTTTGATGGGAATATGGTGACTGTACTAGCGCAATCAAGCTGTCAGTATTTGCGTCCAGTGTTCTATCCAGATACGCTTTTGTTAGGAGTACGCTGTCAGCGCCTAGGCAACACCAGCATTGTCATAGAGTACGGCTACTACAGCTACGAGCAGCAAGCGCTTGTTGCGACAGCTGAAGCTGTAATAGTGCGTTTGGACAGTACGGGCAAAACAAAACTGCCATGGACGCAAAAAGAGCGCGATCGTCTTATGCTGTTAGAGTCTGAGGTGGGTCATATACCAAAAGTATAGCTCGCCCAGCATCGATAGTCTTGAATAAAAAAAGGCACCTCACTATCCATGAAGGTGCCTTTTTTACTATGTACTTTTAAATTACAGATCGAGATTACCGCTTAGAGTTTAATCTTCTTGATTAGGCGAGTGCACAAAATCGACTACATTGAGCTCGAACCCTGACAACGCATAGAACTTCATAGGAGAGGATAGTAGGCGCATATCACGCACGCCCAAATGACGCAAAATCTGTGCGCCAACACCGATACTACGATAAGGCTGCTGAGTGATAGTAGAGATGGATTGATTATCCGATGCTTTATCTAGAGCCTCTCCCAAATCTATCGGCTGATGACTTCCAATCCATACGAGTACTCCGCGCTCCGATGCACTGATCTCCTCCATTGCTGACTGAACACTCCAGCCACCGCGACCTGTTGTATCATTTTTCGCTGCAAATAAATCACGTAGTGGATGAAAGCCATGTACGCGTACGGTACTGACGCCAGTACTAACATCTCCTTTCACGAGCGCCAAATGAGTCTCATCTGCGCCAAACTCACGAAAACGATGGAGCATAAAAGTGCCGTGCTCAGTTTCAAACGGACGTGATTCAATCTCCTCAATCGTCTGCTCGTTGGCAATACGGTAATTGATGAGATCAGCGATAGTACCGATTTTGATGTTGTGCTCTTTAGCAAATATCTCCAGATCATCACGGCGCGCCATAGTACCGTCAGGATTGATGATCTCGACGATGACCGCCGCAGGCTCAAGACCTGCCAAACGCGCCAAATCGCAACCCGCTTCGGTATGGCCGGCACGGTGCAAGACGCCGCCGTTTTGCGCCATGATTGGGAAGATATGTCCAGGTTGGACAATGTCTTCAGGCTTAGCTGCAGAGGAGACTGCCGCTTGAATCGTACGCGCGCGATCGCCTGCCGAGATACCAGTCGTCACGCCCTCAGCAGCCTCAATAGAAACCGTGAAGTTAGTGCTAAATTTGGCTTCGTTACGATCAGACATCAGCGGCAGCTCAAGCTGATGACAGCGCGCTTGCGATAGCGTCAAACATACCAAACCGCGGGCATGGGTGATCATAAAATTGATGTCATCGGCACGCACATGGGTGGCGGCCATAATGATATCGCCTTCATTCTCGCGATCCTCATCGTCCATCAAAATAACCATCTTGCCCGCGCGAATGTCTTCGATAATCTCAGGAATCGTATCTAAACTCATAAAAAATCTCAATGTTTTATTATTTGTCGGTATATAAAAAGGATAGAAGCAAAATATTTGCCTATTGTAGCAGCAGATTAATAAAAACGCTGTACACACTCTAATAAAAGCGTACAGCGATTAAGTAATCGTAGATAGAAATGATATAGTGTTTACATGGTGATAAAGCAAGTTACTCGCCCGTTTTAATGGCTTTTTTATTTAACGCCTGTTTGCCTATTACTATGATTGCCTAGTACTTCGACTGTCCAGTATTTTGGTCACCTACTCGTTGCTAGCAGCTTGAGCTTTGAGCCAGTCCATAAACTGCTTACTATGCTGCTCGCGCTGATTATCAGCGAAATCATAAAAGTGCGTATTGACTAAACTATCAGGCAAATAAGACTGAGGGTAATAGTGATTGGGAAAATCGTGTGGATAAGCGTAACCTTGTCCATACCCTTGATCGCGCATAAGTTTGGTCACGCCGTTTCTTAGATGTAGAGGTACGGCAGAAGCATCCTTTTCTGCCACTGCCATCGCCGCATTTATTGCTTTGTAAGTACTATTGCTCTTAGCACTAGTCGCCAGATATACAACTACTTGTCCTAAGATAATACGTGCCTCTGGCATACCAATAGACTGCACGCTGCGTAGTGCTGCATCTGCAAGCAATAAAGCATTGGGATTGGCATTGCCGATGTCTTCACTGGCCAAAATAACTAAGCGTCTGGCAATAAAGTCAGCAGGTTCGCCGCCGACGAGCATTCGCGCCATCCAGTATAGCGCCGCATCAGGATCTGAGCCGCGCACAGATTTTATCATCGCAGAGACGATGTCATAATGTTGCTCGCCTTCTTTGTCATAACGGATGAGCGCAGTCTGCGCCACACGCCCAATCAATTCGTCATCGATAACGAGCGGTAACTTCGCCGGGTCTGCTGTCTGTACCGCAAGCTCTAATAGGTTCAGTGCCTTTCTAGCATCACCATGAGCGAATTGGCTAATGATACCTTGCGCTTGTAAGTCAATGGTCATCTCTTTAAGCACACTGTCTTCTAAGAGCGCTCTTCTCAGGACCGCATGGATTTGCTCATCGTCCAATGGCTCTAAGCGGTACACCTGGCAGCGAGACAAGAGCGCGTTATTGACACTAAACGAGGGATTTTCAGTCGTCGCCCCAATCAAAGTAATGTCACCTGACTCTACTGCGCCAAGCAAGGCGTCTTGCTGCGCTTTATTAAAGCGATGAATCTCATCGATAAAGACAACAGGCGACTCAAAGCTTAGCGAGTCTTTGGTATCTAAGACTTCGCGCAGCTGTTTGACGCCAGTATTGAGTGCCGATAACGCATGAAAGGGTCTGTTCACCGCAGCAGCAAGCAGCATCGCAATAGTCGTCTTGCCAATACCCGCTTCGCCGTGCAAAATGATAGAGGGTAGATGACCTTGTTCAACCAAACGTCGTAGCGGCGCACCATTTGCTAGCAGGTGCTCTTGACCGATAATAGCATTAAGGGAGGTGGGGCGCATACGCTGAGCGAGTGGGGTATCAGCATGAAAAGTAGAGGACATGGCATTCTCAAAATCTAAAAATAACAAGTACTATAATACAGTAGCAGATGGAATGATGATTATGGCTCAAAAAATTAAAAAAAGCCTGAATCGATATTTGAATACCAGATATCTGAATGCTATAAGCTCTATAGGTCTTAATCTTACTGCTAGCAAGTCGCGATATCTCACGGATGGCGAAATTATACTGGCACGTAGCGTATTTGGTGAGGATATCAATCTTGATAAAGTAGCGCTAAAAACAGCATGGTGGGTACTCAAAAATTACGCGGTAAGTCCTAATGGCAACATTTACTTCAGTGCAGCAGACTGGATAGAGGACTTTGCTCAGACTACTCTTAGCAAACAAAGTTGGCTCATACATGAGCTCACTCATGTCTGGCAGTTGCAGCAAGGGATTAAGGTAGTACGCGGTGCTGTTTTTGATCGTCGTTATCGCTACATCATAAAAACAGGAAAATCGTTTTTTAGATATGGTATAGAGCAGCAAGCTCGTATGGTACAAGATTATTTTATCCGTCGTCAACGCGGGCAGGACTGTCAGGACTTGCAAGCTTGTATCCCATTTCTAAGAGTGCAATCAGACAACCCCATCAAAGATACTGACAGCCCGTTCACAGTTTAGTCTTCGAATTATTTTCAATAGTCGCTATGATAAAAACTGTTTGCAAATTACCAAACCTGCCGCAAACAAGCAATGGATTGCCATACTGGTTTTGATATTTAACAAAGGGTCTGTATTCTAATGTTTAAATTTTTATCATCCAATCTAGACAATAAAGAAAACAAAAGTGTAATACGCTTACGCCATTCGGTAAGCCTAACTACAATTACCTTAACAGGCTCTATATTACTAGCCGCCTGTAATCCGCAAGCAGATCCAGAGACAACACCAGAGAAAATAGAGATCAAAACAGAAGAGCAACAGCGTGCTGAAGATAATCAATCTGTTGCGCAGAGTGATTCGGCAGCTGCTCGTATAGAGCAGTTCCAGCCTTTGTATGTCAATCAAGTGTTGGGGTTACAGCGACGCCTGCAAGCAGAGTATGAGTCGCTACAAGCGGCTGATGCCTCAGATACTGAGAATAGTCTACTAGCAGTTGATCCTGATCAAGCTGGCAATGCTCAGTTATCACCGAACGAGTCTGCCGACGATGAAAGGGTAACGAATGAAGAAGTGGCTACTAATAATTCAGAGATGAACAGCGATATTAATACCAGCACTGAGGTAGGCGTACGTGATCTAACGGTACTCAAGCGTATCAGCTTAGAGCCGCGCAAAACTGAGATGCTAACTGAGACGCAAGTTATAGAAAACTATCAGCAAGCAATTCAAGCGCTTTATCAGCCTGTGACCACTGACTTGAGCGCACAGGATACCGATACGCTGCTTAATATCGCAGCGTTAATCCCGCAATTGTTTGAGCATCCAGAGATTGCAAACAGGGTGAATGCTAAGAGTCCGGCGCTTGCGCGTCTCATCATTCAGCATCAGGTCTGGGAGCAGATAGAGGCGCAGCAAGTGGTCGATATGCAGCAAATGAAGCTGGTACAACAGCAAGAATTCGAGGCCCTTATGAGCAAGTTCAACGACACTATCAAGGACTATGACGAACAAATCGCTAAGTACGAGCAAACGTTAAAGGAATTTCAATAGTTTACATATACAAAATTTAAGACATAAAAAATCCCGCACAGTAGGCGGGATTTTTTATGTGTAGTCGTTTACTTTTTTGTGATCAAAATCTATTTACGATCTTCAAGCTGAACGAAATCGCGTTTAGTCTCGCCCGTATATAACTGACGCGGACGACCGATTTTGAATGGCGTGCTGTGCATCTCAAGCCAATGACTGATCCAACCAGAGGTACGCGCTAGCGAGAAGATAACCGTAAACATTGACGTTGGAATACCGATAGCTTTTAAGATAATACCAGAATAAAAGTCAACGTTCGGATACAGGTTACGCTCGATGAAGAACGGATCTTCTAAAGCAATCTTTTCAAGTGCCATAGCCAATTCAAGCTTAGGATCATCAATTCCTAAAGCTTCTAATACTTCATCAGAGGCCTTTTTGAGTACTTGCGCACGTGGATCAAAGTTTTTGTAGACACGATGACCAAAGCCCATAAGCTTCACTTCACGGCTCTTCACCTTTTCCATAAACTCCGGCACATTTTCAACTGATCCGATCTCATCTAACATCTCAAGCACAGCTTCGTTTGCGCCGCCGTGTGATGGACCCCAAAGGGCGGCAATACCTGCAGCGATACAGGCGTAAGGGTTTGCGCCAGTAGAACCTGCTAGACGTACCGTAGAGGTTGATGCATTTTGCTCATGATCTGCATGCAAAGTAAAGATCTTATCCATAGCATCAGCAATGATAGGATTCACTTTATAGTCAGTATCGCCTGGAGTTGCAAACATCATGTATAAGAAGTTCTCAGCATAGCTAAAATCTTTGCGTGGATACATGAATGGCTCGCCCTGTGAGTATTTATAACTCATAGCAGCAAGGGTTGGCATTTTGGCGATGAGGCGAATAGCGGTAAGCTCACGATCATTCTCATTGCTGATGTCTAGGCCTTCATGATAAAACGCGGATAAGGCACCAACGACACCAACCATAATAGCCATAGGATGGGCATCACGGCGAAAGCCTTCAAAGAACTTACGCAATTGGTCATGTACTGCTGAATGCTGACGAATTTTTTTGAAAAAATCTTCTTTTTGCTCGCTGTTTGGAAGTTCACCATTGATAAGAGCATAGGCGACTTCTAGGTATTCAGCATTATTGGCCAATTGATCAATGGGGTAACCACGATGCAACAGCTCACCTTTACCGCCATTGATGAAAGTGATCTTTGATTCAACGGGAGCCGTGACTTTAAATCCAGGGTCATAAGACCAGTAGCCCGCTTCTTGTAAGGCAGCAACATCAATAACCGACTGTCCTAAAGTACCATCTGTAATAGGCAGCTGGTATTCATTACCATCTATAGTTAATGTGGCACTCTTATCAGCCATATTGTTATCAGCCATAATTTCCTCTCCATTGGTTTTAATTTATTAACACAAAAACGAAACTAACGCCTATTTTTGCGTCGTTACGAGTCAAACAGTGACTCGCAAAATCTTATTGATACGTTATCTTATCTATTTTAGCAGTAAACAACAGTGATTTGAAAAGACTTTTAGCATTCATGCTATCGATCAACGGCCCTTGTGGACGTTTAGATGCGGTAATTATTGTATCAAAATATGTATGATTACTGACATTACAAATATTTTATAAAAAATGATACTTTTACTAGATATGGTCTAGACAACGATATGTTCTATCTAAATTTCGATTAAAATACAAAGATATAGTCATCATTGTGACGTTTCAAGTTGTTAACAGACCGTTAAAATCCTTTTATAACTCATTATTCAGACGATAAGTTTGTAATTAGTGCTCAGGCATTTTATAATTGAGACAATTTGGCTAAAGCAAACTTTGTTGGCGTGAGTAGATGAAGATGAGACAACGTTATTATGTCCATTGTAAGATCTACTACGAACTTATATTTTGTTACCATAAAGACGGACATTCATAGGATAGATATATTTCTTAACTTGAATGTTTTTGTTATTTGTTCTATTTTTAAGTAGCTTATCTTGAAGTCTTCCTTAATAATGTAATCTATGTTTACAGTGGGGTTGTGACTTGAAGTGCTACATAGATAGAGCAGCCATAGTTGGTACAAAATAGACAAGGTCAATTAGCTCTTCCTAACTCTATTCGCCTCATTATTTGCACCGTGCTTAGAGTTATATGGCTCTTTTGAGCACCAAGTAGATACATGAGTATAACCGCAAAAGGATGACCGCTGTGAAAAGCAACCGACCCATTGATCTACCTATGAGTCAAGTGATTAGCGTTAATGCAAAATCACCTATCGCTATTGCCTCAATCTTGCACCGTATTTCAGGTATCGTTCTATTCTTACTTATTCCTGTCATGCTTTGGTTACTACAGACTTCTTTGGCATCACCTGAGAGCTTTGCAACTGTATTCGATAACGTTTTGGTTCGTTTTGTGGCTTGGATATTTGTCGCTGCCATCTCTTACCATTTTGTGATGGGTATGAAGCATTTGTTTGCTGATATGGGCATGAACGAAGAGCTAAAGTCTGGTCGCACAGCTGCTGTTGTGAGCTTTGTTATCGCTGCGATACTGATCGTTGCGTCATTTATATGGGTGATGTTCTAATGATTAAGAATAATTCAGGTATCAAGAGCGCAACAGGTTTGACAGGTTCAGGGTCACGCGATTGGATTGTGCAACGTTTTGGCGCTGTGGTATTGGCTCTATATAGCTTGACCCTGCTAGGTTTCTTTTTGACCCATGGCAGCGTTGATTTTTATGAGTGGTTTGGCTTTATGAACAGTTTGCCTATGCGTCTATTTAGTCTAGTCGCTATTATTGCTCTAGCAGGTCATGCTTGGGTTGGTATGTGGACCGTGTTTACAGATTACATCACCACTAGCAAAGTCGGTGCAAAAGCTGCAGGCTTGCGTCTAGCGCTACAAGCATTGATGGTTGCAGCAATCTTGGTCTACGTATTTTGGGGCATCATGATCTTTTGGGGTAATGGCTTCAACGTCGTTGCTGTTTAATCGATAGCTTTTTGTAGACTGCTACTTTGTTCGATGATTACTTTTTCATTACTGACCTAATAGTTAATTGCTTGCAAATACAAACTGTTAAGTCACAAATGAAGTGTTTAAAAGTAGCAAATTGATGACTATATAGAATAGTAGCCACCCGTGATGTCCTAATTTGCCAGTAGTGTAAGGATATAACGAATCAACAAGGCTACTAGCATTGACACTGATAAAGATTAAGCCGTTCATATTCTTGCAAGTAGTTTGATGGGTATTATAAACGCCGCCCACACGAATGATGACATCGCTCTTATATCGCCAGTAGATAGTCTATATGCACAGAGCTATAGACCAACCTATCAGATAATCCTTATTTACTTCACAAGTACTACTTATATTGAGTACTCATTAGGAAGACCATAATGGCAACTAGACAAGATAATACTATTAGCAATATTAAGACCCTAAATTACGATGCTATCATTGTTGGTGGCGGCGGTTCAGGTATGCGCGCCTCATTGCAACTGGCAGAAGCAGGTATGAATGTTGCTGTCCTTACCAAGGTGTTTCCAACGCGCTCGCATACAGTAGCAGCACAGGGCGGTATTGGCGCAAGCCTTGGTAATATGAGTAATGACAACTGGCATTTTCACTTTTATGATACGGTCAAAGGTTCAGACTGGTTAGGCGATCAAGACGCTATCGAGTACATGTGCCGTGAAGCGCCAAAAGTAGTCTATGAGCTTGAACATATGGGAATGCCGTTCGATCGTAACGAAGACGGTACTATCTATCAGCGTCCCTTTGGCGGACACACCTCAAACTATGGTGAAAAGGCTGTTCAACGCGCTTGCGCTGCAGCTGACCGTACGGGTCATGCGCTATTGCATACGCTATATCAGAAAAACCTAGAGCAAGGCACGCAGTTCTTTGTTGAGTGGATTGCTCTTGATTTGATTAAAGACGAAGCGGGCAATATCAACGGTGTTGTTGCTTTAGAGCAAGAGACAGGTACGGTTGCCGTATTCCAAGCACCGATCACGGTACTCGCAACGGGCGGTGCAGGGCGTATTTTTGAAGCATCAACTAATGCTTATATTAATACGGGCGACGGTATCGGCATGGCGGTACGCGCAGGCGTTCCACTAGAAGATATGGAGTTTTGGCAGTTTCATCCGACGGGTGTCGCAGGCGCAGGTGTCCTGTTAACTGAGGGCTGCCGAGGCGAAGGTGCTATCTTACGTAACAAAGACGGTGAAGCCTTTATGGAGCGCTATGCGCCAACTGTCAAAGATTTAGCACCGCGTGATCTAGTCTCACGTTCTATGGATCAAGAGATCAAAGAGGGTCGAGGTTGTGGCCCTAATGGCGATTATATCGTAATGGATATGACGCATTTAGGGGTCGAAACCATCATGAAGCGCTTGCCATCCGTTTTTGAGATTGGCAGAAACTTCGCAAACGTTGATATCACCAAAGAGCCGATTCCAGTTATTCCAACTATTCATTATATGATGGGCGGCATTCCAACGACGATCCATGGTCAAGTAGTCAAACCCGATCTAGAAGCGGGTACGGATGATGAAGGTCTATATACCGAAGGCAATATTGTCCAAGGTCTATATGCTATTGGCGAATGTGCTTGCGTGAGCGTTCATGGTGCTAACCGTTTAGGAACCAACTCACTCCTTGATCTATTAGTCTTTGGTCGCGCCGCTGGTAAACATATTGTTGATGAATTTCATCAAAACGATCACAATTACAAGCCTATGGATCCACGCGTACTTGATTATACCGTCGGTCGTTTAGACAAATTACAGCAATCAACTGAAGGTCACAATGCTCAAGACGTGGCTGATGAGATCCGTACTATTATGCAGACGCATGCTAGTGTATTCCGTACACAAGCGATGATGGATGAAGGGGTCGAGAAACTTCTAGCCCTTGGTGAAAAGGTTGAAAATATTCACCTAGCGGATAAATCTCAGGTCTTTAATACTGCCCGAATTGAAGCGTTCGAAGTGGCAAACCTCTATGAAGTCGCAAAAGCAACTATGATCTCTGCTGCTAGCCGGCACGAAAGTCGTGGCGCTCATAGTGTTGCTGATTATGATCGTCCAGAAGATGATGATTATGCACCAAATGGCCGTAACGACCACGAATGGATGAAACATACCTTGTGGTATTCTGAAGGCAATCGTATTGTCTATAAGCCTGTGCGAAAAATACCACTCACTGTTGACTACATTGAGCCTAAAGTTCGCGTTTATTAGTTAGTTTATATGGCGACTACTAATGATCATTTTTAGTCGCTTGGTTTTACTATTAATTCATCTATTACAAAGGGTAAATGCAAGCCTGAGGTAAGTATGAGTACTACTGATTTTATGACTTTACTTATACAATACCGACAAGCCAGCCATTACCTAGTGTGGAGTTAAGTATTATGAGCAGAGGCAACCGTACTATCGAGATATACCGCTACGATCCTGACAGGGACGCAGCTCCGCGTATGCAAACTTACAATATTGAGCTACTAGAATCGGATCGTATGTTGCTTGATGTTTTGCTACGTCTAAAAAAAGAAGACGAGACTATTACCTTTAGACGCTCATGTCGTGAAGGGATCTGCGGATCTGATGGCATGAACATCAATGGTAAAAATGGTTTAGCTTGTCTATTAAACATGAATACTTTACCTGAAAAAATTACCGTACGTCCATTACCTGGATTACCCGTTGTTCGTGATCTGGTCGTCGACATGAACCAGTTTTACGAGCAGTACGAAAAAGTGCATCCGTATTTGATCAACGATCAGCCAGCACCACCAACAGAGCGTTTACAATCTCCTGAGCAGCGTGAAGAGCTAAATGGTTTATATGAGTGTATTTTATGCGCTTGTTGTTCGACCAGCTGTCCATCATTTTGGTGGAATCCTGACAAGTTCTTAGGTCCATCAGCTCTATTGCATGCTTATCGTTTTGTAGCAGACAGTCGTGATAGTGATGCGCAAGCACGCCTAGCACGTCTTGATGATCCGTTCAGCTTATTCCGTTGTCGCGGTATCATGAACTGTGTGTCTGTATGTCCAAAGGGTTTAAATCCAACTCGAGCGATTGGCCATCTACGTAATATGCTAATAGACCAAGCAGGCTAAAACATCAAGTTTGTTAGTCTTTTGAAATTAAAAACACCGCCGAGTGACTTGGCGGTGTTTTTTTTGGTAAGATTGCAGCTATGTTATATACAAAGCAGAGCATTATAATTTCATAGTATAGAAATACATTGGGTATAATAGAATGATACTAGATATTTAGTACATAAATACTTAGTATTGAACAAACAAACTATGTCGGCCACTAACCCCATGTTAGGGTAGGTAGCACTATATAGTTAATACGTAAAAATGATGACACAAGCTAAAAAATAGGTGTCAAACAACAGGTAAATCATACACTAAATTGATGGTCTACTGGACTCACTAACATAGCTTTGCTTATGACTAACGGCAGTATATATAAAATAAGGTTGTGCGACGAGAGCATTAAGAAAACTGAGCATTCACAAATAAAGAGTAAAATAGCACAAGTTTGTAAATTACGATTGATATTGTGTTTTTATACTCTAGATACAGATTTATCACGCAAACCCTTACCTTTCATTCATTTATCTATCAAATAGACGGTTATTATGAATAGTACAATCAAAGAAGCAGCGGACGCAGCTCATACCGAGCTTGCCGCTGATAATGCTAATTATATTGAAGCTCTTTATGAGCAGTTTTTGGACAATCCGGATAGCGTAGATAGCGATTGGCAGGAATACTTCAAACAGTATCAGTCGCCAAACGACGCCATGCACAATGCTATTCAAGATCAGTTCTTATTGCTGGCTCGCAACCAGACGGCCAATAAAGGTCGTGCATCATCAACGAGCATCACGACTAGTAATGTGGCGGATCGTGCTGATCCCAAGCAAATGGGCGTACAGCAACTGATATCGGCGTATCGTCGCCGTGGCCATCGCCGTGCCAACTTAGATCCTTTAGGCTTGCATCCGCGTCCAGAAGTAGAAGACTTGACGCTTGCGTACCATAACTTATCAGAGGCAGACCTTGACACTGTCTATCCTACTAGCGATCTAAATATCGATAAGAGTGAAGCGCCGCTACGTGAAATCATCGAGATCATGGAGCGTGTGTATTGTAGTTATATCGGTGTTGAGTACATGCATGTGACTAGCAGTACCGAAAAACGCTGGATGGAAAAATATCTTGAGAGCAATCTAGGCTATATTGAGTTTGATAAAGAAAAGCGTTTAGCTATTTTAGAACGCCTAACAGCTGCCGAAGGCTTAGAGAAATATTTGGCTCGCAAATATACGGGTGTTAAGCGTTTTGGTTTAGAGGGCGGTGAAAGCTTTATTCCTGCGATAGACGAGATCATTCAGCGTGCTGGTGGCTACGGCACCAAAGAGATGGTTATCGGTATGGCGCACCGTGGACGCCTTAACCTATTGATCAACATCTTAGGCAAAAATCCTGCTGACCTGTTCGATGAGTTCGATGGCAAAGTACAGCCAGAAAAAGGCTCAGGCGACGTTAAGTACCATAATGGTTACTCGTCCAATGTAATGACGCCTGGTGGTGAAGCGCATTTAGCACTAGCTTTCAATCCCTCGCATTTAGAAATCGTCGCGCCAGTACTACAAGGGTCAGTGCGAGCGCGTCAAGTTCGCCGTAATGATCAGCCAGGCTACGAGAACAAAAATGGCAATTCAGTACTGCCAATCGTTGTGCATGGTGACGCCGCTTTTGCTGGACAAGGCGTGGTACAAGAAACCTTTCAGATGTCGCAAACGCGTGCTTACACCACAGGTGGTACAGTACACATTGTCATCAATAATCAAGTGGGCTTTACGACCAGTCGTCAAGAAGATCTGCGCTCGACAGAATACTGTACCGACGTAGCCAAGATGGTACATGCGCCTATTCTACATGTGAACGGTGATGATCCCGAGTCGGTGATATTTGTCTCTCAATTGGCGTTAGACTACCGCCATGAATTTGATAAAGATATTATCATTGATCTATTTTGCTATCGCCGTAATGGTCACAATGAAGCTGATGAGCCTTCAGCCACGCAGCCACTTATGTACGCAGTTATCAAAAAACTACCGACTACTCGCACCATATATATCAACAAGCTAATCGAAGCGGGCGTTATCAACAGCGAAGTCGCGAGTAAATACGAGGACGAATATCGTGAGTCGCTAGATCGCGGCGAGTACGTTGCCAACTCGCTAGTCAGTGAACCTAATGAAAAGCTATTTGTAGACTGGGCGCCTTATCTGGGTCATGACCTAGTCGACGATTGGGATACGAGTGTTGATATAGAGAAGCTCAAGGGCTACGGTCGTAGTATGGCTCAAATGCCAGAAGGCTATAAGTTACAGCGTCAAGTACAAAAAATGATGGAACAGCGCTTGGCCATGCAAACAGGGGATGAGCCTCTAAATTGGGGCGCGGCTGAGACTTTGGCTTATGCCTCATTAGTTGATAATGATGACGTATTGGTTCGTATTACTGGCGAAGATGTTGGACGTGGTACGTTCTCGCATCGCCATAGCGAAATCTTTAATGTCAATGATGGCAGTATGTATGTGCCACTTGCTCATATCAGTGAGACGCAAGCACGATTTGCTACTTATAACTCGCTGTTATCAGAAGAAGCGGTATTGGCCTTTGAATACGGCTATGCGACTACCGTACCTAACGCTCTTATCGTTTGGGAAGCGCAGTTTGGTGACTTCGTCAACGGCGCGCAAGTTGTTATTGATCAGTTTATATCTAGCGGTGAGACCAAATGGCAGCGCGTTTGCGGTCTGACCATGCTATTGCCACATGGCTATGAAGGTCAAGGTCCTGAGCATTCCTCAGCACGTCCTGAGCGCTTCTTGCAGCTGTGCGCTGAAGACAATATGCAAGTCATTACACCAACGACGCCTGCGCAGATATTCCACGCTCTTCGTCGTCAAGCCGTTCGTCCTATTCGTAAGCCTTTGATTGTGATGTCACCCAAGAGCTTACTGCGTCATAAGCTTGCTACTTCGCAACTAGAAGAGCTTGCCAACGGCAAATTTGAGACTGTATTGCCAGAGACAGACGAGCAAAATGCAGACGACATTACACGCCTAGTACTGTGCGGCGGCAAGGTATACTATGACTTGTTAGAGCAGCGCCGTGAGCTTGGTCTTACGCATGTGGCTATCGTCCGTATCGAGCAGCTGTACCCTCTACCAGAAGAGCGTCTGATTAGCGAAATTGAAAAATATAGCAATCTAAAAGAGATTGTCTGGACGCAAGAGGAGCCGCTTAACCAAGGTGCTTGGTACTATCTAGCACCGCATATGTTCCGTATCGTCGTACCCCATCCAACCAAGGCAAAAGTGATGGAGCCCATCGCACGTCCACCAAGTGCAGCACCTGCGACAGGCTCTCCTAAGTTGCATGCTCAGCAGCAACAAAACCTAGTTGCAGGCGGTCTTGGTGTCAGCATTGATAAGTTGTCTAAATAATATTTATATTAAGTCCTAAATTAATCAAGCGATGATAGTCAGTATTCTAATCTTATAAGCTGACTATCACGACTCAATAATTAGCAGTATTCAAATCTAAGGAGTTTATCGATGGCTGAGATCAAAGCCCCCGTTTTTCCAGAATCAGTTGCCGATGGCACGATCGTTGAATGGCATGTCACAGAAGGTCAGCAAGTAAGTCGCGATGACTTATTGGCCGAAATTGAAACTGACAAAGTTGTATTAGAAGTTGTTGCACCTGACGATGGTGTAGTCACTAAAATTGTCAAACAAGTAGATGATACCGTTGAATCAGCAGATCTGATTGCTGAATTTGAAGCTGGCGCGAGTGCTGACGCAGGCGGTCAAGATACTGATGCTCAAGACGACAGCAACAGCTCAGATGAGCAAGGTGTACCAGCGGTCAACCCAGAACAGCCCGCTGCTCCTGTACAGGCAAAGCAAGCCGCTGATGGCGGTGAGCCGGTACAAGTGACAGATAAAAAAGAGTTCGACCACAAAGATCAAAGCCCAGCAGTACGCAAGGCTGCAAAAGAGTCTGGCGTTGATCCTAAAAATGTCGAGGGTAGTGGCCGTGATGGTCGTGTTACCAAATCAGATATGGCAAGTCCAAAACTCAAATCAGACAACTCAATCAAATCTGATAGCGGTAGTCCTGTCGCTGAGTCAGCAGGCGAGCGTACGGAAAAACGAGTTCCTATGACGCGTTTGCGTAAGCGTGTAGCTGAGCGTCTATTGTCAGCGACGCAAGAAACGGCGATGCTCACGACGTTTAACGAAGTCAATATGAAGCCATTAATGGACATGCGTACTAAGTACAAAGATCAGTTTGAGAAGCGTCATGGCGTGCGTTTAGGCTTTATGTCGCTGTTCGTTAAAGCTGCAACTGAAGCGCTTAAACGTTTCCCAGCAGTCAATGCGTCACTAGATGGCGATGATATTGTGTATCATGGTTACTATGATATCGGTGTTGCGGTATCCTCAGATCGCGGCTTGGTCGTACCTGTGCTTCGTGATACTGATCAGATGAGTATGGCGGATGTAGAGAGCAAAATTCGCGAGCTTGGCGGCAAAGCACAACAAGGTAAGTTGGGGTTAGAGGAGATGATCGGCGGTACTTTTACTATCTCAAATGGCGGCGTCTTTGGTTCATTGATGTCGACACCTATCCTGAACCCACCGCAAACTGCTATTTTGGGTATGCATGCTATTAACGATCGCCCTATGGCAGTCGATGGTAAAGTTGAGATACTACCAATGATGTATCTAGCTTTATCTTATGATCACCGTATGATTGATGGTAAAGAAGCGGTACAGTTTTTAGTTACGCTTAAGGACTTGGTAGAAGACCCAACCATGTTGCTATTAGACTTGTAAGTCTCAAAGCTTGTATTAGCAAATGCTAGTACAAGCTTTTTACCTTTGTCATGAATAGCTCAGCAAGTTGTCATACCTACCGTCTTATATTATTGCGGACAACTTCAGTTGTTCTAGCGATATCCATTTTAGTATCACTCTATGAGAAATAAACAAGGCTAGCTATTCACTCATTGTATGTACAATATTTAGTCTATGTTTGATAGATAGCTTATTTTATAACTATAATTAAAAAATATTAAGGAAACTTATTATGAAAGATAATTATGATCTAGTCGTCATTGGTGGCGGTCCTGGCGGTTATGAAGCAGCCATTCGCGCAGGCCAATTGGGTATGAGCGTCGCTTGTATCGAAAAACGTGTTTATAAAGGCGAGCCTGCGCTTGGCGGTACTTGCTTGAACGTTGGCTGTATTCCTTCAAAGGCGCTGCTAGATACCTCGCACCGTTACGAGGCAACTAAGCACGATCTTGATGAACACGGTATCAGTACTGGTGATGTCGGCATCAATGTAGAAAAGATGATCGAACGTAAAGAAGGCATCGTTAAGCAGCTGACAGGCGGCGTTGCAGCACTATTAAAAGGCAATGGCGCTGACTGGCTACAGGGCTGGGGCACGCTATTAGATGGTACAGGTAGCGACAAAAAAATAAAATTTGTCTCTCTTGATGATGACAGCGAAACTACGATTACTGCCAAAAACGTCATTCTTGCTTCAGGCTCTGTCCCTATTGATATTCCAGTAGCAAAAGTTGACCATGAGCATATCGTTGATTCTACGGGCGCGCTTGATTTTACCGAAACTCCTAAGCGTTTAGGTGTCATTGGTGCTGGTGTTATCGGTCTTGAGCTTGGCTCAGTATGGCGTCGCTTGGGTAGTGAAGTCGTAGTTTACGAAGCTTTGCCTGAGTTCTTGGCAGCGGCTGACAAAGACATCGCCAAAGAAGCGCGCAAAATGTTCAAAAAACAAGGCCTTGATATCCGTGTCGATACCAAAGTCACCAATGCTGAAGTAAAAGACGGCCAAGTAGTCGTCACGAGTGAAAACAAAGGCGAAGCGTCTGACGAGAGTTTTGATAAGCTCATTGTATGTGTTGGTCGCCGCGCTTATGCCGAAAAACTCCTAGGCGATGATAGCGGCGTGAAGCTTACTGAACGCGGTCTTATTGATGTTGATGATCAATGTAAAACCAACCTCGATGGCGTATATGCTATTGGCGACTTGGTACGTGGTCCTATGCTTGCCCATAAAGCGATGGAAGAGGGCATGATGGCCGTTGAGCGCATTCACGGTGAAAAAGCTCAGATCAACTATGACACGATCATTAATGTCATTTATACCCATCCAGAGATTGCATGGGTCGGTCTTACTGAACAAGAAGCGGCTGACGCTGGGTATGAAGTCAAAACAGGTTCCTTTAACTTAGCGGCCAACGGTCGTGCCTTAGCGCAAAGTGAGGCTCAAGGTTCCATCAAGGTTGTAGCCGATGCCAAAACGGATCGTCTGCTCGGTATGCATGCTATCTCTGCTGGTGCTGGAGATATTGTTCATCAAGGCATGATTGCGATGGAGTTCGTTTCTAGTATTGAAGACTTACAGCTAATGACATTTGCGCATCCAACGATATCTGAGGCAGTCCACGAAGCCGCCCTATCAGCTGATGGCCGTGCCATTCATGCTATCCAGCGTAAAAAGCGTAAGTAGTTAACGATTTAATTAAGCCAGAAAGTAGCTTTCACTTCTATGAAGGCTACTATGATGGTTATTAGTGCGTCAGACAGATGTTTTTGCGCACTTATTTCCACTGTTGTTCGTCAAAAAAAATAAAGGACATGATCAATGAATTTACATGAGTATCAGGCAAAAGAGCTATTAAAGAGCTATGGCTTACCTATTCAAGAAGGCATTATCGCCTATAGTGGTGATGAAGCCGCTGCAGCCTTCGATAAAACGCCAACGGATATCGCCGTTATCAAAGCACAAGTTCATGCAGGTGGTCGCGGTAAAGCAGGCGGTGTCAAATTAGTCAAATCGCGTGAAGAAGCTAAAAAGGTGGCTGATGAGCTTATCGGTACTAATTTAGTTACTTTTCAAACCGATAGCGACGGTCAACCGGTCAATTTTGTATTGGTTGCAGAAGATATGTACCCAGTACAGACTGAGCTCTATCTTGGCGCTGTCGTCGATCGCTCAACACGCCGTGTCACCTTCATGGCATCAACCGAAGGCGGCGTTGATATCGAAGAAGTTGCGAGTCAAACCCCAGAAAAAATCTTCAAAGTAAGCGTTGATCCACTAGTCGGTCTAATGCCATACCAAGCACGCGAAGTAGCATTCAAATTAGGCCTTGAAGGCAAGCAAGTCAATCAGTTCGCCAAGCTGATGCAAGGCGCTTATCAAGCCTTTATTGATAATGATTTTGCGTTACTTGAAGTTAACCCATTAGCGGTACGTGAAAACGGCGAAATCGTCTGTGTCGATGGCAAAATAGGTATCGATTCAAATGCGCTATATCGTCTGCCAAAAATTGAAGCCCTGCGTGACAAATCACAAGAGAATGAGCGCGAGCTCAAGGCTTCAGAGTTTGATTTGAACTATGTCGCATTAGAAGGCAATATCGGTTGTATGGTCAATGGTGCCGGTCTTGCTATGGCGACTATGGATATCATCAAATTGTATGGCGGCAAGCCTGCTAACTTCTTGGACGTGGGCGGCGGCGCTACCAAAGATCGCGTTGTTGAAGCGTTTAAGATTATCTTAGAAGACAGCAGTGTTGAAGGCGTCTTGATTAACATCTTTGGCGGTATTGTACGCTGTGACATGATTGCAGAAGCGATCATAGCGGCAGTTAGAGAAGTGGACGTAAAAGTGCCAGTGGTTGTGCGCTTAGAAGGTAACAATGCTGAAAAAGGCCTACAGATATTAGAAGAATCTGGTCTGAAGCTTACCTCAGCTCAGGGACTTGCTGATGCAGCGCAAAAGATTGTCTCTGCGGTTACCACTGGTATCGTCAACTAAAATAGTGATAAAAAGTAGGAAAAATAATGAGTGTATTAATTGATAAAAATACCAAGGTATTGGTACAAGGTTTCACGGGTAAAAACGGTACGTTTCATTCTGAACAAGCGATTGAATACGGCACCAAAGTGGTCGGCGGCGTAACGCCAGGTAAGGGCGGTCAAACGCATTTAGGTCTACCTGTGTTTGATACTATGGCTGAGGCGATGGAGGTCACGCAAGCGGACGCCTCTGTAATTTATGTGCCAGCACCCTTTGTACTAGATTCAATCGTTGAAGCGGTCGATGCGGGCGTCAAGCTTATCGTCGTCATCACCGAAGGCGTGCCGACTTTGGATATGCTAAAAGCCAAGCGTTACCTTGAAGCTGCGGGTGATGTACGTCTAGTCGGTCCTAACTGCCCAGGTGTCATTACTCCAGGTGAGTGCAAAATAGGTATCATGCCAGGCCATATTCATCTGCCAGGTAAAGTAGGTATCATCTCACGCTCTGGCACGCTGACTTATGAAGCCGTTGCTCAGACTACAAAACTAGGTTTTGGTCAGTCGACTTGCATCGGTATTGGCGGCGATCCTATTCCTGGTATGAACCAGATAGACGCGCTAAAGCTGTTTCAAGATGATCCACAAACCGAAGCCATTATCTTAATCGGTGAGATTGGCGGCACGGCTGAAGAAGAAGCAGCGGCCTATATCAAAGAAAACGTGACTAAACCTGTTATCGGTTACATCGCTGGCGTGACGGCGCCCGCTGGCAAGCGTATGGGTCATGCAGGCGCTATTATCTCAGGTGGTCAAGGAACTGCTGAAGAAAAATTCAAGGCCTTTGAAGATGCGGGTATTGCTTACACGCGTGATCCCTCAAAACTGGGTGATAAGCTAAAAGAAGTCACAGGCTGGTAATGTGCCCAAAGCTACATAAGTTTGGCAGATAACTATTCGACTATATTGATATACTATCAAGACACTTCACAATGAGGTGTCTTTTTTTATTCTCATACAATTCTGGTTAACACTATGAAGCATAAAATTTTGGTCACAGGCGGCGCGGGCTACATAGGGTCTCATACTTGTATTGCTCTACATCAAGCAGGATATGAGGTGGTCGTTTTTGACAATCTGTCCAATAGTAGCGCTGAGGCGGTTAATCGCGTCTCTCAGCTGATTGATGCACCTATCGAATTTATCAAAGGGGACATCCGCGACCGTAAAGCATTACAAAAGGTGTTTTCTGAGCATGAATTTTTTGGTGTTATTCATTTTGCAGGACTAAAAGCGGTTGGTGAGTCTGTCGCCAAACCGCTGCTTTATTATGACAATAATGTTAGTGGCACGATTACTCTTCTTGATGTTATGAGTGAGTTTAGTATGAAAAGGTTCGTGTTCTCTTCGTCAGCAACTGTCTACGGTGATCCTGAAACTCTGCCTATTCCAGAAAATGCACCGCGCTCTGCGACGAATCCTTATGGTCAAAGCAAGCTGACGGTTGAATGTGTCTTAGAAGATTTAGCGGTAGCGGATAATGATTGGAGTCTTGTGACCTTGCGCTATTTTAATCCAGTAGGCGCACATTCTTCAGGCATAATAGGGGAAGATCCAAATGATATTCCTAATAATTTAATGCCTTTTATCTCTCAAGTTGCGGTTGGTAAGCTTGAAAAGCTCAGTATCTTTGGTAAAGACTACGCCACTATTGATGGCACAGGTGTTCGTGATTTTATTCATGTAACTGATTTGGCATTGGGTCACGTTGCAGCTTTAGATTACTTAAAAGAGCAAAGCGGATCAAAAGAGGGTCACTCGGTAGGGTTTTTACCTATTAATCTAGGTACCGGAAAAGGAACTTCGGTGTTAGAGCTGGTCGACACTTTTGCTAAGGTGACTGAGCAGGATATCCCTTATCAGTTTGCCAAGCGCCGAGCTGGTGATATTGCCAGTTGTTATGCTAGTGCCGACAAAGCAAAAACGCTACTGGGCTGGGAGGCTAAGCTCTCTATCATTGATATGTGCACCGATACTTGGCGCTGGCAAAGTCGAAACCCTAATGGCTATAATGCGTCTTAGAAGTGGCTTTTCACTCAAGACTTTTTTACTTTATATTTAAACTTTCTTAACGTAGATTTCATTTATGACAAAAATTACTCACGCCGTTATACCTGTGGCAGGCTTTGGCACTCGGATGTTGCCATTATCAAAATCAGTACCTAAAGAGCTGTTGCCACTAGGCAATCGTCCCGCTATCCATTATGTGGTCGAAGAAGCCATTGCCGCTGGTATCAAACACATTGTATTGGTCGGGCATGCACAAAAAAGCGCGATCGAGAACTATTTTGACACCAATGCAGAGCTAGATCATCAGCTACGACAAAAAGGTAAAGACGCTCTTGCCGATAGTCTGAACTGGCTACCAGAGGATGTGACGGTATCTATGATACGTCAGGGCAAAGCGTTGGGTTTGGGTCATGCGGTATTGGCCGCGCGGCCTATCATTGGTAATCATGATTTTGCGGTATTGCTACCAGATGTGGTGCTTGATCCCTTTACAACAGATAGCCATAGCGATAACTTAGCCTTTATGATTAAACAGTTTACTAATGATGGACATTCGCAAATACTAGTAGATAAAGTGGCTGATGAAGACGTACACAAATATGGTATCGCTAAGCTTAGTGAAGGTAATGATACTTCTATAAAAAACGATAACAGCAAAGTATCCGAAAACGTCAGTTTTAAAGTCGCAGGGTTTATAGAAAAACCTAGTTTGGATAAAACACCTTCTCGATTGGCCGTAGTAGGTCGCTACGTGTTTAGTAATCAAATTTTTGGTTATTTAGCCAATACTACTGCGTCCGTTGGCGGTGAGATTCAGCTGACAGATGCTATCGACGCTTTGATTAGTCAGTATGGTGTAAACGTAACGACAATGCGCGGCGATAGTTATGATGCAGGAGATATGAACTCTTATATGCAAGCGTTTATCTATTTTGCCCAGCAACAGCTTACTGATAATTAATACATGGATGTAAAAATGCAAAGCCATAGCTTCAAAAGCGCGCGCCTATCTAAACCATGGGAGCAGCTCCAAGACCTTGCCAAACACTCTTGGTCACTTGCCGATCTGTTTGCCAAGGATAATGAGCGTACGACGCGCTTTAGTACGCAAGCAGGCGAGCTGTACATGGATTACAGCAAACAATGTATCGATGAGACCGTATTGTCGACGCTTTTGGATCTCGCTGAGAGTTGTGATCTATCTGGCCGTATCAAAGCGCTCATGCGGGGCGCTATGGTCAATACCAGTGAAGAGCGCGCCGCTTTACACACCGCTTTACGCTTGCCGCAAACTGCTAAGTTACAAGTGGGTGAGCAAAATGTTGTCACCGACGTGCATAACAGTCTACTGCAAGTAGAGCACTTATCGAGGCGCATAAGAAATGGTACTTGGCGCGGGTTCTCAGGCAAAGCAATCACCGATGTGGTTAATATCGGTGTTGGCGGGTCAGACCTTGGACCTTTAATGGCGGCGACAGCACTTGATGAATGGTCTGATACCGATATTATGGTGCATTTTGTCTCTAATATGGACGGCTCCCAGCTTGATAATCTACTCAAACGTTTAAATGCTGAGACCACACTATTTATCATCTCCTCCAAATCATTTGGTACAGTAGATACTCTATCTAATGCCAAGACGGCGTTATCGTGGCTGCTGGCAACTGCCAAGCGCCGCGCTGGTAGTGAAGATAGCGTATTACGTCGGCACTTTATCGGTATATCTGCCAATAACGAAAAGATGAGCGCGTGGGGTATTCATCCTGAGCATCAGTTGCAGCTTTGGGATTGGGTTGGTGGGCGTTTCTCTTTATGGTCAGCGATTGGTTTGGCGATTGCTGTGCGCATTGGTATGAGTCAATTTCGTGAATTGCTAGCTGGCGCTCATAGTATGGATGAGCACTTTGCTCATACTGACTTTGCAGATAACCTGCCTGTACTTTTAGGTTTACTTGCGGTTTGG
This sequence comes from Psychrobacter sp. DM4, assembly GCF_051307035.1. GTDB lineage: Bacteria > Pseudomonadota > Gammaproteobacteria > Pseudomonadales > Moraxellaceae > Psychrobacter. Next base: position 162,075 of record NZ_CP195536.1, read on the forward strand.
AACAGTACTTTTTTGCAAATACACGCTCATACTGTGTTGCCATATGACGGTAGGCTCAGCTATCTCCCCAGCTACTTGACGCAGCTGGAGATGGAGAGTAATGGCAAGTCAGTGACTCATGATGGCACTCGCGTAGATTACAATACTTGCCCGATTCTATGGGGTGAAATTGGATCTGATGCGCAGCACGCGTTCTATCAGCTCTTGCATCAAGGTACTCAGCATGTGTCTTGCGATTTTATCGCCTGTGTACGTCACTACAGTGATGAGCTACAGAATGCCTCCTTACAAAATCAGCATGAACTATCTTTGTCCAATTGCTTGGCACAAAGCCGCGTCTTAGCCTTTGGTAATGCGGCGATTGTCGAAGAGGCTAGCGCCTGCGCGGCAGATAAATATAAACATTACCGCGGTAACCAGCCCTCAACGACGCTATTACTTGATAAGCTCACACCGCATAGCTTAGGTTCACTTATTGCCTTATATGAGCATAAAGTTTATGTCATGGCGAGTATCTGGGACATCAACCCTTTTGATCAATGGGGCGTTGAGATGGGCAAACAGATGGCAGAGACGGTTTATCATGCACTACAACAAGATAGTAGCGATCAATTTGATAGCTCGACCAATCAGCTACTTGCTCACATCAAACAGCTGTCTTAATACTGTTTGTGATAAGAAGTAAATTTTAATAAGAAGTAAAGGATAATCTTATGGCCTCCAGCTTTGCTGACAACGATAATAACGACGAAAACGCTAATCGTCTTGCCGTCAAACATTCTGACGTTTGCGTACTCATCGGTCATGGAGTCGAGGCGCTCACTAGTGCGGTCGTGCTGGCAAGTTTAGGTCAGTACGTCCATATTTATGCTGATAGTGATAAATTGTCGCAGCAGTTGCAGCAATATAGTTTTGAGCATCACCTGCAAGCTTTGTGGCAGCTATATATTCAGCAAGAGCAGATTATCAGTTGTGAGTTACCAAAGATGGCTTATGATCTGATTCACAATTATGAGCATGTCTCGCAAATAGCTAGTACGGATAACAGACACAATAGCGTAGAGACCACAGCCAACGCCGCGCTTTATTGGTTATTTCTGGATGATATCAAGTCGCTTTGGAATGACGATAGTTGGATTAGTGCTTTTAACGATAGCCAGCAACAAAACCTGCCAATGATTATGAGCGGTATCGAAAGTTTGGGCCATATCTCTCAAGTCGCTAAGCGCTTAAGACGTGCTTGGGTCTATTATGTACCCTTTATCTTCTTGCAAGATGGTGAGGCTTATAGCTCAATGCTAAAACCATCGTTATGGCTACTTGGCGAAAAGACTCCAGATAGCAGCCAGCATCTAGGAGCACTCCAGCCTTTGATGCAACAGGCACGCTCGTATCATCATGCTGATATTGCGACGATAGAGTTTGCCCGTAGTAGTATTATGGCGATGCTAGCCACTCGCGTCAGTTTTATGAATGAGATGTCTCGCTTAGCAGATAGCCAGAACGTCGATATCGGACAGGTCAGCCAGATTATGGGACTGGATGCGCGCGTGGGTAGCAGCTACTTACAAGCGGGCTGGGGATTTGGTGGTAACACTCTACCTAGTGAGCTTATAAAACTTAAAAACTCAGGACAGACTGGCCGCGTAGAGATGCCATTATTGCAAGCCGTCATGCATATTAATGAAGATCAAAAAGAGCTGATATTTCGCAAGTTTTGGCAGTACTTTGATGGGTTCATCGATAACAAGGCGGTGATGATTTGGGGCGGCAGTTATAAGTCAGGCTCCGGACGCACCGCAAATTCAGCGATTCATCCACTATTGAGCCTGTTGTGGTCATATAATATTCGTACACTGGTTTATAGTGATAAGGCGCAAACCGAGCTTGCTGAGCTGTATGAAGGACAACCCCTTATGACGTTGATTAATAGCCCTTATCAGTCTTTAGATAGCGCTCAAGCTATTTTTATCATCAGCTGGTCGCCACAAGATCGGTTGGAGATAGCGACTATTAATCAATACGCGATGCCTATCTTTGATGCACAAAATATCTTAAGCCGCGTGCAGGTTGAAGGACTAGTAGGGGATTATGTGGGTATCGGTCGCAGTAAATAACAGGGGTCTTACTCTGATAAAGTGCGCCGATAAAAAGGGTCTATTCATAGGACAATGAATAGACCCTTTTTTATTTTCTCAATATCGTAGCATTATCGGACATTGTAATAGGTCAGATAGGCTAAGCAGGTATCGCCCCTTGACTAGACAACCATTGCTGAATATCTTGCACTTTTTGCATTAGTAAATCCTTGTCACCACGCGCTTCGATATTGAGTCGAATTAGCGGCTCCGTATTAGATGCCCGCAAATTAAAACGCCAGTCACCAAAATTGAGGCTCAAACCATCCAAGGTTGATTTTTTTGGATTTTGTGCGCTAAATTTATCTTCTATCGCGCCGATAATGCTAGGCGCATCGTGGGTGGTGAGACGAAAGTTAAGCTCGCCTGAGCTTGGATAGTCGCTAATGTAGCCTGTGACCAATTCTGACAGCGTTTTGCCTGTAGTCGATAACAGCTCAATGGTTAATAACCAAGGTATCATACCGCTATCACAGTAGAAAAAATCGCGGAAATAATGGTGCGCGGACATCTCGCCACCATAGACAGCGCCTGACTCTCGCATCACTTGCTTAATAAAAGAGTGCCCTGACTTACTGATGACTGCCTGACCGCCGTGAGCCTCAATGACCGCTTCAGTGTTATATATCACTCTTGGGTCATAAACAATAGACTCGTTTGCATACTTATTCAAAAATGCTTGTGCAAGCATACCAACAACGTAGCTACCATCGATAAATTCGCCATACTCATCGAACAAAAAGCAGCGATCAAAATCGCCATCAAAAGCAATGCCTAGATCAGCTTGGTTCGCTAAAACTACTTCTTTGGTAGCCACTCTATTGGCTTCAATCATAGGATTGGGGATACCATTAGGAAAGCTGCCATCGGGGGTGTGATGCAAGGTAATCACATTAATTGGTGCACCAGCTTGCATGAGTTTATCAATCAATAAGTCAACGACTGGCCCTGCGCTACCATTACCTGAGTTGATAACGAGTTTTAATGGTTTGATTTTATCAATATCGATAAAATCAATAACATGGTCAATATAAGCAGCTTTATCTGTCAATAGCTGTATTTGTCCTAAAGGATGCTTCGTCGTAAAGTCACCAGACTCTGCCAAAGACTGAATTTCAGCTAAGCCGTCATCTGCACTAATCGGCTTTGAGTGTTCTTTGACCAGTTTTAGCCCATTATAATTAATAGGATTGTGACTGGCAGTGACTTCGATACCACCCATCGCCTGATAGTGACTGGTGGCAAAATAAACCTCTTCGGTGCCTGCCATACCCAAATCTATGACACCAACGCCTGCGTCAATAATGCCTTTAATAGTGGCTTGTTTGAGCGTCTCACTTGAGTGACGAATGTCACTACCGATTACGATAGCCGTTTTCAAGTCATTCTTATTTTCAGTCTCATTAGCAGTAAAACGCGCCAATAAAATCTGAGCAAAGGCGCGTCCAATACGATAGGCGATATCTTCATTGAGATTCACCCCGAGCTCACCGCGAATATCATAGGCTTTAAAGGAGCTGATAGTAATAGGGTCAAATGAGGCTGCAGGTTGATAGTTGGCAGAGGTAGAGACAGACATAGCAGTGACGTTCCTTGCGCTTAAAGTATGATGTAGTCAGTAGTATGACTATAAGCGCTTACTTATTCAATGCTACACTAGGACGGGCTACCAATTTAAACAGTTACATTTTAGCCGATGACACGCTTTAGTGATAACAAGTCAATAGTATTTTAACCTAGTATGAGTTTCAAATTTGATCTGACGAGAGGGCATGATGACGGTAGAAAACCAACAAGTGATAACTCTCAACCATACGCCTGTTGTTCCTAAGCCTACAATAGGCGTACCAGAGGCAACGGGTGAGCTTGAGGATTTATTAACACTAATGGCACACCTGCGTAGCGACTGTCCATGGGATCAAAAACAGACCAACCACAGTTTGATCCCTTATGCGATTGAAGAGGCTTACGAGCTTGGTGCAGCGGTACAAGATGATGATGATGAAGACATCAAAAGCGAGCTGGGTGATGTGCTATTGCAAGTGGTCTTCCATTGTCAACTCTATGCAGAGCAAGGGCGTTTTGATATCAGTGATGTGATAGCGACTTTGCAACAAAAGCTGATTCGCCGTCATCCCCATGTGTTTGGGGCAGAAACTCTCAAGGATGAGACAGCGGTAAAAGCGCGCTGGGATGAGATCAAAGCTGAGGAGCAACAAGCGGATGAAGCACGAGGCAAACCAAGGCGCAGATTAGATGCTGTCAAAGCGGGCAGCGCACTGATGCAAGCGCAAGCTGTGCAAAGCCAAGCCTCAAAACTAGGCTTTGATTGGGATGGGATAGACGGTGCGTTTGAGAAGCTCGATGAAGAAATCAATGAGCTCAAACGTGAGGTAATAGACCAATCTGACGCGCGCATTAAAGACAATATCGCTGCTATTGAAAAGGAGCTGGGCGATTGTATGTTTGGACTGGTTAATGTCGCGCGCAAGTTGGGTCTAGATGCAGAAGCTGCCACGCTTACTTGCGTGCATAAGTTTAAGTCACGTTTTGGTTATATCGAAGCGCAGCTAGAACAGGCGGGCAAACGCTTTGAAGATAGTGATATAGAAGAGATGGACGCACTATGGGAGGCGGCAAAACAGCATGAGCGCCGCTAGTAAAGACGCAACTAATAAAAGCACCAGCGTTATGCACTTTCTGCTATTAATAGTCTGTGTTATCAGTGCTTTGTCTGCCCAAGTTCACGCAGCGCCTTGTTTTGATAATCCTACAAAGGCTTATCGTTATCTTCTGGCACAAGAAAAATTGGCTGTACAAACGCGCGAGCAAAAAAGAGTCAATATCAATCGCGCGAGCGAAAGCGAGCTGACCTCATTAAAAGGTATCGGTAGTAGTAAAGCGCAAGCGATTATCTTGTACCGTGAGATGTTTGGCGACTTTGAATCTATTGATGAGCTACAAAAGGTTAAAGGTATAGGTGCAAAAACAATTGAAAAAAATCGAGCACGGTTACAGATAAGCGAATAATACTCTTGATATCAAGGCTCGTAGCCCCTATACATTTTGCGTACGATGCTTGAGTACATTAAAAGTGACAAATTAGCACCTAGGGGATGACCATAACATACCCAGCATGCACAAAATTTGTTAAACTAGCGAGTACATCCGCCTGATAAACGCTGTGTTCATCAGGAGTGATTGAGAATACCGTTGAGGAGTAGATGCATGGCAGAGCGCGCCGCCAAGCAGTTAGAATTAAATAAATCTGAATTACCCAATTCCATTACTGAAGTTATTGCCACTTTGTCCCGAGCTGGGTTTGATGCCTATATCGTCGGCGGCGGTGTGCGCGATACTTTATTGGGCCTACGTCCAAAAGACTTTGATGCGGTCACAGATGCCAAGCCTCATGAGATTAAAGACGTCTTTGGCAAGCGCTGCCGTATCATTGGTCGCCGTTTTCAGTTGGCACATGTCTACTCTGGGCGCGAACTCATCGAGGTGGCTACCTTTCGCGGACCACCTACTAATGATGCTAACACTAATCAAGATGGCATGATCTTACGTGACAACGTTTGGGGTGATATCAAGCAAGACTTCTCCCGTCGCGACTTCTCTATCAATGCCCTTTATTATCAGCCGCTCAAAGGCGTCGTGCACGATTTTTGCGCCGCACTTGACGATATAGACAATAAAGTAATTCGTCTGTTGGGTCATGCCCCTGTACGTATTGAGGAAGACCCTGTTCGTTTGCTACGCGCGCTACGTTTCAAAGCCAAATTAGGTTTTGAGTTTGATGAAGAACTAGCAAATCAGTTTCATGAGGACAACTGGGGGCTACTTGAGCAGATCTCACCACATCGCCTTTATGATGAAACGCAAAAGATGTTTACGGGCGGGTATTTAGTACCGCTCCTACCGCTTTTGTTTGACTCTGGTGCAATCGATAGTCTGATGATATATCCGCCTGCTGAACCTAGTCCTTTGGTCAAACAAGTCGCTATTAATACGGATAAACGCATCAAAGCTGGCAAAAGTATTAATCCGGCGTTCTTTTATGCTGCGCTGTTGTGGGAGAACTACTTACATCAGTTAGAAAAAGCCAAGAACCGAAACATGCCTTTTGCTGAAGCGCAAATGCATGCAGCGGGTAAAGTGATTGATCGTCAGCGCATCAAGACCGCGATTCCTAAATTTGCAGAGCAATTCATCCGCGATATTTGGCTATTGCAGCCCAAACTTGCTGCGCCGCGCAACAAACAAATTGTCCAGTTGTCTGAGCATCCGCGTTTTCGCGCAGGTTTTGACTTTTTATTATTACGCGAACAGTGTGGTGATAGCGATCATCCTTTGTCTGAATCGACCAATGATATGGGCGAGTGGTGGCAAACTTATCAAACGTTGTCTGAAAAAGAGCAACAACAGGCGATCGATGATTTTGATGAAAATATTCGCCGAGGCGCTTACAAGCAAGGCCAACACGGCCGTGGTCGCAATCGTCAAAAGCAACATGATAATGGCTCACAAGTAGTCAATCACACTCACGAAAACCACAACGATGCCCCTAAGAAAGGAAAGTCTCAGCCGCCTATGAATGATGCCTCAAACGTACCAGCACGTCGCCGTCGCCGCATGAGTGATGACCAAGTCTCATCTACAGAATCAAAAAACTTACCTTCTACCAAGTCAAAACCTGCTATCAATGGTAAGCAGCAAGCGAAGCAAGATCGTAAAGAGCTGGTATTGCTACAACAGTTATCACTGACTAATGGTGGAAATAAGCATGCTAAAAACCAATCTAATCCTGCGCCCCTGTTCGTCATAGAACACGAAACAGTCGTACCACCATTACAAAAACAGCTGGATACAGAAAAAACCATCAAACCCAAAGGTCGAAAAGTCTCTGCTAAAAACAAAGCTTCAGTCGATGAGAGTATAAAAGAGGTTACTGTAGAAGCGGCTACTGATGAAAAAGCAAAGCGTCATCAGACTGATGCAAAAACTGGAACTGAGCAAAAATCAGCCACCAAAACAGAGGCTAAACGCTCGGTTGCGACACCAGCACAAACGCCGCAATTGGTCACCTCAAATAATGAGCCAATACCGCATAAGCGTCGTCGCCGTCAGTCAGATGCTACTCAGTCAGACGTTATGCCAAAAGTATCCAATAATCCTGATGCACAGGCCGCTGAACCGAGCCAAAATGAAAATAAGCAAACGCGCAAAAGTACTAAAGCGACCAATAGCACTAGAGCTACCAAGAGCACTAAAGCGGCAAAAAGTGCAACACCAGCTACAAGCAGTACTGATAAGATGATCAGTCGTCAAGGCCCCATTCCAGCAAAACGTCGTCGCCGTCAGCCTAGTAATAATAGTACCGATAGCGTCTAGACTAACATGGATGAGATCACAGATAGCGAGTGGGTAACTACTTATCTTGGTTTAGGAAGTAACTTGATCAACGAGCTCGGTACGCCGACTCAGCACTTGCAACAGGCCATAAAAGGTTTGAGCGAGCATAAGCAAGTACGAGAGGTACAAGTTTCCTCGTTCTATCTCTCAGCGCCGATGGGACCACAGGATCAGCCCGACTTTGTCAATACTGTGGTTAGTGTTCAAACGACGCTCACCCCATTTGAGCTACTAGCCTTTTGCCAGCAACTAGAAAATAACGCTAAGCGCGCGCGATTGCGTCACTGGGGCGAGCGTAGTCTGGATGTTGATATTTTACTGTATGGTGACGCACAGGTAGCAGAGCCGACTTTGACTATACCGCATGCTGGCTTGTATGAACGCAACTTTGTATTGATACCTCTCCTTGAGCTGATACCTACGCTCAAGGTTGCTGGCAAACCACTTACCAATTGCGCGTCAAGTAAAGATTGGACGGGACTAAAAAAGCTAAGCGCTGAATAAATAACTATCTTTTTTACCACTACGTTATTGAGAGCTGTATGACGACTTTAACTACTCTAAAAAAATTTAAAAAAGACGGTACTAAATTTACGTGCTTGACCTGCTATGATGCGATGTTTGCTCGCATGATGGACAAAGCACAGATTGATACTATCTTGATTGGTGATAGCCTTGGCATGGTGGTACAAGGTCATGACTCTACTTTGCCTGTCAGCGTCGATGATATGGCTTATCATACCGCTAATGTCGCACGTAGTAATGAGCAGGCGCTGATCCTAGCTGATCTGCCTTTTATGAGTTATACCATACTAAGCGATGCTATTGCCAATAGTCGCAAGCTTATGCAAGCGGGCGCGCATGTTATAAAGATAGAGGGCGGGCGTGAGCTTTGTGAGCTTGTGACTACGCTTGCACAGGCAGGTACGCCAACTTGCGTGCATCTCGGTTTGACACCCCAATCTGTCAATGTATTCGGTGGTTACAAGGTTCAAGGCCGCGGCGATGAAGCGGCTAACAAATTACTTGACGATGTCAAAGCAGTTGTAGAGGCAGGAGCGGCGCTTATATTGTTAGAATGTGTGCCCGCAGATCTTGCAAAGATGGTAACGCAGGCCGTGAGTGTGCCTGTAATCGGTATCGGTGCTGGTGCTGACACGGACGGTCAAGTACTAGTGATGCACGATATGCTCGGAATGGTACATGGCCGAGTTCCGCGATTCGTCCATGATTTTTTGACTGACGAGCGTAATACTGAGCATAGTATCGCAGGCGCTTTTGCACTGTATCAGCAGTCGGTACGCGAGGGCAGCTTCCCAAGTGAGCAGCACAAGTTCAGCTGATTTTATATCGCTTGAAATCTCACATCGCTTTTTAAATTGGTACTTTTGTATAAACAGAGCCGTTCATGCCTACTATTTATCACAGCATTGCAGACCTGCGTTCCGCCTTACAGTCGTCTCAAAGTCAATCAGCCAAACCGCATCGCATTGCTTTAGTGCCAACGATGGGCAACTTGCACGAGGGACACTTAGAGCTGGTAAATATTGCCAGGCAGCAGGCTGATATTGTGGTGGTCAGTATCTTTGTTAATCCGACGCAATTTGGTATCGGTGAGGATTTTGACAGTTATCCTCGCACTTTAGAAGAAGACATCAATAAGCTTGCTACCATTCACGCTGACTACGTCTTTGCGCCAAATATTGACGAGATGTATCCTGTGTTGCCGCCATCGACTTCGGTGCTTGCAGGCGCTGTCACAGAGCAATTGTGTGGTCAGTCGCGCCCAGGACATTTCGATGGCGTCGGTATCATCGTCGCCAAATTGTTCAACATCGTACAGCCAAACGTCGCTATATTTGGACAAAAAGATTATCAGCAATTAGCAATTATCAAACAGCTGGTACGTGACTTAAGTTACCCCATTGAGATTATCGGCGCGCCTATCGTCCGTGCTCCTGATGGTCTAGCGCTATCCTCACGCAATCAGTATTTGAGTACTACAGAGCGAGCTATTGCACCGATCTTGCATCGAGAACTACAGCAACTAGCGGCGCAATTGTCTGGTGCTTTTGATGAGCAAAAGCTGAGCGAGCTTGTCACATATACTCATCGACGCCTAAGTGATGCAGGTTTTGAGATCGATTATCTGGACGTAAAAACTGCACAGTTAGAGACTATCACTCATGATGGCTCTAATCTTGAGCAAACGGCTCATAACGCCATTATAGTGGTCGCAGCAAAGCTAGGACAGGCACGTCTACTGGATAATGAGAAATTGACTTTTACTAATCTATAAAGATCATCAGAACATTTAAGCAAGTAGTGCTATCACACGTAGCCGACATTGAAAAAACAACAAATACAGGTGATCGATCATGGATGCAAGTAATAAAGAGGATACCCTAAATCAAGCAAAGTCGCCTAATATGTTGGTGTCTGAATCTACGTCATCTGAAACCATGTCATCTGATACCATGACATCTAACGCTACTAAAGATAACGATATCAGTATACTAGTGGTTTCTGGTCGCTCAGGATCAGGTAAGACATCAGTACTCAATATTTTGGAAGATTTAGGATATTATTCTATTGATAACTTGCCTCTATCTTTGGTGCCACAAGCCGCGCAAAGATTGGTTGGCGATAGCGGTATACAGCGCCTAGCGCTTGGTGTTGATATTCGTACACCGCGTGCTGACTTGTCCAACTTCTCTAAGGTACATGATACGCTCAAGCAGACTTATGGCGAAAAAACGGTTCAGGTCGTTTATGTGACGGCGCAAGATAGCACTTTGGTAGCGCGTTTTAATGCCACGCGCCGTGTACATCCCTTGATGACTAAAGATACGGTTACTACTAAGCACAGTACGAATAATCTGCCTGCTGCAATAAAAAAAGAGAGCAGTTTATTAGAGCCAATATTCAAACGTGCTGATATGAAGATTGATACCAGTATGCTCAATATTCATCAATTAAAAGAGCGTCTACGTGACTACGTTGGCGTCGAAAACAAAATAGTCATCAACCTGTTATCGTTTGGGTTTAAGTATGGTAATCCTATTGATGCCGACTTTATATTCGATGTGCGCATACTACCCAATCCGCATTGGAATCCCAAACTACGCATGGCGACTGGATTAGATCACAAAGTCAGAGAATTCTTTGCAGATTATCCAGAGGTCAATGAGATGACAGAGGATATAGGAACGTTTCTGGAGCGCTGGTTGCCAAACTTTTTGCACAACAATCGTCATACGGTAACCGTCGCTATCGGTTGCACAGGCGGCAAACATCGCTCGGTCTTTATCACCCAGCAATTACAAGACAGATTGGCGATGAGTCTACCCAAAGATTTGACAGTGGCAACGAAACACCGCGAAAAACACCTGTGGTAGGCGTCACTCCCTTATTTATACTATTAAACTGGAAACATTATGGTTGATTGGTCAGAACAGGACATGCGAGTCTCGCGTACTGAGCTCAAAAAAGCTCATGAGCGCTTGCAAGCATTATCGATACCTCTAGCAAATTTATCAAAAAAACAGCTCAAAAAATTGCCCGCCAGCGATTACTTCATGGCAGAGCTTATGGCGCTCGCTGATATCACTAGTGCCAATGCTCGCAATCGCCAAACCAAACGCGTGGGCAAACTTATCGGTGAAGAAGACCGTCATACTTTAATCAAAGCACTGTTCGATGCCTATTTTCCTAATGAACAAGTGGCAAAGATTGAGAGCTGGTATGGCAGACTTAATATCAATGATGAAGGGACGCTCAAGCAGTTTACCAAGCAGTACAAAGCCTCAGAACACAACAGCTTGCATCAGTTGCTACTGTGGATTGAATACGCCAAATACAAACAAGATGATGAATTATTAGCAGAATCACAAGAAGATCTAGCCAGCTACATTCGTGAAGTGACTATCCTGTCAGATCTAAAGTAATTCGCTGGACTGAAAGTAATTCTTAATTTTCGTCAATAAAAGTCGCAGATATAAAGCCACACTTAAAAAAGCCAATCTTTAAAGATTGGCTTTTCTGTTGAAGTAGAGGTTCTAAATCAAAATTACTTTTTCTCGGCGCGTGCTTTATCAACTAAATAATCGACGACTTTAGGTACTTTAGCGCTTTCACCTGTGACGACGTATTTGCCTTGCACAACGACTGCTGGGACACCTGAGAGCTGATAACGCTTAGCGCCTGCTTGCGAGCGACCAATTTTCGTACCTACGGCGAATGAGTTATAAAGACTGTTAAATTTCTTTTTATCAACGCCTTTTGAAGCATACCAGTTAGCTAATGACGCTTGGTCAAATAGCTTCTTGCCATCCTTGTGAATAGCATCGAATAGTGCATCATGGGTCTTGTTCTCATAACCTAACAACTGCGCTGCATAGAATCCACGTGCATTGGTTTCCCAAACAGGGTTTAGTGCAGCTGGCGTCTTAAAGAAGGCCACATCTTTATCTTTGGTTTTTGCCCATTTTTCCATGTGTGGGTTGAGTACATTACAATGCGGGCAACCATACCAAAAAAACTCACGAACGACGATAGCATCACCGCTTATGTTCTCTGGGTTATCGAGCACTCGATAATCTTTACCTGCGACATAATCGGCCGCTTGAGAGCCCATAGAGGCAAACCCAATAGCCATTGCCAAACCAGTCAAAGTCATGACACGTTTCATACTTTTTCCTTGAAGGATACATACTTATATTTAATATAAAAAAGGAGATAGACCAGTGAATGACACCCGCTTTATCTCATTTACAACAACGTAAACTATAATAGCGCAAAATGACGCTATTTGTGAACCGTATTCTTAACTAACCGTTGTAGAGCTGTGAGCTAATATTTAGTGACTCTTACTCAGTATGATATCAGCAAACTATTGTCTATTAAACTAATGAGATTGACATTTAAACGGTCGTAGATAAGTGCTGATAAAGTGGCTCAAAATAACAATACCTCTCATAATAGCTCACGGATGTGCCCACAAAAATATGTCTACTCATGCTAATATTAGGCCTATAACAGTGTCAATCGATGACAACAATACATTTAAGGATACATCATGAGCTCAGCGCTACATGTCTCAACTACTGATCAAACAGATACTCGTTCACAAAACACTGCAATAAACGTAGATCCTAGCGAAGTTGAAAAGTTTAACAATTTGGCTGGTGAATGGTGGAGTAACACAGGCGCTTTTGCGACTTTACATGAGATCAATCCGCTACGTCTCAACTGGATAGAGGACAACGTCAAAAGCGGATTTATAAGCGACAATGTTGATAAGACAGCTGATAGGGGCTTGGCTGGCAAAAAAGTATTAGACGTAGGCTGCGGCGGCGGAATTTTATCCGAGTCTATGGCGCGTCGCGGCGCAGATGTGACGGGTATCGATCTGGGGGATGAGAATCTCAAAGCGGCGACAGTACACGCAGAGCAAAGTGGTCTTGAGGATACTTTACGTTATCAACATATTCCCGTAGAGGAGCTAGCTAAGACTCATGCAAGACAGTTCGACGTAGTGACTTGTATGGAGATGCTTGAGCATGTTCCTGATCCAAGCTCTATCGTAACTGCCTGTTTTGAGCTGTTAGCGCCTGGTGGCGTTTGCGTTTTGTCCACTATTAACCGCAACCCCAAATCCTACCTGTTCGCTATTATTGGTGCTGAGTATGTCCTGCGTTTACTTGATCGCGGCACTCATGACTATGCCAAATTTATCACACCTGCTGAGCTTGATAAGATGACAGTTAGTAGCGGATTTGGCCGCCAAGATATCATAGGTCTTCATTATAATCCTTTGACCAAGCGCTATTGGCTGGCCCAAAATGTCGATGTGAACTATATGATGGCGGTGCAAAAGCCGATAGCTTAAGGTTTTAGTATTGACGTTTGCTAGCATTTATAGCTAGCGGTTTATTCCTTATCGAACTTATATAACTAGAGCGTGTGATTATGAGCAAATTTATAAAAGCAGTTTTATTTGATCTTGATGGCACCTTGATAGATACTGCCGCTGATTTTGTGCGTATTATTGGCAAGATGAGTGCTGAGAACAACTGGCAAGCGCCGCCTGAAGCCCAAATACGCGAGCAAGTTTCAGCAGGCGCTTCGGCTATGGTCAAGCTGATGTTACGTCATAACGGTCAAGCGCGCGTCACTGAGGAGGCACTACAGGTTTATCGTCAGCAGTTCTTGGATGATTACGAAGCTGATATTTGCGTTGACAGTCATGTGTTTGAAGGACTTGATGCTGTGCTTACTACCCTTGAGCGAAAAGGCGTACCTTGGGGTATTGTGACCAATAAACCCCGTTATCTGGCAGAGCAGCTCCTACAAAAAATGAAACTAGAGGAGCGCTGTTCAGCCTTAGTCTGTCCTGAAGATGTGTCGAGGTCTAAGCCTGATCCTGAGCCTATGTATATGGCACTAGAGAAGCTTGGTATACCACGCGGCGCTGCTGGCTGCGTATTATATGTAGGCGATCATATACGGGATATTGACTCAGGTAACGCCGCTGGCATGCCAACAATTTTGGCAGGATATGGTTATATCCCTCCTGAATATCAAAAGACCCTTAAGAAGTGGAACGCAGATTTCATCGTCAATACTCCTGAACAACTCAGTAAACTGCTACTAACATCAGGTACGTTTGAATACCTGTAAACATTTTTTATGACTTAACGAGCGTGAGTACAAGTATGAATGACAGTAGTATCCAACCCGCCGAACCAAACGATAGCCAGCAAAACACTAAGCAGCAAGACAGCACTGTACCGCCTTTAACTCACGAGGCGATTCGTCGTTTTGTTGCTACTGACAATTGCTTGGCGGGCAAACGTATTTTGGTGACGGGCGCAGGTTCTGGCATTGGCCGTGTCGCCGCGTTGACTTACGCGCGTTACGGTGCGACGGTATTGCTACTTGGTCGTACCAACAGCAAGCTTGAGACGGTATACGACGAGATCGAGCACGCAGGGGGTACGCAGCCTGCTATATTACCTATGGATCTGGAAAAGGCTGATTACAACGAGATGCGTAATCTTGCATTACTGATTGAAAGAGAGTTTGGTCAGCTCGATGGTATTTTGCACAACGCAAGTATACTCGGCGATCTAACACCGCTTGAGATGTATGATGTCGACACCTTTGCTAAGGTTATGCATATCAATGCTACAGCGACCTTTATGCTCACGCAAGCGTTACTACCGTTGGTTAAAGATACTGATAATGGTTCGATTGTGTTTACATCCAGTACGGTAGGAACTCATCCGCGCGCATTTTGGGGTGCTTATGCACTCTCAAAACAAGCGGTGGAAGGTATGAGTGATATATTTACCCAAGAGACGCAAAACACCACCAGTTTACGCTTTAACTGTATCAATCCGGGCGGTACACGTACTAATATGCGTGCTCATGCGTATCCGGGTGAGAACCCGATGACACTCAAGACGCCTGAGGAGATCATGGCAGGGTATATCTGTCTGATGAGTGATGAGAGTATCGGAGTACGCGGTCAAGTCGTCGCATTGCAAGCGATTTAAGAATTAACTCAAGGAGAAAACAATGAAAACTATTATTCTTAGTACATGTGTTTTGCTAAGCTGCACTTCAGCTTTCGCGCAAACTGGACTTTTTGATCCTTCTATAGAGCACAATCCTAAAGATGGGATTATTAAAATTTATGGAGCTGGTGGGCCACACACAGCTTTGAGAAAAGTTGCCGATGTTTGGGAGAAACAAGGTGGTACTAAGGTAGAACTCATAGCAGGACCTGAAAGTAAATGGTCCGCCAGTGCTCAAGCAGATGCTGACGCTCTTTGGGGAACCTCTGAGCAGTCAATGACCGCATTCCTTGAAACATATGAAACATTTGATCATGACAAGGTCGAACCCATTTATATTCGACCAGCAATCATCGCGGTACAAAAAGGAAACCCTAAAAACATACGCAGCTTTGATGATTTGTTAGCTAAAGGTATTAAGATAGTTGTGACTGAAGGCAAGGGAACGTATAACACGTCAGGCACTGGAGTGTGGGAAGATGTTGCAGGGCGTAAGGGAAGCTTAGATGATGTTGCTCGTTTTCGAAATAACATTGTAGCCTATTCATTAGGATCTGGAGCTAGTTTTAAAGCCTTTAAAGAGCAGAAGGCAGATGCTTGGATTACTTGGCCCAACTGGCCGATTCATAATTCTGAAGATATGGATATGGTTTACATAGATAAAGATCGTATCATTTGGCGTGATTTGAACATTGTGATATCGCCAAAAGCTGACTCTCAAACACAAGATTTTCTCAATTTTTTGCTGACAAGAAAGGCGCAAAAGATTATGAAAACGGAAGGATGGCAGCGATAGATAAAAAGCAATACAAACATACTTTATAAAGAGATAGAATTTAAATATAACTCTTAATCAAAAGTAAATCATAATAAACGTTTGTATTGAAATAAGCGCATTCTAACCCCATCTATCTGTTATTAAAGACTTTTATTCTAAAATTAAAAGCTCAGTACTACTGATAAAGGTGAATTATGGCAGGTGGCTGGTCAAGAGATGGCGCAGAGCATGAGCAAATGGATGCAACTGTTAACGATGCTGTAGATCGCGCTAGAAGTGCGATACCTAAGGGTGAGAGTAGTGAGTACTGCGATGAGTGCGGTAATCCTATTCCAGAAGCGCGGCGAGAAGCCTTACCTGGAGTGCAGCACTGCGTGAGCTGCCAGATTGAGCTTGAGCAAGAAGCAAAAGCGTCTGAGCTGTTTAATAGACGCGGTAGTAAGGATAGTCAGCTGCGTTAAAGATCGATACAACTAGATAAATTTGAACCAATAAAAACCCTGCATATTATGGCAGGGTTTTTATACTAGTAAAATCTATTCGCTTTTGGCTTCTTCTACTTCGGCCTCGTCAGGAACAAAGACGTAGCCTACGCCCCAAACGGTCTGAATATAGCGTGCTTGTGACGGATTGTCCTCAATCAAGCGGCGCAGTCGTGACACTTGCACATCAATAGAGCGCTCCATCGCACCCCATTCGCGTCCGCGTGCAAGGTTCATAAGCTTGTCACGAGTGAGCGGCTCGCGTGGATGTTGTACGAGCGCTTTGAGTACCGAGAACTCACCAGTGGTCAAAGTCACTACATTACCATCGCGCTTGAGCGTACGAGTAGACAAATCAAGCGTCCATGGACCGAACTCAACTACCTCTAACTGATAGCTTGGCGCGCCCGGCAGCTCACGGTTTTGGCGTCGCAGTACTGCTTTGATACGAGCCAATAGCTCCTTTGGATTAAAGGGCTTTGGCAAGTAATCATCCGCGCCTGCCTCTAGACCTGCGATACGATCGGCGTCCCCGCCTTTAGCGGTCAGCATAATAATAGGAATATCGCCATTATCTTCACGTAGACGCTTACAGATGCTAATGCCATCTTCGCCTGGTAACATTAGATCTAGTACCACTAAAGAGAACAGCTCACGCTGCATAAGCTTATCCATTTGACTAGCATCGTGAGCGGTGCGTACCACAAAACCATCATCTTCTAGAAAACGCTGTAATAAAGAGCGTAAGCGCGCGTCGTCATCAACGACCAATATGCGCTGCGTCAGCGTATCTGAGTGATTATTATCTGTCATGTATCGTATCCTTTTATGAGGCTTATTATTGTCAAAGAGATTTTATTCAGTATTGTCTTTATCGATAACTTTGTTTCTACTTAATTTAAAAGGCTGTCAGTCGCAACGTCTGTGCAATGACTCAATAGTTATAGGTCTACCTTCAGTGTATAAGATTGCACTGCCAAATGCATCATTCATCCGCACAAATGCTGTATGGGTTTGTTTAACAGGGGTAAATACTGAGTTTTTGGCGCAATTAATGCGATATCAGCCCTATAAAACTAGGATATTATAAAAATAATTTTTATTTATGCAGCTTTTGCTATAATGCCAAACACCATTTCTCAACGATTGATACGTCTATGAGTAGCACTGAACCCTTAACGTCATCGTCAGCCTCGACTAATACACAAGGCTTAGATGCAACCACACACGCGAATATCCATGACAAACTGGCTCGCGCGCTTGGCATTAAGACAGCTCAAGTCGATGCTTTTGTCAAACTTTATGATGAAGGGGCAACGGTGCCGTTTATCGCGCGTTACCGTAAAGAGAAGACCCAAAATCTCGATGATGCGCAGCTCAGAGCGCTAGAAAAATCGCTCAATTATGAGCGTGATATGGCAACGCGCCGCCTCAAAATCACAGAACTGCTCAGCACTCAAGGCAATCTGAATGATGAGTTGCAAACCCGTATCGATAATGCAACGTCCAAACTTGAGCTTGAAGATATCTACTTGCCTTATCGTCCGCGTCGCCGCTCACCAGCTGCCAAAGCTCGCGCTGCAGGTTTGGATACTGTAGCCCAAGCAGTATTGAACCAAGAGATTGCACCGATAGACGCGCTGGCTGACTATCAAGCGCCAGCAGTCATTACCGATGATAACGGTAATGAGATCGAAGTGGATTTTGAAGATACAGACAAACAGTTGGCAGGCGTACAAGCCATTATCGTGGATGAATGGACGCAAGCGCTTGATCTACTCGATAATCTGCGTAGTGGCTTCGCTAAAACAGCGAGCATTGTATCGTCAGTAGCGAGTGAAGAAAAACGTGAGGTCGGCGAGAAGTTCAAAGACTATTTTGAACATAGTGAGAGCCTAGCGCGCCTGCCTAATCATCGCCTCCTTGCCATGCTACGCGGTCGTCAAGAGAATGTCTTGGGACTCAAAATTGAGGGTGAAGATATGCCCTTTATCGAAAAAATAGTCAGTCACTTCAATATTGATAGCACAGCACCAGCCGCACGTCGTGATGTCCTAATCGAAGCGGCCACCAGTCTTTGGAGAGACAAATGGCGCCCGCATATCGAGCATCGCTTATTGACTGAAAAACGTCTGAGCGCAGAAGCGGATGCTATCGATGTGTTTGCCAGTAATTTACAGCATCTCTTGATGTCAGCGCCGGCTGGACGCAAGGTTATTTTGGGCGTTGATCCTGGTATTCGTCATGGTGTCAAGATGGCTGTTATCGATGCGCAAGGTCATGTCATGATAGGTGCTGATGATAAACCAGTTATCGCGACGGTTTATCCTTTTGCTCCTGATAATAAAATGAGTGAAGCCAAAACCGTCATCGATGAACTATTAAGCACTTATAGCGTTGATCTGATCGCTATTGGCAATGGAACGGCAAGCCGTGAAACCGATGCCATGATTAAAGAGATTTTGACGGCTAATACAGATCTTAAGGCAAAAGCGGTCATCGTCAACGAGTCAGGCGCTTCTGTGTATTCAGCAAGTGAGCTTGCTAGTGATGAATTGGCTGATCTAGATGTATCAGTACGTGGGGCGGTATCCATTGCGCGCCGCTTACAAGATCCACTCTCGGAGCTAGTTAAAGTAGATCCAAAAGCTATCGGCGTGGGTCAGTATCAGCACGACGTCAATCAGAACCAATTGGCTGATAGTCTGGACAAGGTTACACAAGATAGCGTGAATGCGGTCGGTGTCGATGTCAATACCGCAAGTCCTGCGATACTTGCGCACATCGCAGGTCTGAACAGCAATGTGGCACAGCAGATAGTCACCTATCGCCGTGAGCACGGCGCGTTTGCCACTCGTGAAGCCCTAAAAGACGTACCACGTTTAGGGGTTAAAACTTTTGAGCAAGCCGCAGGTTTTTTACGCATTCATGATGGCGACAATCCTCTGGATGCCACTGGCGTCCATCCAGAGAGTTATGAGCTAGTCAGTAGCTTGCTATCTCAAACGGATAACTCTTTGAGCGATATCATCGGTAATGATAGTGTCCTCAATACTATTGACACCGCAGCAATCGCTGCCAACGATGACAATATTAGTATAAAAGCAATATTGGATGAGCTAGCTAAACCTGCTCGCGACCCGCGTCCTGAATTTAAGACTGCCAACTTTCGTGACGATGTCAGTAGTATCAAAGACTTAACCGAAGGTATGACCCTCGAAGGTGTCGTTACCAACGTGACCGCTTTTGGTTGTTTTGTAGATGTTGGCGTACACCAAGATGGTTTGGTACATATCTCTCAGATGGCTAACGACTTCGTCGCTGACCCTATGAACCGCGTAAAGCCTGGAGATATCATCTCCGTTCGCGTCATCTCTATCGATGAAAAACGTGGTCGCATCGGTTTTAGTATGAAGCCTGAGAGTGATAAATCTACGCGCGCAGCCGCTAAACCAGCATCAAGTCACACTGATGCTAACCATACTGGAGACAAACCGAGTCGTCCGCGCAGCAAGCGTCCATCGACAGCGGACAAACGCTCCTCCACGCCGCGTCAAGATAGTGGCAAGCATAAAGGTAGCACTAATCGTCAGCAGGCGCAAAAGCCAAAAGCGGATACACCCGTTAAAGTAGGTACGCTTGGCGCACTATTAAAAGAAGCTGGTATAACAAAAAACAACAAGTAATCGAAGTTGATTTTAAAGCTAGATGTATTTACTCAAAAATAAAGGCAGCTCATGGCTGCCTTTATTTTTGTATTTAAGTTTATCTTATAACAAATCGACGGTTCTCACTGAGTTCTACTTCACCAGGTTGAGTCGCAAGCAGTTCGCCATCTGGACCATGAATTTTTGACTATAATGTAATAGGTACTGCAACTAAACGTCTGTCAGCAGGAGTCACATTGCCAGTGTTATAGCCTTCCCCTAAGATAAGCGGCTGATAATTTCCATTATAGCGATCTGTTTTTAATCTCTATTGGTTAAAATCAATTTCACCGGGTTGAGTCGCTAATAACTCACCATCAGGACCTTGAATCTTTTGTTGTAAAGTATTTGGAGCAGATGTCATACGAGCATCAGCAGGTACGATGTTACCACGGTTTGCCATGCTGCTATGAGGCGCTTTCATCGTAGAATCTGTTGATAAGTTATTACGATTATAATCAATCTCACCTGGCTGGGTTGCTATTAGTTCACTATCGGGACCTTGAATTTTCTGTTGCAAAGTATTTGGTGCTGGAGTTGTTCTCATATCGGCAGGTACAATATTTCCTGTCGTTGCAAATGCTAAGCTAGGTACAACTAAAGCAGCACCTACTAATAAAGATAATTTGGAGTTACTCATAATATCATTCCTTTTTTAACTAATTTTCAAACAATTATTTTTACTTTTAATCCTGAAGTCATCTTTTTTTAGTGTTATTTAAAGCTCATTAATATTACTCAGCAGGAGCGTCTTCTTTGTTGTAGAGTATGGATAATCATTTGAAATTTATAAATGTCAGCTCGTTTTATAATTGTGTAGTTAGTTTGCGATTTTAACAACATTATACAAACGAGCCTGAAATTTAGCTCATTGAACGAATACGATTATTCGTCCATGTCCATGTCATTCATATCAGCATCAATATCAGGTACGCGAATGACCGGATACGTCTGATTGATTTCAGTATTTCTAATAGCTTCAGCGTCTGCTTTTCGACCGACATATACCAAGCGACCATCTGCACCTCGTACGGCAACTCTAGTACCCGTCGTGGTATTCATACGCTGGATCTGATCGCTAGGCGCTATGATGACTTCTTTGACTTGATACTGAGTAGGGCGAATAGTACGTTTGGTTTCAATAATGACCGCCTCCATACTACGCTCTTCTTGAATAGCCAATTGAGCTTTTGGTGCTTTTACTTCACTCACGACTGGCGTAGGAAAGTTGCTACCAAAATGATTATCGCACTGCTGCATAGTAACTCGTACAGGATTACCGTTTCTATCCATGTAGACATTGACAGGCATATCAGAAGCGAAAGGAACGTATTTGCCTACCAAGACACCTGATACCCCATAACGACCGTTTGATTGTCCGACGCCCATATCACAAGCGCCTGCTTCATAGTCACTGGTTCGCAAGTTGTCATTGCTGACAACGCTTTGTGGAATCATGACTTCAGATAGACTCATTTTTGCAACGCTAGTTTCCCCTGCGCGGCGCATAGGGTTTTGATACGTATAGGGCGTATAAAATTTCGCTGAGCCCTCTTTTACTGCCATCACGCACTCATCGTAGCTGTCATAACCGACGTTACCATTACGATCCGATGTCATGCCAGCGTTGGCGCTAGTAGCGAACATGGCTAGACCTGAGGTAAGTATTGCAGCAGTTAGTATATTCAATCTCATAATTATATCCTTTTAATAAGTAATAGTTTTGGCTGACGGCTTTTGTCCTCTAAAGTGTAGCGTGACCCTAAGCCTAAATCGTCCCTGATACTCGAAAATATCTACTTGTGAAATACTACTGAATGTCTAAATGTAGAAAAATTTTTTATTTATGTAGAGACAGTCGTATAGCGTAGATACTGGTTATCAAAATTTATATTACCCAAATGACTACTTGAGCGCTGTGACAATAGACTAAGAATATGTAGCATAATGTAGTGAATATGGAGTATGTAGCAATATCAGTTACCTAAAAGTCCTATTACTATTATTTACTGACAAAAAAGCTGCATCTCAATAATAAGATGCAGCGCATTTTGCTAATTTTTGGAATAAATAATAAATAAAATTAGATTTAACTAATTATCTACTTTTAATTATCAACAACTTCAAAGGTTAGACCAGCGTGATCTTGCAAACGAGTGATTAGATGCTCACCCATGGCAGAGGCAGGCGTCCAAAAACCCCCTTTAACACTGTCTCTTGAGATATCTTGCACTAGGCATAAAGCCGATTGCGCCAGCATACGAGAAGTACTGCCATAGCCTGGATCTTTGTCACCTGTGACTTTGATACTGATATGATTATTCTTAGGCGTTCCACCAAAAAAGCGAATATCAAAAAAACCATTGTCTTGCTCAGACTTAGAAGGACCACTACCTGACTTCGGCAGCACATGTTTTGAGAGCAGTTCACGACTGGGTTTGAACATCATAGTAGTAGCAAAGCCTAATAAGCCTGCACTTAGAGCATAGCTTGTCACCTGACCTTTAATACCATCTTTCATCCACATTGCTTCATCATACTTAAATTTGCGACCATACTCATAGCCTGATAACTGATTACTACGGTGTACGATGCGCGTGTTGATGCTTGCCATAACAAAAGGCGCAAGCCAGCGATTATGCTTATCATCGTACTCAGGCTTGCCGACATTGTCTTGGCGTACATTTGGCACATCATTGTCGTTATTGAGTAGGTACGGATTGGCTACTTGTTTACGGCGTGACTTGTCTTGACCGACCTCCTCAAAGATAGTGGCCATTGAGGCGATAGTACCGCCAGATAACCCACCCTTGGCGGCCTTTACGCGCATATGAATCACATCGCAGGCTTCGTTGAACTGGTCTTCAGCTTGCTGCTGAGTAAAATACACTCCTAGATCTGAGGGAATAGAGTCAAAGCCGCACGAGTTAACGATACGAGCTCCGCTTTGTTTGGCGGCGTCTTCATATTTATCCATCATATCTCTGATAAAGATAGCTTCACCAGTGAGATCAACATAGTCTGTACCATGAGTAGTACACGATCTGATCAAAGGCTCACCATACTTTAAGTAAGGTCCTACTGTTGAGATGATAACTTCGGTCTGCTTAGTCATATCATCTAGGCTTGCATCATCGTCACTATTGGCAATGATGATATCGACCTTTTGATCCGTGCCAGAGCCTCTAAGCTCAGACTGTAGCGTCTTTAGCTTCTCTTCATCGCGACCGGCTATCGCCCAAGTTGCTTTGGCCGAATCCTTACTTTCTGATAAAAACTCTGATAAATAATGAGCAGTGATTTGCCCCACAAAGCTAGTAGCACCATACAAGACAATCGCATATTTTCGCTTATCTTTATTAACGGTTTGCGCAGGGTTTGAGTTCGTTGATGCGTCTTTTTTAGTATCCATAATATTTTCCTTAATAGTATGTAATAAGTAGGAGAGAGTAATATCTTTTGAATCAAAGGCTATAGCAACTATAAATGCCTAACCGGTTGGAGATATAAGGCAGATTTTACGCCAATGCAAATAGGTATGCTAGCTGGTATTTATATCTACAAACATAAGCACTCAGTGTCAGACAGTCTACAGCGTCAATGCACATATGATTACATAAGTTACATAACTCAATCTTTGATTACTTAATTGAACAATGCTCATCAAACTAATTTAGTATTATTTGGCTTTGAAGAACGACATTAAAAATAATTAATTAAAGCTAACATTACTCGATAATGACTTATCTAAACAATGATTTATTATTGGGCATTCAAGGAGGATTATATGTTTCGTTGGGCTATTATTTTTGCAGTTGTTGCACTAATCGCAAGTTTGCTCGGATTTGGTGGCGTTGCTGGCTTGTCTGCTAATATCGCTTACATATTACTAGCAGTTGCTGTTATCTTATTCATCGTGGCTTTTGTTAGCCGTAAAATGTAGATCGCTAAAAGATTTACTTTTGAGTAAGCCTACAAAAAACCGTCTTTCATAGAAGACGGTTTTTTGGTTTGTAGATTCATATCATAGTCTGCTGGGCTGAATAATATGCTCCATACGTTTAGCCAAGCGAATATCACGACTCGTAATACCACCTGTATCCTCTGATGTTAAACGCACTTCCACTATGTTGTACATGTTTCGCCATTGGGGATGATGCTCAAGCGCTTCTGCATAAAAAGCCGCTTGATTCATAAAACTCATAGCTTCTATAAAATCGTTGAAGTGGTAGGTTTTGGTGATGCTACTGCCATCACGCTGCCAGCCTGCCAACTCATCTAGCTGCATATCTACTTGCTTGTCAGATAAACTACTCATAATGATGTCCTTATTAATATATTGAACCAAGCTTTGTCTAAAAACACCTAGACTAGATCTTGATACTCAGGATGTTTGTTTATGTATGATGAGACAAACGAGCACTGCGGTATTACCTTTTTGTCATGAGCGCGTGCATAGTCCAAAGCATGCTTGACTAAGGCTGAGCCAACACCGCGTCCGCCTAGAACTTCAGGGACGATAGTATGGTCATAGACGAGCGTATCGCCGCGCTCTTGATAGCTGATATAACCGGTATTATTATCGATAGAGGTCTCAAAACGTTTGGCGTTTTGGTTGTGTGAGATATCTACCTGTTGTGTATTATCTGGATCACTCATATTATTCTCCGTTTTTTAGGATATTTTATTTGTATGACTGAGACTAAACGACTTAGAGCAGGATAAAGGTTATATATTACAGAATAAAGATTACTGGGCATAAAACAAGGCATTACGCATCACTGGTGGTAGATATTTAGTCAGACCGCGCGTGGTAGGCAAGGATTGTGCCGTTGCGCTCTCATCTAGCTTCAATGTGGCTTGCGCTTTTATGTGTAATTTTTTTTCATCAGCATTGGGTTTACTAAAGTGATGAATACGCTTGATAACCTGTTTGAGCTGCTGCGCAAAGCTGCCAGTATTGTATGCCAGGCCGTACTTTTTGCATATGTCTTGTACTTGCGGCGCAATGCGCGTATAGCGGTTGGCTGGCATATCAGGAAAGATATGATGCTCGATCTGATGGGACAAATGACCGGTCAAAATATGAAACCACTTGCGACCTGTGATATTACTTGAACCCAGTATCTGCCTGGCATACCAGTCGCCGCGGCTCTCATTGTCATCGAGATGGGTGTAGATATGTGCCTGCTCAGTAAAATGACCACAAAATATCACCGCCCAAGTCCAAACGTTACGTACGATGTTGGCAGTAACGTTACCACTAACTGTCATCATAGCACTGCGAGCACCAAATACTAGCCCTGCGAGCGCAGGGGTAGCGATATAATCTTTGCCCACTTGGCGCTTTATCTTATTAAATAGAGCTTGAGACTTCGGCTTCATGATTTCGGCTAAGCGTGTATCGTTTGCATATTCATCAACGCTAATCTGTATGTCATGAAATGCTACCGCCCACTCAAACCCTAATGCCAAGATCATCGTACTCAACAAGTTGTTGCGATCGCTTGGCGTCCAAGGCTGCTCATCGGTCACTCGGATAAGATGATACCCTACATCGTGGTCACGACCTACAATATTGGTAAAGGTATGATGCAAATAATTATGCGAATGCTGCCAGAGCGGCGCTGGACAGACAATGTCCCAATCGAACTTCTGACTATTCAAATGCGGATGCTGCATCCAGTCATATTGACCGTGCATAACATTGTGCCCAAGCTCCATATTGTTTAGAATTTTACTAAAACTCAGTAAAGAGGTGCCCAGCAGCCAAAGACCCAGTTGCTTGTGACGCGACGAGGGATAAGCGGCGATGCCGAGCAGACCACGTGCTAGGAGCTCGCTATAAACGACTGCGCTATAAATACGCTGGATGTAATGAGCGTCCTCTGCGCCAAGAGATGCCATCATGCTATTGTATAGGGCATCTAACTCAGCAGCCATAGCCTCAGTTTGTGCTTTTGATAATGGCGCACCGCTCAAGGTAGGATAAGGCATATGTGCTGACGATAGATTATCTATGACAGGCGAGATAGATGTCGTAGGAAGCGCTGATCGAGCACTAAACATAGGAGATAATAAACGCATAAAAATTCCTTAGTTGAAGCAGTAACTATGGGCCAATATATGATAGATATATGAGACTTATGGTCGAAAACCTTAAGAGCTGTATATCGGATTCTTTGCATCTCAAAGTGCTTTCACTTTACATCTCAAAGTGCCCTACTTGTTGTCTAAATATCGAGTATGACATCCGTTAAAGGCACATTAATACAAGTTTGAATAGATTCAAAACCGTCGCTGCTGACAGCGCCCGTCTGAATGTTTTTGACCTGACCACTTATCTTTTGACAGCGACATAGATGACAGATACCTCGGCGACATCCATAAGTCAGGCGTATACCGGCCGCTTCAGCACTCGCGAGCAAAGTAGTATCACTAGGGAACTGTCGTTGTCGTCCTCGTAGATAAACGGTTCGCTCTACGATATCGGTCTCATTTCGAACTTCGTCGTAGCTAGGAGTACTCGTACCAAATTGTTCTACAGTAATATTGTCGCGTAGCGAAGTGTCATACTCTGAGCCGATATCACTGGCTGCCTGATAAAGGCTTGATAATAACCCTTGCGAGCCACAAGCATATATTTGCGTTCGATTGAGTGGTAGTCCAAGTGCTAGCAGACTCTGAGCAGTTAAATGACGGCTGTTTGCAAGATAAGTACTGGCGTCTTCGGTTACAATAAGATGGTAACGAAACCTAGAATACCTCGAAGATAAAGATGACCAAATAGACGTCAATATAGGGCTGCGATTGTAATGAAGCAAAGTCACCACCTGTCCATTCTGTAGCGCTTGGGTTATCAGTCCTAGCATCGGCGTAATTCCGCTACCGCTAGCGATACATAATACCGGTGAAGTGTTATTCGGCGTCAGTACAAAACTGCCACTTGGTACACTGCATTCAAAAACATCACCGAGCTCTGCGTGCCAAGTTAGATGCTTAGATATCAGACCTTGAGTCTTGATGGCGATAGTAATAGTGTGCGGTGTTTGGCTCTCCCACCATAGACTCTGTTTGGATAACCCTACTAACGAATACTGGCGCTGGTGACGAATACCCTCTATCGGAATGATTACACTAACGTGCTGTCCACCCTGCCACTTATTTTTGGACTGCTGACGAAAAGCATAATTCGTCTCAAATTGAAAGGCAATAAAATCATCGTCCAGCATGTGTCTTGCCATCAAGCGCAATTTTGGTACAGTTAAGGACCAAAAAGGATGTATACGCGTACTCATAAAATCCATAAAGACGCGCTGGATAATCTCAGGCTGATAGCCAGTCGTCATATATAGGTATCCTTTATACTGCGCTTTAATGTAATAAGTATTAGAGTTGACCCTGCATTGGCATCGACAAGATTATGACTTTGTTAAGCAATATTAACATACTAGTCTGTATTGATTAATTCTATAGT
Source organism: Psychrobacter sp. DM4 (assembly GCF_051307035.1). GTDB lineage: Bacteria > Pseudomonadota > Gammaproteobacteria > Pseudomonadales > Moraxellaceae > Psychrobacter. The sequence continues at coordinate 189,652 of NZ_CP195536.1, forward strand.
TTATTTGATGCAAAATTTTGTAGGAGTTATAAAACGAAAATATATCGTTGTATCATTATGAATATAGCTCATCGATAGCTCATATAAATACTTATGCATAGCTTTTATACAAAAGGCTCAGTACAACCCCACAAAGCCAGCTACAAATACTAAATACGACTGAACACACCAGAAAACAAGCTCTCAGGTTGCAGGGGCTAGAGTACAATGCGATAATGGTTGACAATTTATATCTCAATTCCAAAGCAGTTACCGTCGCCGTGATAATAATGATGCGCTTGGTGATTGCTATTTCTAGGTAGTCCATCGGAGTATCAATGGCTCAATATATCTACACAATGAACAATGTGTCAAAACTTGTTCCGCCTAAGCGCGAGATTCTAAAAAATATCAATTTATCATTTTTCCCTGGCGCCAAAATTGGTGTACTCGGTATCAACGGTTCAGGTAAGTCAACCTTGCTACGCATCATGGCAGGCGTCGATACTGAGTTCAGTGGTGAAGCACGCGCGCAAACGGGCACCAAAATTGGCTATTTGCCGCAGGAACCACAGCTTGATGACAGCAAAAACGTCCGTGGTAATGTCGAAGACGGTATGCGTGAGGCGTTAGATGCGCTATCACGTCTAGATGCGATTTATGCCGAATACGCGGAACCCGATGCAGACTTTGATAAGCTTGCAGAAGAGCAAGGTAAGATGGAAGACATTATTCAAGCATGGGATGCGCATAACCTAAACACCCAACTTGAAAAAGCGGCTGATGCATTGCGTCTACCGCCATGGGATGCTGATGTTAGCAAACTGTCTGGTGGTGAAAAACGCCGTGTGGCGCTATGTCGTCTGCTATTGTCGCGTCCTGATATGCTACTACTCGATGAGCCAACCAACCATTTGGACGCCGAATCAGTCGCATGGTTAGAGCAGTTCTTGCAGAACTACAGTGGTACTATCGTTGCCATTACCCATGATCGATATTTCTTAGATAATGTTGCTCAGTGGATTTTGGAGCTGGACCGTGGCCATGGCTATCCGTACGAAGGCAACTATACTGAGTGGCTCGAGCAAAAGAACACTCGCCTTGAGCAGCAAAATAAGCAAGAAGAATCGTTTGCTAAAGCATTGAAAAAAGAGCTTGAGTGGATTCGTAAAAACCAAAAAGGTCAACAAACTAAGTCTAAATCTCGTGTACAGCGTTTTGAAGAATTAAACTCGACGGAATTTCAAAAGCGTAACGAGACTTCAGAGATTTATATTCCGCCTGGCCCTCGTTTAGGTAATAAAGTCATCGAAGTCAACGACATCTCCAAGTCATTTGGCGATCGTCTGCTTTATGAAAACCTAAGCTTTAATGTGCCAGCAGGTGCTATCGTTGGTATCATCGGTCCAAATGGTGCGGGTAAAACTACGCTATTTAACATGATTACCGAACGTGATACGCCAGATACGGGTTCAGTGGATCTAGGCGAAAGCGTCAGCGTTGCCTATGTCGGTCAGGTACGCGACAACTTAGATGATAGCAAGACCGTTTGGGAAGAGATATCTGATGGCCTCGATATTATTACCGTTGGTGACTATACGACGCCAAGCCGCGCTTATATTGGCCGCTTTAACTTTAAAGGTTCAGACCAGCAAAAGCATGTCGGTCAACTCTCAGGTGGTGAGCGTAACCGTCTGCAATTAGCGAAGACGCTAAAGCAGGGTGCGAACGTATTGCTCCTCGATGAACCTTCAAACGATTTGGATATCGAAACTCTGCGGGCGTTAGAGGATGCTGTTCAAGTGTTCCCAGGTACGGTTATGGTCGTCTCGCATGATCGCTGGTTCCTTGACCGTATTGCGACGCATATTCTAGCCTTTGAAGAGGAAGGTCCAGTTTGGTTCGACGGCAACTACTCTGAGTTTGAGACCTATCGCAAAAAGACTATGGGTGATGATGCTACGCCTAAGCGTATGAAATACAAAAAGATTTCGACTTAGTACCGCGTTTTAGTCACCTTAGGCCGTAAAAAAGACCTCTAATAATTGGAGGTCTTTTTTATGGCCTAAATTTATATATATTTAACGCTTACGCCCAAATTTGCGCTGTTTTTTATTGCTAATCTCTGTAATAGCATGCGCAATCTCATCGTCATCCAAATTTGCCACTTGCTGCAAGGTTTGCATGATATCGGTTCCTAATACGTACTTGGCGTGCTGAGCAATATCATTGATGCGCTGATCAAAGGTTAGGACTCCTGATTCTGCGTCTTTTTGAAGATAATTAAGACGTTTAAGGGCGGCGACAAAACTGGTGAACAGTGCACGATCAAAAAAGTCAGGAATATCATCTGCGTAGAGCACTGATAAGCGCTGACCGAGCAGATGGCACAGATCGACCACTTCATCTTCAGTCAAATTACCAGAGCCTTGCTGCGCGAGCAGGGCAAGCGTCATAAAATAACGCTCAAGGCTTTGTTCGACAGGCGTTGCTAACACTTGAAGCTGCTGATACCTACTACTATTGGCTTCAGGTACACTCAACTTACCATCGCTTAGCTCAACGATGAGTCCATGAGCGATCATGTTATCGATTTTTTTATTCAAAGTGTCTTTTAGACCATGTGCTGGATAGTACAAGAACAGCTCCGTTTGTAGGAACGGATACAACTGCTCGACTATACCATCAAGGCGGCTGCGTTCAATGCGACCATTACGCGCAACAAGCGCGGCTAAGAACGACATCAAGATAAAGACATGCAAGATGTTATTGCGAAAGTAGCTCAGTAGCGCCGCTTGTTTGCCCGCGACTTGTATAATATCACCTAAAATATGCGGTATACGCTCAATCAGTTTGAGCTTGATGCCGTAGTCGATGATTTGCTGCGGCGTCATAACGGTGACGATCGTATCGTCAGAGTAGGGCATGTTACTTGCGATATTGTGATAAAGCGCAATCTGCTCACGGCAGATATCTTCATCAAGAGCTGCTTTTGGTGCTGATAGCAATACCAAGGAGAGCAAGGACACAGGGTTAACTACTGCCGCTTTATTGATGTGCTGCATGATCTTGATACCGATATTATCGACCATCGCACTGGTATTGTCATCAAGTGGTGTATCGGTGCGATCCGTAGGCAAACTATTGGCAGGCACATCGAACTTTTGCATAAAGTCCTCAATGTGGAGCGGCGTACCAAAACTTAAATGCACTGATCCAAAGATACGCTCGATTTTGCGTCCGACTTTGAGCAGACCTATTAGCGACTCTGACTCTTTAGGTTTACCCTTAAGCTCGCCGATGTAGGTGACGCCCTCCATAATGCGCTCGTAACCAATATAGGTTGGAATAAATACTACAGGCTTATTAGTGCGGCGCAGCTGACTGTGAATCGTCATCGCTAGCATACCCATCTTGGGTGGTAGCAGACGCCCTGAACGGGAGCGCCCGCCTTCGATAAAGTATTCGATAGGCGTATTACGAGTGATAAGCGTATGCATATACTCACGTAAAACGGCGGTATACAACGCATTACCACGAAAGCTACGACGAATATAAAAAGCAACAGCGCCGCGTAATAGCGATCCCAATATGGGGACATCTAGATTATCACCCGCCGCCACATAAGGAATGCTCAGACCGCGCTTATAGATGACATAGGAGAGTAATAAATAATCAACATGACTGCGATGACAAGGCACGTAGATGATTTCGTAATCCGTTGCTAGAGCCCGCACACGTTCAAAATGATGGACTTCCACACCGTCATATAGCTGCGTCCACAACCAAGTCAAAAATTTATCAAAGATACGAATGACTTGATAAGAGTAATCGTTGACCATCTCATTAGCATAGTCCTTGGCCGTTGCTCGCGCCTCGCGAACACTAACGCCACTGGCTACAGCTTCAGTTTCTATCGCATGTTTGATAGCAGGGGAGTAGATGAGCTTATCGACTAGATTACGCCTATCTGATAAATCCGGTCCAAGCATACTGGCACGCTGTTTATCGAGATAAATATTGAGCTGCTGCTGTAGTGAGCGTACTAGTTCACGATGACCATCACTCGCTGTCATGAGTTCATGAGACGGCGTATCGTTATTACTAGTGAATGTGCTTGTGTTAGAAGTATTGGCTTCAGAAGTGTGGATAATATCAGCTTCAGTCAAAGCTGTGATATCGACCGCTACTGCGGCCTCTACATTGATAGACATCGGCTCGTCCGCTATAAGCTCGTCAGGCAGACGCTTATAAATAGCTTGGCGCAAGTCCTGCGGCGCGTGGAACTGTACAAAAGTATCGCGGCCCATAACGCCAATGTTAAATAACTGTTTGGTGATCCCAGGATCTTCCCAGTTGTCCGTCATAAGCAGTTTGAACAGTGAATCTTCTTTTTCAGGAGCGCGTCCCCACAGTATAGAGACAGGGATGAGTCTAATCTTTAAATCAGGGTAGCGCAAAATAGCAGCAATGAGCCGTGCTAGGCGCGGCGAGAGTTGATCGTCTTTTGCCTTTGGATGATGCAAAAATATAATACCAGCGTTCTCGTAGATGTCATGCGCGTGGTCACTGACTTGAGCCAAAGCGGGCGGTAGACTGTGCTCCCCAGTCTGCAAGTCAATCAAGAGACTATTGGAGCGCGAATAATCTTGCAACACATAAAAGGTCAGGGTCTGATCGTCACCATCGAACTGCGGCACTTCACCTAAGAGCTTAGGCTTGACTGCGACATCGAGCGCTTGTCCCGATATCTTGCGATACAGCTGATTTAGAGGCGTATTGCCTTGAGGCTTGTCTATCGACTTAACCGTTTTGTTTGGAGCGTTATCCTTAACGGGCGCTCTAAAAAGGCGTTTTTTTATAAACTTAGGTATCATAATGAGTAGTCAAAAGTCGTAAAGTGTAATAGGCTTATGATGCCATAAAAGGACATAAAACGATATCTTCTGTGTTCATTCAGTATTAATATAATATTAAGTGTTAGTAGTTTGAGCTCAAGATACGGCAACGTATTGTGACGCAAAACTGTCTTTTAGTCTTATCTATATCATAAGTTAGGTTCTGTCGCCTATGACTCCAGCAATCGATACCGCCAAAAAACATCAGCTTGATTACCACATTCATGAATATACTCATAATAGTAGCGCTGTCTCCTATGGGTTGGAGGCTGCCCACAAGCTTGGCGTGGCAAGTGTACAAGTCTACAAAACCTTGGTGGTCATGGCAGAGACAGGTCTGCTTGCCGTAGCCGTACTGCCAGTGGACAAAACCTTGAACTTCAAAAAAATGGCCAAAGCGATACGCCATAAAAAGGTGCAACTGGCTGATCCCAAACAAGTAGTACGTAGTACAGGATATGTATTGGGCGGCGTCAGTCCTTTGGGACAAAAGAAGCAATTAGTGACTATTATTGATAGTGCAGCCCTCAAGCAGACCAGCATCTATGTCAGTGCAGGTCGCCGTGGTCTTGAAATAGAATTATCTGCTCTACAATTAGCCGAGACGCTCAACGCCCGTTTTGAAGATATTGTGGATGGCTAATCTTTATGTTTTAATCTCTCAGTTTTCAAACTACTAATTCGTTTTTTAGCAAAAAAGGATAACCTCTATGCCGCATCTAACGATTCAAGCGACGCCCAATGTGACTATTTCGCATAAGGAGTCTCTGCTAAAAGCATTGAACCAAGCGCTGTGGGATAGTGGACATTTTGGCAAACCTACTGATATTAAAGCGCGAATACTACCGATAGAGACGTTCTTAATAGGTGTAAATGATGACGAGCAAGAAAATGGCTTTATTTATGTGCATCTAAAACTGATGTCAGGGCGTGATATGGTCGCGCGCAATCAGTTGTGTGAGCTGCTTATCACAACGACTGAAGCGATACTAAAGGATGAGCAATCAGGTCGCGTCACTATACAAGTCTGTGCTGAGGTAGAAGAGATCAGTGCGGTCTATCATAAAAAGTTTTTTAGCGCACTCTAATAAATAGCTTACATTTTGAAAAGCAAAAAAAGCGCCTCAATTGAGGCGCTTTTTTGTTGGCTCTAAAACTCTATTCGCTTTGAGACTTGATTGAATTTAATCTAAAAATGCAAAGCTATCGACAGGCATTGCCATCATGCTATCGCTTGGTGCGACCATGGCTTCTGCGTGACCTGAAGTACGTGGCAATAGCTTGTCAAAGTAAAATTCAGCCGTTTGGATTTTGGCTTCATAAAACTCTGGCGCTTCAACGCCGCCGTTCTCTAACTTGTCATAAGCGACTGCGGCCATACGTGCCCAATGGTAACCCATCATCACATAGCCTGAGTACATCAAAAAGTCCTCTGATGCGGCTGAAATGATTTCACGATCTTTACGTGCCATTAGCATCAAGCGTACGGTTAGCGTATTCCACTCAGCACAAAGCTTAGTCAGTGCCCAAACGAATTTGCGCATATCTTTGTCTAGCGCATACTCACCGCACCACTTCATAATGCTTGAGGTGTAATCACGAATAATTTTGCCTTTAGATTGCAAGATAACTTTACGACCTAGTAGATCGAGCGCTTGGATACCTGTGGTGCCCTCATACATCGTCGCGATACGAGCGTCACGAGCGATGAGTTCCATGCCCCACTCTTTGATATAACCGTGACCGCCATAGACTTGCTGACCGTGTTTGGCCGCCTCAATACCTAGCTCCGTTAAGAAGCCTTTGAGGATAGGCGTATAAAAACCTAACTTGTCATCCCACTTTTCAAACTCAGCGTCGTCATCATTGGCAACGCCTTGAGCCATCTTGTCCGCATAGCGTGCTGAATGATAAATCATCGAGCGACCGCCTTCGGCAAAGGCTTTTTGGGTCAATAGCATACGACGTACGTCAGCGTGATGAATGATTGCATCCGCTACTTTTTCAGGATCTTTAGTACCTGATAGCGCGCGCATAGAACGGCGATCTTTGGCATAAGGAAGCGAGTTTTGGAACGCAAGCTCAGTGTGAGCCAAACCTTCGATACCAGTACCGATACGAGCGGTGTTCATAAAGGTGAACATGGCTTTTAGGCCGCGGTTAGGCTCACCGATAAGATAAGCAGTCGCGTCATCAAAGTTTAGGACACAAGTCGCTGATGAGTTGATACCCATTTTGTGCTCGATAGAGCCGCAGCTAACCGTGTTACGCTCGCCGACTTCACCATCTGTATTTGGCAAGAATTTTGGCACAATAAACAGTGAGATACCGCGAGTACCGCTTGGCGCATCTGGCAGGCGCGCTAGGACGATATGGACGATGTTTTCAGTTAAGTCGTGCTCGCCACTTGAGATAAAGATTTTGGTGCCGCTAAGCTTGTAGCTACCATCGTCTTGCGGAATAGCTTTTGATTTGACCTGACCCAAATCGGTACCACAATGGGGTTCAGTCAGACACATGGTACCTGCCCACGAGCCTTCGACCAATTTATGCAAATAGGTCTCTTTTTGCTCATCAGAACCGTACTGCATTATGGTGTTGATACAACCCGTTGATAGGCCTGGGTACATCGACCAAGGCCAATTAGCTGTACCGATGATCTCAGCTTTGATCAGGTTGATAGACATCGGTAAGTTCATACCGCCGTAAGCTTCAGGATAAGAGATACCTTGCCAGCCGCCTTCTACAAACTGGTTGTATGCATCTTTGAAGCCCTTTGGCGTCGTTACCACACCGTTTTCAAAATGACAGCCTTCAGCATCAGCGGGCTGATACAGAGGTGATAGGACATTTTCGGCAAAGTCAGCCATGCCTTGTAGGATCATATCGACGGTTTCAGAATCTGCATTTTCACCATTGTCTAGATCTTTGTAATGCTTCTGAAAATCGAAAACATCGTTTATCAAGAATTTAATGTCACGTAAAGGTGCTTTGTAAGTCAACATAATTAAGTCTCTTTGGTGGATTCGCTCAAATCAGCTTGATAATAAAAGCTGCTATAAAAATGAGAGGCACTATTGTCTGATAGCGCTATGATATATAAAAGAATTCTGAAGTCATTTTTTGTAAACTAACGCGCAATAAATAAGCCGTAAAAATAGCTTATAAGTAGCCAGCTACAAGGGTGTTAGTACTGACTATGACGAATACTCAATAAAAACCAGTCACTGTTAAGCCATAATCTACATTCAAATGAGCTAAAACAGGAACTGTGATGACACCAGTATAAGTCTTATCTGACAACAAATATATAATACATAACTATAATTCATATCTCAGTAGATCACGTATTCATTTAAGTTATGGTAAATAACCTATTGAACTGAAGTATAGTCTTTCTTACTCATCAAAGCCTGTGTTCAAAGTATCTTTTGAATTTTTGACCACAGCGTTTTATCGATAACTTATTGTCATCTATCTTCACGTGTTATTCATCAGAGGTCGTTATTCAGTGCTATTTATGACTTATTACCAAGGGCAAGTATAGCTTGTTCGACATTAATAGTGTGACCTGTCCAGCGCTCAAAGCTCAATGCTGCTTGATGAATAAGCATGCCATAACCCTCTGAGGTCTGAGCGCCGCGCGCCGCAAAATGCTCCAAAAACGGCAACGCTCTTCCATACATCATATCGTAAGCATAGCGAGTCTGTAGATCAGTAGAGAGTGGTAAAGTGGCATCTGTAAGACCAATGGAGGTAGCATTGATGATGATATCAAACGTACCGCGTAGATCGCTTGTGGCACAGATCTCTATGTCACAAGCACTGATCTTATCGCTGGCGGCACTCAGTTCAGTGGCGAGCGTTTGCGCTTTACTCACAGTACGATTGGCAACCGTCAGTTGCGTGATACCAGCCTCAATGAGCGGCAGTATCACCCCGCGAGCTGCGCCGCCAGCACCGATAATAGCCACGCGCGCCCCTGTTAAGACCCAGCCCAGACTGCTGATATGAGTGACAAGTCCTCGACCATCTGTATTGTCACCGTATATAGCATCAACGATAGGCGCACCGTTATCTAGCAGCGCTCGATTTAGCAGTAAAGTATTGACCGCACCTGCGATTTTGGCATGTTCTGACAAACCGCCATGCACCTGACAGTATGCATAGGCCATTTGTTTAAAAGGCACAGTAACATTAGCGCCCGCGCCGCCACCATGAAAAAAAGCTTCAATTACAGCGGTAAAGCTGCCCTCATCATCAGGACAATATTGACGCTGATAGGAGATATCGAGGGAGACTTGAGTCGCGAACACCTGATGGATTTGTGGTGATTTGCTATGTACGATGGGGCTTCCAATGACGACAAAGTGCTGAGTCATGCTAAAGTATCCTAAGCGTAAAAAGCTATGATAAGGGATAAACACATCATTAACAAATTTGTACCGACAGCGGTTATTACCTGTAACCTAAACGCTAGTCAACGCCATAGCAGTTAGGTAAACTGTGGTCACAAAGAACGATAGTCCTCTAGGCGAGGGCTACTATCAATAATGCTTAACTGATAGTGTCAAACTGATAGTGCTTGACGATTAAAAATCCCTAATGACCAAAAACTACTTGATGATTGGCGCAATTATTGCATTTACCTATCGTATTGATAATGTGATCGATACTCTTAGACCGTCTATATTAATGTGCAAGTACTGCAATATAATTTTGAGCGTTATCATCCTAGACCTTATAACAATAAGCTTTGTCACGACAAGCTTCTAAGTGTGAGTAAACAACCCATGTGGAACACCCCTTTACAGACTTTTATGGTCACTATAATGATGGCAGCTGGCCTCTCACTGAGCGCTTGCAATAGCTCTGAGCCAGAGGTGAGTGAGACCAATACCTTAGACAATAGCGAAGAACAGGTAGTTGCTGACGCTTCAGATTCTGCCAGTACTGACCTAGATGGCGCTGTGAGTGATCAAGGCACGCCTGTTGTTTACGAGGTGTCCACTTGGAACACTGATGCCGTTACTTCTTTAAAGATAAATGATCTAAAGGCGATTACTACCACTTTAGGCAGTGTGGTCACAACTGATGAGAATAGCTTGGACTACGCCAGTAATCCGGCGTCTAAATACCGCTTGATGGCTGCAGACCAGCCCTATTTGGATCTGATTGATTCGGATAAGTATCTGGAGCTTGGCTGGTACTATGCCAACCCAACAGACTCAGACGCCGAAAAAGAACTAAGCCTCAACCATGCCAAAAAATCCAATACAGTCATGCGCCAGCTGATGGGAGACGACGGCAGTAAGCTACTTGCCAATATATTAAGCGGTCAAATCATCAAAAACGAGACCATCGGTGGTCAAAAAGTTGAGCTGGCCAAATGCGAGTTTTATAGCTGTATGCTGATACTCAATAAGTCAGGCGCTTAAACTTGTGATAAATGAGCCATGAATGTTCAGTCTAACGCTTGGGTACGTCTTACGATTCAAGATGACGTAATAAGAACTGAGGACATAACGCCAGACAATCGCGGCATGGCTTATGGTGATGGGTTCTTTACCACTATGGGCGTCATGGACGGCGCGATACTTTGGCAAAACTACCATGTCGCACGCTTGATATCGCATAGCGCGGCATTAGAGCTGAGCGTAAACGCGCAAACTCTGATAGTTGAGTTACAACCTTTCGCTCAGCGTCTTAACCAAGGTATTCTCAAACTTATCATTACTCGCACGCCGCAGCACATACGCGGTTATGGCTATACGCCTGATAGCTTGGGGCAAACTTGCGCGATTTGGCTCAAATCATCCGCGCTACCGATTGCGCCTTTAGACTATCTATCACTGCTAGATGGGCGCGCTATATTTCAGCAGCCCGCTAAACGCGCTATCTGCTTATCCGCGCAACTTGCCTGCCTACCACCGCCACTCGCTGGACTCAAAACCCTCAATCGACTCGATAGTGTGCTGGCGAGTGGCGAGTTACAACGCCTGCAAGAGGGCTTGCAAGAACGTCTGCAAACACGCAAGCAAGCGCAAACCCCAAACGTCGATAACCAATGGGGTGAAGGGCTGGTACGTGATATGCGTGGTCAGTGGGTTGAGGGTACGATGAGCAATGTGTTCTATCAGCTCATAGATGCTGGCGATAAGGTAAAGATGAGCGGTGACCCAGTCGCAAATATAGCCTACTCGATAGATAACTTGACAAGCGGTCAATGGTATACGCCATCGATGATGCATTCAGGGGTTGCAGGAATTATGCGTCAAGTTATCATTGATGCCCTAGCTACGACGGGTAAGCCTGTCATCATCCGTCCGCTGCTAGATGAGGATTTGCCACAATTAAACCAGCTGTTCTTTTGCAATGCGGTACGCGGCGTTATGCCTGTGTCTGATTTGACGTTGTTAACGGGTGAGGTGGTGGCTTTATCTCTATAAATCTTACTTCTTATCAAAAATATTAAATTGGGTGTCTATTAAATCGTCGTAGTCCAGTTGGATATCTTCGTTTCTATACTTTTCTTGGGCCTCTAAAATCGCTGATGATTCCTCTTGAGCGACTACTTCTATAATAGCGCTCATCGTCTCCACTATTTCTACCTCGTAAGTGTATAAGTCTTTTTTAATCGTCATTATTTCTCTCACTTTTGCTATCAATTTGTGCTAATGATCCTAGCAAAAACCATTTGGAGAAGTGATCGCATAATGTAGAGAGATGATCGTCTTTTGTTAATCACGCTTGCGTCATGATGCTAATCGATCAATGATCACTTTCAACAAAATACGGTTAAAAGGACAGGGTCATGCGTTCAGTATATGAAAATGAAAAGCGTCTAGTATGATTTTTGATAATGTCCACGGCTTGAAAACTCGATGATGCCTTTATCACGCAAGATTTGTAGTTGCTGGCGAATTTTGGGATGGATGTGTTTGTTGTTGGGATGTTTAAGACTTAACTCATTAGCAAACGCATAAACTTGTTGGAGGGTGAATCTGTCACCCAACCTATCAATACAGTGCCAGACGTCCAACGTCCAGCCGCGTGAGGTTATCGACTGCTCCCGCAAAAACAAGGTTTTTTGAAACTGCTCAGTGACATTTTTACGAGGTATAACTTGTCTATCTTTGACCAAAAACACTTTACCAGAGTCAGGGATTTTGCGCAAATCAATATTGCAACCAACCCAGCTAGCACGCTTTGCTGTTGGCGCTAAGGGCTTACGTTTAATAATCATGTCAGGAGTAAAAAATTGCTTGGGAATAATTAAGAAGTTATTGACGGTAAATTGTGGCGAGTAAGTCAAAAAGAAAAAGCTTGGATTATCCTTACTGTTAATGCGCTCAATCATCGTGGTATAAGCGCCATCATTGACGATATTGCTCAATTTTGCCTTTTTACTTTTTAACTCATATTGCTCAGTACAATTTGTACAATAAAAATCAGCAACGGGCTTACCATTTGCAAATTCCGATAGCGGCTGGTTGTTACAGTTAGGGCAATAACTTTGCTTGGCGACCCAGTCTTCACTGAGCACTCTTATGATTTGGCTAGGTGATTTGTAGTTTTTGGCAAGACTTTGGTTAAAGTTTAGATTCATAGGAGGTTATCGTCGAAACGCTGAGAATGTCTTTATAGAAGTATAAATAAAATGATGACTAATAGGCTATATATCTTGTCTTAAACGCCAAGTTAATCCACAAGCTAAGCAAATGCCATTGAAAACCTGACGGTTCAGTGCTAAATTCTAGCAAACATCTGCCTTTAGAGTTGCCATGAGCACGCCGACACCCGAAACACCGCCTAATAAAGTCAACGACACTGATGAGACCTCATCTAACAATTCAAAAAATGACGTAGGCCATGACACTAGCACTGATAATAAGCACATCGATGCGACCGCTAGCCAGCCATTGAGTACTGAAGTCGAGGACAAGGCACCAGCGACGGATATCTCTTTGGTCAGCGGTCAAACTAAACCCCGCAAGTACAAAAAAGATAACCCCTCGTTCTTTATGCAACGTGGCTACCAGATATTACTCGTCCTTGGACTCATAGCAGCGTTTTTGCTCGTGATAGTTTATCAGACCTTGTTTGGGCGCATCACTCAGCCCGCGCAAAAGGTCACCATTGAGCAGGGCGATACTTATTATGGCTTATTGCCGCAGTGGCAACAGCAGATTCCGCTGTTTTCAGCGACGATTGGCAAGCTGTATATCAAATCACAAGTTGACGCGCCCTTGCACGCAGGGATTTATCAGCTACCTGACAACCCAACGATGGCAGAGGTGCTACAAGTACTAGAGCAAGGCGCAAAAGTGGCGATGGTCAAGGTACAAGTCATCGAAGGCAAAACCGCAAACGATCTGTATCAGAATCTACGTGACAATCCAGGCATCAAAAAAGAAGTACTTATAGCAGACGCGGACAACCAGAGCATCGCTGCGGCGCTAGATTTGGTCGGTATCTTGCCAGACTCAGTAACGTCTAGTAATGATCCTATCGTCAGCTATAATCTAGAGGGTTGGTTCACCCCAGACACCTACTACTACGGCGAGGGCGCTACGGACACGCAAGTACTCACCGATCTGTATAAGCGCCAGCAACAGGCATTGACCAAAGCGTGGGAAAACCGCGCACCGGACTTGCCTTATGAGACGCCATATCAAGCGCTGGTGATGGCCTCTATCATCGAAAAAGAAACCAGCGTGGCCGAGGAGCGTCCACTAGTTTCAGCGGTCTTTAACAACCGCTTGAAAAAAGGCATGCGCATGCAAACGGATCCGACCATTATCTATGGTATGGGTAGCCGCTATGATGGCAATATTCGCCGCGCTGACATCGATGAAAAGACAGGGTATAACACTTATCAGATTGATGGTTTGCCGCCAACGCCTATCTCTTTGCCATCGCCTACCTCTATTGAGGCGACTTTGCATCCAGCGGATAGTGAAGCTCTATACTTTGTAGCGACAGGAACGGGCGGGCACAAATTTACCAATAACTTGGCAGATCATAACCGCGCGGTACAAGAATACCTCAAAGTCATGCGTGAGAAAAAGTCACAGACGCCGCCAGAATAAAGGCGTGCGCTTGCCAATGTTACTCTATCCGGCAAGCGCCGCTTTGATGATGCGGTCAATTCTAAAGTTCGTCACTAATTTTGTAAATAAGGCTATTTTATGCCAGCACTACCAAGCAGCTCTACGCAAACGGCGTCCAATAAGGGGCGCTTTATTAGTTTTGAGGGTACTGAAGGCGTCGGTAAGACAACGGCCATTGATAATCTTTGCAATCAACTACAAACAGCGGGTATTGATCATATTCGGACCCGTGAGCCAGGGGGTAGCCCATTCGCTGAGTGCCTGCGCACTATACTCCTCGACCCTATGACCAACATTAATGATGACACCGAGCTGTTACTACTATTCGCCGCGCGCTGCGACCATATAGAGCAAGTGATTATGCCAGCGCTGGCACGCGGTACTTGGGTTATCTGCGATCGTTTTGTCGACTCGACGATGGCGTATCAAGGCTACGGCCGCACGTATGGTGAGCCGCTGGTACTCTCAAAAATAGAGCAGCTCACTGAGCAGTTTATTCCGTATTTACCAGATCTAACACTATGGCTTGATTTGCCGGTACTTGAGGGCATGGCTCGAGCAGGCAAGCGTAGCACCGCCGACCGTTTTGAGCAGCAGGCAACAGAGTTTTTTACCCGTGTGCACGAAGGGTTTACGGCTTTGGCTGCCGCGCATCCCGAGCGCATCTATCGCATAGAGGCCACTGGTAGCAGTGAAAAGGTTGGCGCGCGGGTATGGCAAGCTGTTGAGAATAAATTTGATATGGCTTAGCACATCAGCTCTCTAGTGTGCAAAACAAAGCCCCAGCACTGATTGGGTGCTGGGGCTTTTTAGCATATAGACAGTATCAATAAATGATAAATAGAGCTATTATTTATCTGACTCATTACTTAAGTCATCATCGCTATCAGGTAGACGATTGGGATCTAAATCGCCGCTCTGTGTTCTTGGCGCAGTACCGCTACCATTAACATTAGTACTATTTATCGTATTGTCTTTTACTAGCTTGGATGAATTGTCAGCCATGACGCCTTTTTCAGAACTGCTAGACGACTCTTTAATAGAGGGAGTCGCCTCTATTGTTTTAGCCTCTACTAGATTTGGCTGTGCTGCTTTATCGGGAATAGCTACTTTGTCAGTGACAGCCGTATCTTCGATAACAGACTCAGTTGCGGTCTCATCAGTCACATCGACGATCAGCTCTTTTTCTTTACGTTTTTCAGGTGCTTTATAGTCGGCTTCAAACTTGGCATCAGCATTAGCACGCGCTTGTATTTGCTTGGCGGTGACGTCGACTTCTTTTGGTTGTACCTCATCGTCGACGACTAGAGCAATCAGTTTGCGATCGCGTGCAACTACGCCGTCAAACTTGTCGGTAATGACGCTCAGCTTACCTTCTTTGTCTATCGTATATAACGGCACGAACTGCTTATTATCCGCGCGGTACTGCTCAAAGCTATAGCTGTCAGTGATATTAGTAATCTTGATACGTGCTTTTTTGGATATCATGCTAGCCAGCTTGGTATAAGTAACATCTTTGCCAAACAGCCACTGCGAGTGAAAGTTGGCCTGCTTGTCATCACGCTCGCTTTTGACTTTTTCATCACTAAATTTGAGACGATAAAGTTTACGCTCGCCAAACTCATGACGATAGTGAATCTCTGATAGCGTATTCATCTCTTTATCCATACTCATGGCAAACAGATGACCAATACCGATAAGATCTAGATGATGGTCAGCATGGTCAGAGATCGGATTACCAAAGTAAGTACGTAGGCCACTCATACGTGCTTTGGCAATAGTGGTGTAGTTGTTATGCGCGACGATAACATCGAAGCCTTGATCTTTTAAAGAGGTAGCAACGAGCAGCGCAACGGGGTTTGAGCCGACAACTAAGATGCCATTGGTCGCAGGTTCACGAACGCCAAGTAGATTGCCGACCAGTTTTGCCCCCAAGCCCTGAATCATGACCGTACCGATAATAACCATAAATACTAGCGGCACTAGTAGCTCGACGCCTTGAATGTCATATTCTTGCAAACGAATAGCAAATAAGGATGAGATGGCGGCAGCGACGATACCTCGCGGTCCGATCCAGCTGATCATCAGCTTCTCATTGGTCTTGAGATTGGAGCCGATAGACGACGCCCAAACCGATAAGGGACGCGCGATAAACATCACGATAGCGAGTAGTACTAACCCTGCAAAACCAACGCTAAGCAAGCTTGCCAGCTCGACACGCGCCGCTAGAATGATGAACAGCACTGAGATGAGTAGAACCGTCAGAGACTCGTTGAATTCTAAGATAGTATCGCGCGGGAATTTTGGCCAGTTGGCCAAGGCAACCCCAAGTACGGTAACGGTCAATAGACCAGACTCGTGTTCTAAGTGGTTGGATATCGAAAATAGCAATAGCACGTAGGCTAAGGTAAAGACGTTACGTAAAAATTCAGGCACCATGTGACGACGCATCAAAAACGCTAGGAACCAAGCCCCTGCCATACCAATAGCTGTTGCTAACACAACGATTTTGGCAAACAGCAAGATACTACTGGCTTCACCGCCTGAGATGATGTACTCATAGACCAATACCACAGCGATCGCGCCAATGGGATCAATGATGATGCCTTCCCATTTCAAGATGTTGGAGATAGTCTTGTTGGGGCGTACGCTGCGCAGTAGCGGCATAATAACGGTCGGACCCGTCACACAAACCAGCGCCCCGAATAGTAGGGCGATTAAAGGATCAACATCGAATAGTAGATACGTTGAGAGTGCAACGATAGCAATAGTGATGAGTACGCCGACGGAGACCAATAGCTGCACCACTGAGCCGTGTTGTTTGATCTCCTCGAATTCTAAAGTCAGTGACCCCTCAAATAAAATGATGGCCACGCCTAA
Source organism: Psychrobacter sp. DM4 (assembly GCF_051307035.1). Taxonomy (GTDB): domain Bacteria; phylum Pseudomonadota; class Gammaproteobacteria; order Pseudomonadales; family Moraxellaceae; genus Psychrobacter. The sequence continues at coordinate 206,522 of NZ_CP195536.1, forward strand.
TGAGATAAAAGGGAACATCAGCTCACCCAGTACCAAATCAGGGTCGAAGTAGCCCAGTACGGGGCCTACGATAATACCTATCAATAATAAAAATAAAATGGACGGCTGCTTTAGATACCAAGCTAACCATTGGGCGGCGATGCCAAGCCCAACCACGCCAGATAATAATAGGGCGGTATCCATAAATTAATCCTTTTATAATCTTGTCCTATCACCAAACATTTGAGTGAGGTTGTAGACAGTCTCAAATGCTATATTTATAAAAACAAAAAATGCCTGTTACAACGAGTAGATACAAGCTGATACGGAAATAACAATAAAAAAAGTCAACAATAGTCAAAATAGAGACATAGCTTGGACTATCATTATCTTGCTGAGTCAATTATTGGGTTTGTTATCATATCATGATTTTATTTTTTTTATGTTGAGCGTCTTTTACGCGCTATTATCACTTGTCTGAAAAAACATGATATAAAGTAAAATACTACGCTAATGTCATAAGTTGCAGCCTACAGGCGCCTTTTAGACGGTAGCTTCAAAGCAGTAGCTGGCATAAACGTCAAACACAAAAAACGTTCTTATAACAAATACAAAACCCCTTTATCAGGAGCCTCTTATGCCTATCATCACTCAGTCCTCTGTTACCCAAGCTTCTATCAAAATGCGCCGCAAACACTGGCTACCTCGTACCACCTTGGCGCTTGCGATGAGTATGACAGCACTTGTGGGTATAAATGTAGCAACGATATCGACGGCTAAGGCTGCCGTAACGACGGCCGATTTCTCTGATCTGGTGCAACAAGTGACGCCAGGGGTGGCGCGCGTTAACGTTACCAAGACAGTCAGCGAGGCGGAATTGGCACAAGCGCAAACCGCCGAGCTACTGCGTCAGTTCTTTGGTGATCGCGTGCGCTTGCCAAACAGACCTGCGACCCCAGCGATAGAGCACGCTTATGGCACTGCCTTTTTTATTACCCCTGATGGCTATATGCTCACCAACCACCATGTGGTCGAAGGTGCTGACAAGATAACTGTGACTCTCAACGACCGTACCGAGCTGGATGCCACTTTGATCGGTAGTGATGAGCGCTCAGATGTGGCAGTTCTTAAAGTGACAGGCAAACAGTTTCCCGCACTGCCTATTGGCGACTCTAATACGATAAGGGTAGGCGAGCCGGTACTTGCTATTGGTTCTCCTTTTGGTTTTGACTATTCAGCCTCTGCTGGTATCGTGAGCGCCAAATCTCGTAGCTTTTCGCGGGAGACGAGCGTACCGTTCATTCAGACGGATGTAGCGTTGAATCCGGGCAACTCTGGGGGTCCACTGTTCAATCAGCGCGGCGAAGTAGTGGGTATCAACTCGCGCATATTTAGTGGTACTGGCGGCTATATGGGATTATCGTTCTCGATACCGATGGATGCAGCTATGGATATTTATGAGCAGCTCAAAACGAGTGGTGAGGTGGCGCGCGCTTATTTGGGTATTTATCCGCAAGACATCGATCGCAATCTAGCAGAAGCTTATAATTTGTCTCGTCCACAAGGGGCGCTATTGACCCGTATATCACCTGATTCCCCAGCACAAAAAGCGGGACTCAAAACGGGCGATATCATCCTAAAATTTAATAACACCGATATTATGCGCGCCTCAGATCTGCTCAACATGATCAATCGCGCCAGTCCTAACGAGACTTTTCGCGCGCAAATACAGCGTGATGGCAAACCGCTGATGATCAATGGTATCTTTAGTTTAGCGCCAAGTGATATACAGGCGCAGGGTCGAGACGGACAGGATAATGAGGTGCGTCTAGGTCTGCGTTTACGTGATTTGACCCCAGATGAGCAAGCAGAACTAAAGACCAATGATAAAGCGGGCATTATCGTAACTGCTATCGATCCTACAGGGCTTGCTGCTCGTTCAGGACTGATGGCAGGCGATATGGTCACTAATTTGCACCAAAAGCCTATTGCTAACGTCACCGATTTTACCAGTGCGCTGTCCTCCCTGCCCAAAAGTGGCGTCGTTACTATCGAGGTGATACGCCAAGGTATTCCTGCCATAATAGGACTACGTATTGAGTAGTGAATCCTGCCTTTGCTAAAGGCAATTGAGAGATGGTAGGCAAATTAAAATATGCTACACTAGCGCTCATTTATTATGATAAATAATGATAGCAGTTTTAGCGTGCTGATGAACGTACCTATAAGAGTACCGAGGAAGAGTACCGAGACTAACAATTAAGACCCTTGTTTATCTCTGTCATTACTTAATAATTAGACAAGGCACGCACGCTTAGCGCTTGTTTGCCACTATTAGAGCTTTAACAAAAGCCAAAATAAAGCCAATACACTATACAAAGGCGCAGTTATGAGTACAGCATACGACGATATGAAAACCCGACTACAAGGTTCAATGGTTGCCTTAGTCACACCTATGATGCCTGATGGTCAGGTAGATTATAAACGTCTGGCTACGCTTATAGACTGGCAGATTGAGCAAGGCACGCACTGCTTGGTCGCAGTAGGCACAACGGGTGAGTCGGCTACTTTGTCTATGCAAGAGCATAGCGAGGTCATTCGTTATTTTGTTCGGCATGTTAAAGACCGCGTCCCTGTGATTGCTGGCACTGGTGCTAACAATACAATTGAAGCTATTAAGCTCACCCGCGATGCCAAAGAAGCTGGCGCGGACTGTGCGCTGCTTGTAGCACCTTATTACAATAAGCCGCCACAAGAAGGTCTATATCAGCACTATAAAGCTATCGCTGAAGCTGTTGATATGCCGCAAATGCTCTACAACGTGCCTGGACGTACTGTTGTTGATATCGCCCAAGAGACGATTGAGCGTTTGGCTGATATTGATAATATCGTTGCGATAAAAGATGCGACCGGATCGGTCGGTCGCGGTGAGCAGCTCATAAAAGCCGTTGGTTCACGTCTAGTCGTCTTATCAGGTGATGACGGTACCGCGCTTGATCTGATGCGTGTAGGTGCAAAAGGTAATATCTCAGTCACCGCAAACGTCGCACCAAAAGCGATGAGCGAAACGTTTAGCGCTGCACTGCGCGGCGACTTTGAGTCTGCGATGACAGCCCATGACGTGGTCAAACATTTGCACCGTGACCTGTTCATCGAGTCAAGTCCTATCCCTGCCAAATATGCACTATACAAAATGGGCATGATAGATAAAGGCATTCGTTTGCCGCTAGTCTGGCTGGCGGATAAGCATCAGTCGACAATTGATAAAGCTTTGGTACAAGCCAATTTAGTGTAAGCGCAATATAAAAGCGTTTAAGCTGAATTTGACAATTACGTTTAACGATTATGCTTAGTATCAATCTTTAGTATTAACATTCAGCGTTTATGATTAACGCAACCGACATTACAGCAGAGACACTATTATGAAGACCTTATTTACACCTTCAAAATCTTTTGCAGCGCTATTAACCTTAGTGCTAGGTAGCACGGTAGTACTTAGCGGCTGTCAAACTGCTAAAGGCTGGTTGTCACAACGAGACAATGGTAGCTTAGAGTACCAAAACAGCCAAAAGCTAGCCCCATTAGAGCTACCAGCCGCGCAAAAGACTGCGGCGTTTATACCGCTATACCCGACTCCTAACGCTGGCGTGAACACCTTGACTTTAGAAAATGAGGCGGGTAAGCAGTATCTGCTACCCAAGCCTGAACGAGCCATTGCTGTCAGTTCTGATCCTACAAACTAATCTTTTTTATACTGCTACGGCTTTTGAAGATAATGAGAGATTTATTATTATCCGCTAAATACTGATGGCAGCTGCGCGTTTTTATTACTTTAAGCTTGAACGAACAGGAAAATCTACTATGCAAAAGCAACAACTGCTCTACAAAGGCAAAGCCAAATCTGTATATGAGACTGATGATAGTGATCTGTTGATTCTACACTTTCGTGATGATACGTCAGCCTTTGATGGCGAGCGTATAGAGCAGTTGGCACGTAAGGGTGCTGTCAATAATCGCTTCAATGCTTTTATTATGCAAAAGCTTGATGAGGCAGGTATCGAGACTCATTTTAAAGAGCACTTATCGGATAATGAGGTGCTAGTCAAGCGCCTTGATATGATTCCTGTTGAGTGTGTGGTTCGTAACTTTGCCGCTGGTAGCTTGGTACGCCGTTTGGGTATTGAGGAGGGGCAGGCACTCAATCCACCAACTTATGAGCTGTTCTACAAAGATGATGCTTTAGGTGATCCAATGGTCAATGAGTCACTATCGGTTTCTCTTGGCTGGGCGACTGAGGCGCAACTGGCCGCAATGAAAGAGCTGACTTATCAAGTTAATGATGTGCTCAAAGGCTTGTTCGATGACGGCGACTTGATGCTCGTTGATTTTAAGTTAGAATTTGGTGTATTCCATGACCGTATCGTCTTAGGTGACGAGTTCTCGCCAGATGGCTGCCGAATTTGGGATAAGACGACCAAGAAAAAGCTCGATAAAGACCGTTTTCGCCAGTCGCTTGGTGATGTTATCGAAGGCTATGAAGAAGTGGCAAAGCGTATCGGTGTACCGTCACCCTAAGCAATACGTAATTCCTAAAAAACTAAGCCTTAAGCTTGGTTTTTTTATGCAAAAAATTACTTAATAATCATTAAACGGACACGGTAGTATAAACATAACCTTTTTATAATAGAGCTCAAGTCGCCAATAAAGTGTTTATTATGTCAGAATCAACCTCATCGACTGTCCTACCTTCATCATGGTTTACTCGTCCCACATGCGTTGTCGCTGCTGACTTAGTTGGCAAAGTACTGTGCCGCACTCTAATAGATAAGGATGGCGCGCAAAAAACCTTGCGTATGCGTATCTCAGAGACTGAAGGCTATATCGGAGAGAGCGACGGCTCGGTCGCAGCGCATTTAAAAAAAGGCAAGGGCGCCTCAAATATAATGTCTCAATCAGGGGGCGTCTTTTACGTGTACCTAACGTATGGCGTTCATCATATGCTCAATCTAGTTACAGGCGCTGCAGACTCTCCTGAATCGGTGCTGATTCGTGCAGGGTTCTTGAGTACAGACAGTGATCGGCTGGCTGACGAACAAACCCTGAGCACAGACAAACAGCTCACTCACCCCAAGCAGTTCGCAGGTCCTGGTAAGCTGACCAAACGCTTACAAATAGACAAATCCCTTTATGATAAGTCTATATCTCCTGAGTCAAAGGTTTGGATCGAAGATGATGGGTGCGCGCCGCCAGTATCGCTGCGCCCGCGTATCGGTATCGACTATGCTGGAGAGGCCAAGGACTGGCTACTACGTTATGTCTGGACCGATCATCCTTCTTTATCTAAAAAGTAGCATCTATAAAATAGCTATAACACTATAAGCAGAGAAAACACTATGTATAAGCTCACCGTTTTTGTTCCTAGAGCATCGTTGGATACTGTCAAAATCGCATTGTTCGCTGCAGGGGCTGGTCGTATCGGTAACTACGAGCAGTGCTGCTGGCAAGTCGAAGGGATAGGGCAGTTTTTGCCATTGATGGGTAGCGACCCGCATATCGGTATGCAAGATACGCTAGCACAAGTCGATGAATGGCGAGTTGAGATGGTCGTCGTCGAAGATGCAATCCATAGAGTCATTGAGGCTTTAAAAGAAGCGCACCCTTACGAGACCCCAGCGTATGATGTGATTAAAGTATTAGATATATAATATTTTTATATAATCATGCTACCAAAAAAAAGTCAAATAAGACTACAAGAGACCTATTTGACCAAAGCAAGCAACTGCTGAAACTAGAAAGTGTTGTCTTTAATTGATTCTTTTTTGGCTCAATCTTTTTTGAGTTTGATAACGTCCAAGTTTGGGTAGCTCAGTTCAATCTCATAATCTTGTCCACCGCGTCTAGCCTCAATCTCAAAGATTCCGCGATTTTTCTTACTATCAAAGTCGATATCCGTCACGCTATAGCCCATTGCTCGTACTTTACGAATAGCCCGTTGCTTGATGACAGAATAGCGTGCATCTTTTTGCACTTTACCATCGTTCTTACGATTGTATTTTTTACCTTTGTTTTTTTTCTTATCCTTATAGCGATTATTATTATATTTGTCTTTGTAGTCTTTATCGTTTTGCCAACTATTAGAGCGATTCTTTTTAATAGTGCTAAGGCGTTTTAGATCGGGATAGCTATAGATAAAATCATAAAACTGATTGTTCTTTTCAGCATAGGCGACTAGCACTTGACGACCGCGATAGTTATCGCGTCTGATATCTAATACTTTGTACCCATTGCGATTAAGCTCTCGCCGTAATTGTCCATTTGCACGATTGCTATTACCATCACGGTACACAGGTTGATTGTCATAGCCTGATGTTACTGTACACCCAACGGTCGCCCCTAGCATAAAAACGGATACCGTGGTTAATAGTGCTGTTTTTATCACCGAACGTGATATTGAATGCGGTGTGGCTACCATGAGTTTTATTCCTATTATGAGTATAGTAAGTCGCTACTTAAACGATAAATGTATCATTGTGAAATGTTTTCTTACATTTAGAGCATAGAGCGCTAAAGTTTATAGTAGATGTCATTTTCGTTAGTGAGTTGTAATCGATAGAAACATCTACTTACTCATTTGTTAAAATTAAAAAACAAGAAATACCATTAAAAATGCATTTATAAATACTACTAAGACTAAGTAGTGTCTGCGTTTGACAGATAGAGGGGAGTTACCATATTGTTTGATCTTATAGTATTTTCAGGATTTGCAGGTATTACTGTGTTTGTTGGTGGATTGTTAGCTAACTTGTTCAATCATCATGTAAAAGATAGTCCTATAAAATATGAGATTATCCATACCTCAATGTCGTTTGGCGCAGGTATCATCTTATCTGCTCTAGCACTGGTGCTGGTACCTAAAGGAATGGAGGAACTGGGTGTCTGGAGCCTGATAGGGTCGTTCTTATTAGGCGCAATGATTTTTATGGTTATTGACTATAGACTGGCTAAATCAGGCAGTCAGCAAGCGACACTACTCGCTATGATGATGGATTTTGTGCCTGAATCAATCGCCTTAGGTGCTGTGTTCGCGATTGAACCGCAGATGGCGCTACTGTTAGCGGTATTTATCGGTTTACAGAATTTACCTGAGTCTTTTAATTCATTTCGAGACTTAGTGCAAAGTGGATACAGCGTCAAAAAGACGCTCATTATATTTTTTGCGCTTAGCTTTTTTGGCATCATCTCTGCGCTTATAGGACATTATTTATTAAGAGAGGAGCCTCAGCTCACAGCGCATTTAATGATCTTTGCTAGTGGAGGAATATTATATTTACTCATTCAAGACATTATTCCGGAGAGTAAACTTGATAATAACTATCTGACCTCACTTGGAGCGACGCTTGGGTTTTTAGTAGGTGTCATTGGCGAGATGATTATTTGAAGTCACTATTATATAGCTTGTAAGCATATGCTTACAGACAGTGACGCTAATACCTCTTAACAATGCGATAACAATTTGGCATTATAGTCACACGGCATTAGGGAATATGACTCAAGGATTGAGTTGACCGTATCACGGATGATCAGTTGATTATTAACGTCAGGATGACAATGATAATTGGTATAGGTATATAACCCTATGTTGATGGTAGTAATGCCAAAGATACACTGTAATGGGCAAGATGCCCAACTGTTATGACATACACTACATGGATGTAGTGAAGAAAGTGATAACAGGTGACAAGGATGGTCAACGATAAAACCGCATAGCAGTGATTTGTTATGCGGTTTTATCGTGTCTGGGGTTTGGAGATTCTATCTGATCAAAATTATAGCCCACAAAAAACCGTATTGGGCTTCAATACGGTCTTTTTCGTTCTATAGGACTATGTGACCTACAACTTAATATTTGTTTTCACGGCGCCAATCATCAACTTCTCTTTCGGCATCTTCTTTGGCATGTCCATAGCGCTCTTGTACTCGTCCAACAAGCTTGTCACGACTGCCTTCAATATGAGTCAAATCATCATCTGTTAAGTCAGCCCACTTCTGTTTGACTGAACCTTTCATTTGGTTCCATTCACCTTTTAGAGTATGTTCGTTCATTACTGTGCTCCTTTTATTTATTGATATAACGGCTTATACCGCTAGTCCTTTATTGTTTGTCACATGCTTTAGTAGTCTAAATGCAAGTAAACTCAACACTCAATAATCACTATATAAATTCCTTAATGTATTGTCTGTATAAGGAATGTTTGTAGTGTAACTTAATGATAATAAAGAATGCTTCAATGTATGTCCACTCACAATACAAGTAAGCTTAGACCAAAACGATGAGCTAATACACAAGCTGCTAAAAATGCTATCAGATACTCTCTAAAAATAGAGTAATAGAATGAGAGCTGTACTTAGAGTATTATGATATTTAAATCTATAGTCTATTTTGCTAAATAATTGCGATAGCGTTTAGTCAGCTTTTTTAGGCGCATACGGTCTTTTATCAAAGAGACGATGGGCGAGGATTTGCGTTTAGGAGATTTGCCTTGCCCCATACGTTGTAATTGGCTTTTGACAACTGCCATAGTGGCAATAGCGCTCAAGGTTTTATCCCTCCAGCGTACCGCAGGATCGGAGGCGCTAATCTTATCATCAGTCTGCCACTGTTTTGGCAAAGCAGGATTCATAGCGAGCGCTGTACCCATACCGACAACATCGATGCCTTGAGCCAATACTTGTTCTGCTACTGCCAAGCGTCGCACGCCGCCCGTCGTCATGACTGGCATCACTGCTATTTTTGCAAGGTCAGTTGCAAAGTCCAAAAAGTAGGCCTCGCGCTTTAACGTTCTACCATCAGCGGTTTGACCTTGCATAGCAGGACTCTCATAACTACCGCCTGATAGCTCAACCAAATCTACAGCCAGCTCATTCATTGCCAAGATAACGACTTTGGCATCATCCGAATCAAAGCCGCCGCGCTGAAAGTCAGCTGAATTTAGCTTGACTGATACCGCAAAGCTACTAGCAACTCGTGCACGAATCGCCTTGATAACTCTAATCAATAAGCGCATACGATTCTCAATCGAACCACCAAACTCATCGGTACGTTTATTGATCAGTGGCGACAAGAACTGTGATATTAGATAGCCGTGGGCGGCATGAATTTGCACGCCATTAAACCCGGCTTGTTCAGCCTTTAGCGCAGTATCAGCGAAGCGCTCGATAAGCTGCTCAATATCATCAGCGCTCATGGCACGAGGTTTGCCAAACAAATGCGAGTGTTTGCCTAGATCAAGAGGCACATCAGACGGAGACCATACCTCACCGCCCATCGCCGCATAAACTTGGCGACCAGGATGATTGATCTGCATCCAGACGTGAGTGTTGTCTTGTTTGGCCACCTGTGCCCAAGAGGCAAAAGGCGTAAGCTCACTTTGCTTTTCTAGAACAACGCCGCCAGGCCCTGTCATAGCACGCCCATCCACCATTACATTGCCTGTAATCAATAGTCCAGTACCGCCCTTTGCCCATTGGTCGTACAAGCGCAAAAGTGTAGGGCCAGGGACTTGCCCGATATCTGCCATGTTCTCCTCCATAGCTGCTTTGGCTAGTCGGTTGCGTAGAGTTGCGCCGCAGGGCAAAGTAAGAGGGCTAAAAACTGTAGATGTTGCCATAAAGAAAACCTAAGTATTATTTTTAAAAGTGTGACAAGCATACCATTAAATTGTAGACTTATCGTGTAAATGACTATAGCCTTATAGTCGAAACATTAATAATTTGTATCAGTCATCTCAATCAACAAAGGCAGACCATTGGTGAACGTTCTTGCAACAAATGCACTTGTAAATAGTACTCATGATGTACCCGTAGCCTCGAAACGTGAGCTGGCAAAAGCCAAAACGCGTAAGGCTATCCTAAAAAGCGCGCTAAGACTTTATAGCATTGAGGGTAGTTGCGGGATGAGTATGAACAAGATTGCCAAAGGCGCAGGCATCGCTCAGCCAAGCTTTTACAATCATTTTGCAAGCCTAGAGGTCTTGGAGCACGAATTGAGCGCGCAGCTCAAAGATAACTATCTATCGCCTATACGTATGGCTTGGGTGACTATGCTTGAGGACTATACTTCACTTGATAAAGCGCAGTTTTATCAGCGTTGCCAGCAGTGTTTGGGCATGATATTTGATGCCGCCTTTGTCAATATTTATCTGTTTCAGCGCTTGATTGAAGATCGGGTACGCGCGGAGCCTACTCGCTTAGACTTATCTCTTAAAGGGCTGTCAGATAGCACAGAATCGAGTGACGGCTTGGGACACTTAATTAACGAGATACAAGAAGAGTGGACACAGATATTTATCGAAGGGTTGTTATCGGCTGAGTGCAATTTTGAGCACTCTCAGATCAATCTAAGCGTCGATATCGCGACTGCGCAAGTGCATGAGCTCATATTAGGCTGCCATCAGCAGCGTTATAGTAGAGCGCAGGCAATTGCCGTGCTTAGCAAAAACTTCGATACGCTTTTTGAGAGCTTTTGGTACAAAACCATGACGAGTCAACCGGTTACAAACTAAATGGAATTTACATCGTAAATAAAGGAATGAGTACTATGCCAACTAAACGAAGCAAAACCATAGCCCGTAAAGGTAATGAACAAACCCATCTTAGAACTTGTACTTTGTGTGAAGCCATGTGCGGCATCGTCGTCAAGCACGATGGCGATAAAGTATTGTCCATTAAAGGCGATAAAGATGATCCCTTTTCTCAAGGGTATATCTGCCCCAAAGCGACGGCATTACAAGATTTGCATGAAGATCCTGATCGCCTGCGCCATCCTGTAGAGCGCACGGCTAGTGGCTGGAAAAAGATCGGCTGGCCGGAGGCGTTAGACAAAGTTGCCGCTGGTATCAGCGCGGTTCAAAAAAAGCATGGCAAAAACGCGCTTGGTATCTATTTGGGTAATCCAAATGTGCACAATATGGGCGGTATGCTGACGGTCAAGCATCTCTTAAATAGTATAAAAACTCGTAGCCGTTTCTCTGCGACGTCGATCGATCAGCTGCCGCATCACATTGTAAGCATGCATCTGTTCGGGCATATGCTGCGTATCCCAGTGCCTGATGTCAATCGTACCCAGCATATGCTTATTATCGGCGGCAATCCGCTGGCATCCAACGGCAGTATTATGACCGCACCAAACATGCGCCAAAAGATCAAAGACATAAAAGCCCGCGATGGTAAAGTCGTGGTCATCGATCCTAGACGTACGGAGACCGCAGAGCTGGCAAGCGAGCATCATTTTATCCGTCCAGCAACCGACGTCTTACTGCTACTTGCCATGCTTAATGAGATCTATATCCAAGGTTATGCGGACAAAGCGCGCGCCAAAGATAACAAAGCCATTGCGCTCACGCCTGCGATTGAGCGTATGGCAGACTTTGCCAAAGATTATAGCGCTGAGTCAGTAGCGAGTATCACGGGTATCAGTGCCTCTGAGATCAAACGCCTAGTCACTGAGTTCTGTGAGGCAGATAGCTCTGTCTGCTATGGACGTATGGGCGTCTCAGTACAAGAGTTCGGTCTGCTATGTCAGTATTTGATTATGGTCATCAATATTGTCACTGGGCGCTTAGATGAAGTCGGCGGTCTGATGTTCCCCAATCCTGCCGTTGATTTGGTCAATAATTCAGGACCAGGTTATCTGGGCAAACGTCATACGCGCGTAAGCCATTTACCTGATTTTAATGGCGATTACCCCGTAGTCGCTATGGCAGATGAGATGCTAGTAGCAGGCGAGGGACAGCTAAAAGCCTTTATGTGTGTGGCGGGTAATCCGGTGCTTAGTACCCCAAATGGTGAAAAATTAGATGAAGCATTGGCACAGTTGGAGTTTGTGGTTGCCATTGACTACTTTGTGACCGAAACCAGTCGCCATGCCAACATCATTCTGCCGCCCGCTTCGCCCTTAGAGCGCGAGCACTATGACGTTACCTTTAACGGTTTTGCGGTACACAATGTTGCCAAGTATTCGCCCGCCTTATTTACCAAACATAAGGACGCTAAGCACGACTGGCAGATATATCTAGAGCTTGCTAAGCGCTTGGACAAAAAACCTGCTCTGGCCACTCGGGTAGAGCGTGAGCTCACCTCGCGACTAGGGCCAAAGTTCGTCCTTGATCAAGGTTTGCGCCGCGGGCCTTATCAAGGTATGACACTAAGCAAGCTTAAGAAAAACCCTCATGGTATGGATCTTGGGCCACTGAAACGTATGCTGCCACAAGCTATCAAACACAAAGACAAACAGATTGCTCTTAATGTAGATTTTTATCAAGCAGATCTAGCGCGCGTTCAAGAAATGATGGCGAACTATGATGCTGAGCAAATTCTACTCATAGGTCGCCGCCACGTACGTAGTAACAATTCTTGGTTACATAATAGCCAGCGCTTGGTCAAAGGCAAACCGCGTTGTACTTTGATGCTCCATCCTGACACGGCCAAAGACTACGGTATTGAGGATGGTCAAGACGTACAAGTGACCTCTCGCGTAGGGTGCGTAACCATTGTCGCTGAAGTCACCGATGAGCTAATGGCAGGAGTGGTGAGTATTCCACATGGCTGGGGTCATGGTCGCAGTGGCGTCAAGCAAAAGATCGCTCAGGCGCATGCTGGGGTCAGCGTCAATGATTTGACCGATGATACGCTGATCGATGAGCTGTGCGGTAACGCGGCAGTCAATGGCGTACCTGTGCAACTGAAGCCTGTAAAGGTTGAGGCTGACGCTGAAGAAATAGAGACCGCTTATGAAGAAGCAATGAGTTCATAATTTAATTTGAGTTATTTAACACATAAAAAAGGCGCTTATTGATCAGCGCCTTTTCTATGTTTGAGCCTCTACTTTTTTTGCGACGTCACATTAAATACTTATAAAATACCGACAAAGTCAAAATCGATATCTAGCGTCTTATTCTGCATCAATAAGCTCAACGCCTTGGCTGATCCGCAAGCGAACGTCCCACCCAAAGTTCCGTGTCCGGTATTTAGCCATAGATTATCAAAAGTTGCCTCACTGTTTTGACTACCACGCCTCACAGATCCTGCATGCGCGCGTCCTATTAAAGGTACGCTGGATGGGGTCATCGGATGAATACTTGCCCAGTACTTGGCAGAATTGGCAATGATACCTTTTGGGAATAGATGCTGAATACGGTCAGTAATCGCTTCACAGTGCGCTAAGTTAAGCGGCAAACTATGACCATTAAATTCAATAGCGCTTGTAACTCGCAGCTTATCGCCTAAGCGCGATATGATAAGTTTGTACTCATCATCGATAAGGCTGATAAAGGGCGCTAAGTGCGGGGCGCGTGGATTGACTTTGTAGGTTGCAGAGTAGCTTTTTGCAGCAAAAATAGGCAAGTGAATACCCAATGGCTTGGCAAGCGTCATACTGTCGTGACCGAGCGCTAATACGTAACTGTCCGCGCTAAAGGTTTGTGCATTTTCATCGATAGGGCGGATGGTAATACTATGGATATGAGATTTGCTAGCGTCGTCATCTGCGCTTATGGCAACTACTTCGGTATCATACCTAAAGCGCACGCCTGCTAATATGCACATCTCAGCCAAGCGCTGAGTGAATAGATAGGGGTTACCTGACTCATCAGCGCTAGTAAAAGTCGCGCCAACCAGTCTATGAGCGATAGGATATAAGGCAGGCTCTAGACTTGTAGCGTTATTGATATCGATAATGCGGCGCTCGCAGCCTAGTGCTTGTAAGCGCTTTGTAGGTGCAGCTGCTGCCTCATAGTAGGTCTGATCAGTATAAAAATGCATGGCACCGCGAGTTTTGTGCTCATAGCTGACATCGATAGCAGTGCGTAATTGTCTCAAAGCGTCCTGTGAGTATAGTCCCAAACGCACCATTTGAGTTAAATTAGCATCCGCTTGTTCAGCACGGCGCTCACGCAAAAATTGTAGCGCCCATTGACGCTGCGATTTGTCAGACCGCAAGTGATATAAAAGCGGCGCATCTTCTCGAAAAAACCCCTTGAGTGTTGCAAGTGGCGTCTTAGGATTAGCCCACGGATTCATACTACCAATAGATAGCGCACCACTCGCAAATAGCGTCTGTATACCTGATGCGGACTCACGCTCAATCACTGTAACCTCAAAACCTGCCTGGCGCAGATACCATGCGGTAGTGACACCGATCACGCCTGCTCCTAGTACTGCAATGTGCGTCATAAGGTTCTAAAGCCTTGCGGTTAATTTACTACTCTACTGAGGACGAGCCACGTCAGCTTGTAGGGCATCAGGTAAGTCAAGAATACTAAGCTTATTATCAGCCAGATGTTCAGGACGCGCTACGACCAAGGCCCTAAAACCATTTTCAATCGCTATCGCATTGACCACCTGAACCTTACCAAGTTTTTCGCCTGCTGCGGGTACGCTGGCATGTCCTTTTGGGTCGCTGCTTTCTACATAGTGCAAAAACGCTTTTGGCGCTGATTTGAAATAAATACGAGCGATGACTTCCTGACCTAGATAGCAGCCTTTATCATAATCCATACCGCCGCGCTGATGGAGGCGTAGCTCCTGCGGTTGAAACTCACCTTGGCTATTTGCCACTATCCAATAGTTACCTGTCGCTATACTGGTTCCCATCCATTTTTGTACATCCTCATTACTTTCACTGTGGCTAAAGGTAGGCTCACCATCCAATACACAAGGATAAATAGGGGTAGAAGCACTGGTCTCAAACTTTGAAAACGCACCAAATTTACTTAAATGCGCTTGCAAAGCGTCAGCGCAATCCGCACTAATGACGATATCGTATTGTTTTTCGTCCTGTTTTTTGATCCAAAAACCAAATTCAATACGTCCTTTTAGGTTACTAATAGCCGCTGCTTGATAGCTAAGACCAAGTTTTGTGACATCAACGGTGATTTGACCTTGCAAGAATTTTTCGGCATCCTCGCCTTGAATCGTTAATTGAGAAAACTGCGGCGGTTGGACTGAATTTATAGGTTGAGTCATTATTGTTATTCCTCGTATCGAGCGATATGTTTATTAATTTAACTGAATGCTAAAAATACATTTTAAAATATGAAGAGTAGCACAAAAAATGAGCACACAAAGCAACCATCACTTATCGTAACGATTTAGCACAGGGGTGTTAGCAATCTATAGTATCGCAACTTGACTCATTGGTTAAAAAGTCGATTTGCGCTACAATGAAGGCACAAAAACTATCTATAAATAAAGCGCTGCGAGGCTACTATGAGCTTACCTAATTGCCCAAAATGTAACGCTGATTACACGTATGAGGATGGTGCCTTATTGGTGTGTCCGATGTGTGCTCATGAATGGACAGCCGCCGAAACACAAGTAGCTAATGCTCAAATAGAAGAAGAAGGTATCGTTCGTGATGCGGTGGGTAATGAGTTGCAAGATGGCGATGCGGTCACGGTGATAAAAGATCTAAAGGTCAAAGGATCATCTATTGTCATAAAGGTAGGTACTAAGGCTAAGAGCATCCGTTTGCTTGATGATCCCGTTGATGGTCATGATATCGACTGTAAATTGGAGGGCTTTGGGCAGATGAAGCTTAAGTCATCAGTCGTCAAAAAAGCTTAACTTTTATAAGTAAATTGAGAGTATTTATGAGTACTAAAAACGAACAACTTTTCGCTCAAGCCCGCAAACATATTCCTGGCGGCGTTAATTCCCCAGTACGTGCGTTTGCTGGGGTAGGTGGTACGCCCATCTTTATGCACCGCGCGAGCGGCAGCAAAATCTACGATACCGAAGACAATGCTTATATCGATTATATTGGCTCTTGGGGACCGATGATTTTGGGTCATGCGCATCCAAAAGTGATCGATGCGGTCAAAAAAGCCGCCGAAGATGGTTTAAGCTTTGGTACACCAACGCCGTTTGAGACGACGGTTGCGGATAAGATATGCGATATTGTGCCAAGTGTTGAGATGATACGTATGACCAGCTCAGGCACCGAGGCGACAATGAGTGCGATTCGTCTGGCGCGCGGTTATACGGGTCGTGACAATATCGTTAAGTTTGAAGGCTGCTACCACGGGCATTCAGATAGTCTCCTCGTCAAAGCTGGCTCAGGCATGCTTGATATCGGTGAGCCGACGTCTAAAGGCGTGCCCGCTGACTTTGCTAAGCATACGATTACCTTGCCTTACAACGACCCACAAGCGATCAAAGACTGCTTTGAGAAGTGGGGCGATACCATCGCTTGTATTATCGTCGAGCCTATCGCCGGTAACATGAATATGGTGATCCCTGAGCAAATATTTCACGACACCTTACGTGAGCAATGTACTGAGCACGGCGCGGTACTTATCTTTGATGAAGTCATGACAGGCTTTCGTGTCGGACTTGGCGGTGCACAAGCGCATTTCGGTATTGAACCTGACTTAACCTGCTTTGGCAAAATCATTGGTGCAGGTCTGCCTGTTGGCGCTTTTGGTGGTAAGCAAGAGATCATGGAATGTATCGCACCGATGGGCGGCGTCTATCAGGCAGGGACATTATCGGGCAATCCACTAGCGATGCGCGCTGGTATTGCGATGTTTGAGGACTTAACCGTCGACGGGTTTTATGATGAATTGTCTGCCAAAGTCGACCGTTTGATTGATGGTATTCAGGCTTCTGCTGACAAGCACGGTATCAATCTGCGCACCAATAAGCTTGGCGGTATGTTCGGTATGTTTTTTGTCAAAGACGCTGATACGCCAACGCCGCTTGATTTTGATGAGGTGACCGCGTGCGACATGGAAGTGTTCAATACTTTCTTTCATGGCATGCTAGATCGCGGCATTTATTTGGCGCCTTCTGCTTATGAGGCGGGCTTTATGTCGATCAAGCACAGCAGTGATGACTTAGAGTTTTCAGTCAACGCGGCTGATGAGATATTTGCTGAGATGGCAAAAGCTTAGCTTGGTATAAAACATTAATAGCTAGCACAATAAATTTTTGAACTAAAAAAGGACTAAGCCACTTATATGTCGCTTAGTCCTTTTTTTATTGAATTCTTAGTACCTTAACTTTGTACTCGACCTTTACCATAAGCAAACTGCGAGCGTTCTCCTAATTGGCGACCATGCTGACACAGACGCTTGCCGTATTGTAGCTGACCGACTTCCCAATGCTTTAGTGCCTGCTGTACCTCATGACTGTGCTCAACTAGTGCTTCTACCAAAGCGATTGCATCAGCGGCTGCTTTTGCCGTACTAGCAGCAGTATGAGGACGTGGAATAAAAGCTGCATCACCGACTAGAGCAATATTATCAAACGCCATTTGCGGTATAGTCAGATCCAAAATCGACTGAACAAAAGGCGCTGTAGTCGCTGCAACTAGCTCTTTGAATGGCTCAACAAGCGTTGCGTTGGCGTACTCTCGCATGGCTTGCTCTACGGCAGGCGCTATCATTTCAGGTGGAATCGAATGAGTCCGCGGCCTACCATTCATGTCGGTAAGAATAGTAGGTAGCTCAGTGATCTCATCGTAATTGACATACCACACCCAATTAAAACGACGTCTGCCAGCTACGAGCGATTCGTTCTCGCCAGGAATGAGATACGCCAAAATCTGCGAGTTTGGGAAGTCATAAAACACAAAACGCTCGGTAAATATGGCAGCGGTATCGGAATCTAGCCTGCCTTCATCGACAACGCTCTCATCAACAACGCCGCGATAAGCCACGTAGCCGGCGTATTCTGGAATATAACTAGGAAGTAGCTGCTGACGTACGGTGGATGCTGGTCCATCAGCGCCGATAAGCAAATCGGCAGTCACGCGTAAGCCATCTGCAAAAATAGCGGTGGCCTTATCATCGCTTGACTCGACGCGCTCTAACACTTTGCCTTGATGATAACACTCGTCTGGAAAATGCCGACGTAGCGAGCGATACAGAATATTCCAAGAGGTGAGCGTCTGGCGCATTGCCATTTTATCGATGCTACCGTTTTGGTTTAAATAGTAGCGCTCAATGACATCAACGCCTAAGTTGTCAGTATCAATACCTGCTAATTCAAAAGCGGTGATGACATCAGGTTGCAGAACGATACCGCCGCCACGACTATCAAGCTCATGAGTAGAGCGCTCATAGATGTCGACTTGCCAGCCGATATCCCGTAGCAAGGTTCCTGCGAATAATCCTGCCAATGAGCCACCAATAACGATGGCGCACTTATTTATCGGTTCCACGTGCTCTCTCCTGACTGCCAATTCACTAAACCGCTCATTTGATTGAATTGACAATACCGTTAGCGCCCTACTGTTGTCTGATTTTATCAAACTTGGTATCCTTTAAGCTCAGTCTACCGCGTAGCACATCGCCATACATTCGAAAGTCGCTAGCGAAGCTTTTGAGCGGGAATTTAAACGACGCAGGTTTATTCTTTTCAAAGAAAAAATGTCCGACCCAAGCGCAGCCATAACCAGCAGCGATACCTTTAAGTAAAGGTTTTGGCGAGCGGGTCTTAACAGATTTTGCGAGGCCTAAAAGACCAAAGCTACTACCTGCAAAGTGCAAACGCCGACAAGCCATATTTTGATGCTCCTCTAAGTAGAAGTCATAAAATTTTTGCTCAGTAGGTTTGATATTCTTTATGCTGTTATTAGTATTTGTGTGACTAAGCTCAGTCTTGCTAAAGACTTCATGTTGGGTTTGAGTATTCATAGTAGCATCCTTGCTCGTTAGCTTGATTATAGTAAAAGGTGGAAATAGACAATTATCATATAACAAAATAGCGCTTAAGTAATTGTTATTTATGACATACAAGACATCTCTTTGATTTCTATAGAGCCTATGTCATTCAAACACTTGTCAATTGATGGTAGATACGCAAAACATCTGCTCTTGAAGGTGCAAAACAGTTACTATTCTGGGCGCTTGCCCCTATTTGGCATAAATGCTTTAATGACAACACTTATCTATAACGCTTGCTAATTTAATTCTATATCACATGATAACTAATGGCTCGTTAATTGTGCTGATAGATATCCTTTTTCACTGATTGTTCGATTCAGTCAGCTCACAACCTACGGTAACCGCTTTTTATGCCTAAAAAATACCTTGCCAACTCGCCGCTTGCCGAAGACGAGCTGATGGCAGCCATTGATATCGGCTCAAACAGTTTTCATTTAGCGATTGCTCGCCTTGACCATGGTGAGGTACGTAAAGTGGTCTCTATGTCTGAAAAGGTACAATTGGCAGCGGGGTTAGATGAGCACAATATTTTGAGTGCGGATGCCGCTCGGCGGGGTTTGGAGTGCTTGAACCGTTTTGTTACGCGTCTAGATTCCGTGCCGCCAGAGCGCGTGCGTATCGTTGCGACCAATGCGCTGCGTCAAGCCAAAAACGCCGATGATTTTATTACCCGTGCCAACGATATATTACCCAAGCCAATAGAAATTATTGCAGGTCGCGAAGAGGCACGTTTGATTTATTTGGGCGTCTCGCATACCAATGCCAGTAGTGATAAGCGTCTGGTCATTGATATTGGCGGCGGCTCAACTGAATTTATCATCGGCCAAGGCTTTGAGCCGATGCTGACCGAGAGCTTGCAAATGGGCTGCGTGGCCTTCACCCAAAAGTTCTTTGCAGATGGACTGATTACCAAAGACGCTTTTACCAAAGCTATTAGCGCCTCGAGAAAAGAAGTGCTTGCGATTAACGGTCGTTACCAAAAAGCGGGTTGGAGCAGTGTCATCGGCTCTAGTGGCACTATAAAGGCGGTACGTAATGTACTAGTATCAAAAGGCTGGTCTGATGACCAAGAGCGCGTGACCTATCACGGGCTCAAAAAGCTTGAAAAGCTACTGACCAAGATCGGTAATGTCGAGGATATCGACCTAGAAGGCGTCAAAGAACACCGTAGAGCTGTGTTTCCAGCAGGAGTAGCGGTACTGCGCGCTATCATGAAAGTGCTTGGTGTTGAGACCTTGACCTACTCAGATGGGGCACTGCGCGAAGGCGTTATGTATGATATGCTCGGACGCTTTAGCAGTGAAGATGTACGAGATCGCAGTGTGCTGGCGCTCATTAAACGCTATTCGGTAGACAAAAAACAAGCCCGCCAAGTCGTCAAGACCAGTCATCTCCTGCTTGAACAAGTCAATCGTGATTTGAAATTAAACACAGATGATGCTGATCTGCTACGCCGCGCTGCTTACTTGCATGAGGTTGGTCTTGCCATTAGTCATAGCAGCTATCACAAGCACAGTGCCTATTTGCTTGAGTACTCAGACATTCCAGGGTTCTCGCAAGTGGATCAAAAGCGGATGGCGCAGCTGGCGCTTAGTCATAGACGTAAACTCAAATCCGATACGCTGGAGCAAGCTTGTAGCGTTGGTGGCGACTCCTTGGTTTATCTATGTTTGCTTCTTAGGCTTGCCGTATTGACTCATCATAGCCGTAGCGAATATATTCCACCAATTATGAATATTGAGGTGATTAATAGCAATGAGTGGCAAATTACCGTCACCAATGATAATGAGCACTACACCTCTTTACTCACAGATCTCCAAGCTGAGACCGAGCAGTTTTCCAAGTGGGGCATCAAGCTTAGTATCGTTGAAGCTTAGTATCGTTGAAGCTTAATTCTGGTTATACAACCGATTTCTACTGATATAGTGGCGATAACTATTGGCGACTTGCAGGCAGAATAATGCCTTGCTATATAAGATGTGCTACTATAGTTTGTATTGAGTTTACAACTGTACTTCCGTGATGTTCACCGTGATTAATAGCGCCCGAACCAAAGAGCGATGAGATCATATTAGCCATCATAGAATAAAAATGACAAAAAGGATAAGTCTATGAGCACCGTCTGGGATAGCGTACAGCTGGCACGTCACGCCAAACGTCCATTGTTTATGGATTACGTCAATCAATTATTTACAGAATTCGATGCGTTACATGGCGACCGCGCCTATGCCGATGACAAAGCTATCATCGGTGGTTTGGCGCGCTTTGATGGCAAGCCTGTTATGATAGTCGGTCAGCACCGTGGTCGCAGTACGCGCGAGCGTATCGCCCATAATTTTGGTATGGCCAATCCTGAAGGCTATCGAAAGGTTATCCGTTTAGTCAAAATGGCTGAGCGTTTTAATATTCCGGTTATGACCTTTGTCGATACGCAAGGCGCATACCCTGGTATTGGTGCTGAGGAGCGCGGACAAGCGCAAGCGATCGCTGAAAGCATTGCGGTATTCTCAAGTCTCAAAGTACCTATTATTGTGACTATTATTGGTGAAGGCGGTTCTGGCGGCGCCCTAGCTATCGGAGTAGGTGACAGGGTCAATATGCTACAAAATAGCATTTACTCGGTTATCTCTCCTGAAGGCTGTGCCTCTATTTTGTGGAAAACCGCTGAAAAAGCAAAAGATGCTAGCGAGGCGCTAAAGCTCAATGCGATCAACTTATATCAGCTTGGACTCATTGACGAGGTGATTGACGAAGGTGAGGGCGCACATATCCATCCGCAGCCAGTTATGAAAGCCTTAAAAGAGCTCATCACCCAGCAATTAGATGAGATCGTTGATTTAGATGCAAGTGAGCGCTGTGAGCAACGCTACGAGAAGCTCAAAACCTTTAATTCTGAGGTGATGCTGCCTGCCTAAATATAAGGCTTTACTCCTCTCGTACTTTGTTAAAATAAACGTGTCTCTATTGAGACGCGTTTTTTTATACCTAAAAGGTTATGATAATCTTTCAATCAGATCCTTAATTAAATACGCCCTAATCATACTTTTGGATAAGACTATCTTATGAGCAGCCCCGCTATTCGCAACTATCCTATTAAACCTATGTCATCCGATATACCGATGGATAAAGGACTAAGTCAGGCACTACTGACTAGTGTAGCTGAGCATTATGAGCAATTACGTGGCCGCCGTATTTGGCTAGCCTGTAGCGGCGGGCGTGACTCTCTAACATTAGCTGGCGTGTGTGCTCAGCTCTATAGACAAGGCAAATTGCCATTTTTACCGCAGCTATTACATGTCGATCATAACTTGCAAGCGGGCAGTGCGCAGTGGGCCATGCATGTCGAGGCGTGGGCGCGCGCGCAGCAGATGCCCTGTTATGTTCTACAAGCCCACGTAAAAGGTGCGGATGAGCAAGCCGCGCGTAAGGCTCGCTACAAAGCAATGCTAGCGCACATCAACCAAGGCGATGTACTCCTGCTCGGTCATCATGCTGACGATCAAGCGGAGACTGTACTGATGCGCTTGATACAAGGTGCTGGGGTCAACGGATTAGCAGGTATGATGCCCTTGCGTGTGCAACAAACAGGCGCGCGGCAACACGTATTGTGGCGACCTTGGTTAAGCGTGCGCCGTACTAACATCACTACTTACGCCGAGCGACTAAAGCTGCCTTATATCGACGATCCAACCAACGACAACGGTGATAATATCCGTAGTGGTCTACGCCGTGATATCTTGCCTGTACTCACACGCTATAATACCAATGTGGTTGAGAACATCGCTCGCAGCGCGCAGCTATTAGGTGATGCTAAGGATATTGTCAACGCGCAAGCTGAGCAAGATCTGGCGCAAGCGTCTAGCTCGTTCCTTGAGCCTTTGCAAGTACCGCCTGTGCAGCGTGTCTTGAATATTGATCAGCTACAAATACTACCGCTTGCTCGACGGCGTCAGCTATTGCACTACTGGCTGACACAAGATGAGCCGCTACCGCCTGCTAAGCAGCTTATAGACGATGTGTTTAATTTGGCATATCGCACCGATCAGAATCACCAGACACAATTGTATTGGCAAGCGCGTCAGCATTCTTACACGATTCGACGTTTTCGGCAGCAGCTTTATCGATTGAGTAGTCAGTGGCTTGAATGGCTCACTGATAAGATACCTGAACAAACCCAACCCTTATATTCTTTTAATCAAACGACATCGCAACCTTTACTCATCACCGTGCGCCACAGTCAGGATTATCATTGGCAATTAAAAGTGGCACTCGACAAGTTGCCTATAAAAATTAGCGATACGACTAGGCTAAACCTTGCGCCGCTTGGTCGTCAGCAAAAGATAAAGACTGCCCATAGTAGCCGAGCGCAGGCTGGCAAAAAGCTTTACCAAACTCTAGCTATACCAGTATGGCTACGCGATAGTTTGGTGGTGGTGAGTTTAAATTTTGTAGATAACAACAATAAGGCAAAAGTAGCCCAAATAGCATTGGCATCACCCTTTGAGGTTTGGAGGTTAGAGAGTGAGGATCCAGCATTACATACGCCAGTGCATACCGTGCAAAGCATTTTGCATGTTAATTGAGAGTTTGAATTTATCAAACGTCAATAATAGCAGTATGATAAACTGAGTGTCATTTTGCACGCGGTACTAATGCGCTCACCATCAAGAATATAATTTGATCGTAAGCGCAGCCATTAAAACGGTGCTAAGAGCAGTAACCAAGGATTTGTTATGTCAGTATTAGATCATAGAAAAATAAGCTTTATCGGTGGCGGCAACATGGCGCAAGCCTTGATCAGCGGTCTGATCGGCTGCGGCGTTGAGCCTGAACTAATCACGGTCGCAGATCCTAGCAGCGAGATACGTGAGTCGCTTGCGGCTAAAGGGATCAACACGATAGATCCAACTCAAGATGCAAAATCTGCTGTGGTCAATGCTGATGTTGTTGTGCTCGCGGTCAAGCCGCAAGTGATGAAAATGGTGGTCAGTGCCTTTACAGATGTGCTCGATAAGCAACTTATTATTTCGGTGGCAGCAGGTCTATCGACGGATATTTTATCCGCGATGCTTGGCGGCTATGCCAATATCGTACGCGCTATGCCAAACACTCCTGCTATGATTCAGATGGGTGCAACAGGGCTGTATGCAACTGATGCTACGAGCACTGAAGATAAGCAGTTAGCAGAGGGGGTAATGGCGGCCTCAGGTCTAGTGATGTGGGTAGAGGAGGAAGACCAGATGCATGCGGTGACTGCCGTATCAGGCTCGGCGCCTGCATATATCTTTTACTTCATTGAGTCTATGGTTGATGGCGCAATAGCATTAGGGTTAAATAGAGAGCAAGCCTCCGCGCTCGCTATGCAAACCATGCTGGGAGCGGCCAAAATGGCAATGGGCAGCGATGAGGCGCCAAGCGAGCTACGTCGCAAAGTCACTTCGCCAAATGGGACGACGCAGGCCGCGATTGAATCAATGCAAGCCAATGAGATTGGACGTCAAATCGGTGAGGCTATGCAAGCGTGTTATCAGCGCAGTGAAGCGTTGAGCGATGAGATGAGTCAGTAAAGCAGCTTTTGATGCGATAGATATCAGTACCCTTTTATTCAAAAAAATTGTCACTTTAGTATTTGCTAATGCAAAATCATTGATATTGAGTAACGCTCCATGAATAACGCCTTATTACAAGTTTTTGATCTGGTTACCACCTTTGCTATGTTGCTCGTATTTATACGCTTTATGCTGCAATTTGCGGATATGGATGCCAGTGACCCTATGATAGCGCCTGCTTATCGCGCCACTCATATCGTTGATGTCTTTGGCCGTATTTTTCCAACGGTCGCTCAGGGCCGCATCAGTATTGCTGCTATCGTCTTGATGCTGCTCATTCGTCTAATAGATATCTCTGGCAAAGCGGCCTTGACTCATCAAGGCATTGCACCTGTACCGTTATTCTTTACCGGCACCATCAGTTTGGTATTAGACTTTTTGCGTATGTGCCGCTATCTAGTGATAGGCTCTATTATCGTCAGCTGGATTGTCGTGTTTACTGGCTCTGTGCATCCTATCGTTAGCATTATTATGCGCCTAGCTGAACCTATCTTAGCACCGTTTCGCCGTATTACCCCAAATCTAGGCATGCTAGATTTATCACCGATTGTCGCCTTTTTGGCCTTTTATCTGCTTGAGATTTTCATTGGTGGTTTTGCTGCCAGCTTTATGCCGATGTTAGGGTAAGCTTAAGTTGCGGTTTACTCTAGCATCGACACGCTTTCATTAAACGCTCTATCAATGTAGAGCGTTTTTTTATGATTAAAATTATTTCAGTCTTTGATTATCCTATAAATTATAGTCGAAGCAGGATTAAACTTGTCACAAGGCTTGCAATTCGTTTTGGCTTTGTTATAATACTCGCCCACAGCATAAGACGTATCATTAGCATCGATACTGTTGTTTATCATAACTGCTCATGTATTTATTATAAATAACTCATATTTATTACAAATAGTCTTGTATTGTTCGGTGAAGTGGGTGAGTGGCTGAAACCAGTTCCCTGCTAAGGAACCATACGTTAACGCGTATCGAGGGTTCGAATCCCTCCTTCACCGCCATCTTATTCGGCGATATTTAGAGTTCGATGTCTTTAACAGTATTTTCTATTTTAGCTGACAAAAACATTGACATTAAGTGTGTACTCTATATAATAGCCAACCTAATTTACTACAAACTTATTTGTAGTAAATGATGTGCAATACGCGCCCGTAGCTCAGTTGGATAGAGCACTTGGCTACGAACTAAGGGGTCGGGAGTTCGAATCTCTCCGGGCGCACCATTTGCATACTAGATCAACGATCAACGTTAAGTCCTAAATCAATCGCCTGTCTGATGACACTTTGGCGGTTTTTTTATGTCTGTTCGTTTTTTATCAGTTTATGATAACAGGCGCAATTACGGTACAATAATGCTATAGATCTCCATCTACTGTTACTACCTATCTGTTATGAGCGCTTATCATGCCAAAAAACCTAAAAAAAGCTCCTACTCTTCAGTCAAAACCAAAGACGCCACTGCAGCGAATGCCTGAGAGCGATGAGCCGACGATTGCTAAACCAACGACCAGAATCGCTGCTATCGTCTATGATGGTATGTTGATACTAGCCTTGTTGTTTTTGGTAGGGACAGCACTTACCGTGATAGGTACGCTTGCTACCATGCAGACGGGTACGGAGTCCAATCAAGCACAGACCTTGCCCACTTGGTATCAAAATGTAGTGATGACCCCGTCCTTTATCTTAACCTTAGTCGCTTTTTATGGTTTATTTTGGCGACGCGGTGGTCAGACTTTAGGTATGCAAACTTGGCGGTTAAAGACGGTCAATGATACTGGTCATCTGTTGAGCTGGGGACAGGCGTTCAAGCGTATTTTAGCGGCGAGTATTATGCCGCTCATCTTTGGCCTAATTGGCAGCCTCATAGGTGGCACAAGAGCGATTATGCTGACCAGTGCCTTTTTGGGTTTGATGTTCAATTATGCCTTTTGTCTGTTCAATCGTCGCGGCCTGGCAGTACAAGACATGATTTCAAACACGATTACCCTGAAGATGCCAAGAACTGAGAACGAGAGCTTGTGGCGAGTACTACGTAACCGTAAAGGCAGTAAGTAACGTCCAGTTTATATCGTAACACTCTGAATCAGCCATAGGGTATAACCTACAAAGGCGAGCATTAGGGTTGTACCAGAGGCCCATCCAAATTTGCGTTTGGTGCTAAAGGCGAATACACAGAGCGCAAAGAGTAGTACGGTAATCGCGCCCATAACCAGCACGTCACGCGATAAAATAACGGGACTAATCGTCATAGGTGCGATGAGTGCGGCAAGGCCAACGACGGCTAATGTATTAAAGATATTAGAGCCAATAATATTGCCCAAAGCCATATCATGCTCACCTTTACGCGCCGCTGATACACTAGCGACCAGCTCAGGTAACGACGTACCAACCGCTACGACGGTCAGACCAATGATCAGCTCACTTAATCCCCATAACGTGGCAAGCTCCACAGCGCCCCAGACGATAGCGCGCGAGCTCAATATCAGTACTAGCAAGCCGATGAACAGAGCACCTATGCCGCGAATAGCGCTCATCTGCTCTGCGCTATCTAGTACAGGGTCATCTTCGTGCTCGTGATTGCCCTCTCGCAAGCTCAAGACAATCTGAATACCTAATACCGCTACTAATAAAACGATGAGAACAATACCGTCAGTATTACTTAAGACGCCATCACTCAGTTGCCATGCTGCTACAGCGGTCACTAAGAGTAGTAGCGGCATGTCACGACTGATAATACTTTTGCGAATGATGATGGGGCTGATGAGTACGGTTGCGCCAAGTACCAAAGCGATATTGATGATGTTGGAGCCATAAGCGTTACCTAAGGCTAGCTCAGGACTACCATCTAATGCTGCTAATACTGAGACGACCATCTCAGGTGCCGAAGTCCCTAATCCTAAGATCACAACGCCGATCAAAAAACTAGGTACCTTTAGCTTATTGGCTAAGACGACCGCACCATCGATGAATACATCCGCACTCCAAACCAAAATTGCTAGTCCGACGACTACTGCGATTATTGCCAGCCACATAGATCACACCTCAATGAACAAACATAAAAAAGCTGAACCCGTTTGGATTCAGCTCGAATACTAGCATGCGTGACACTATGACTAGGAGAATAATTTGATTGCAGTATCTGACTAACGGGTTCTTAAATAGCCGTCATAAACTCCGATAACGAGTCAAGCTAAGCGACTTGTACAGGAATAATGTTCGCAGTGTCTTTTACCGTGTTATCTTCATTACAGTAGACCAGCTTTGGCTGATAAGTTGAGGCTTCAACTTCATCAAAATGCGCGTAGGCACAGATGATAACGATATCACCTAAGTCTGCCATGTGCGCCGCTGCACCATTTAAGGAGATAATACCAGAGCCCGCTTCTGCGCGGATAGCATAAGTGCGAAAACGTTTGCCATTGGTGACATTATAGATATCAATCGACTCGTTCTCACGAAGACCTGCAAGATCTAACAAATCGCCGTCGATACCGCATGAGCCTTCGTAGTGAAGTTCTGCATGGGTAACACGCGCGCGGTGTAATTTGCACTTGAGCATATTAAGTAGCATAGGTTGCATCCTTAGTGTAACGGGTATTAAATGAATCAAATCATAAACTTAATGAGGGCAATACTAACAGAATAAAAGGGTTATGCAAGGAAATATAATGCAAATTATTCAGGTAATCTAAAACTATTAATCTCTGAGCGTGCTTTTTCAGTATCGCCCGCTAATAATAAAGGCAATGCCTCAAAACTAGCACTGAGCGCACTATCGATAGCGATTTGCTCATCAGGTGCCGCTTTTGAGAGCACATGACCACTGACCTTTGACTTATGACCAGGATGACCAATACCGATACGCAACCGATGAAAATCATTGCCAATATGTGGGGTGATATCACGCAGACCGTTATGTCCGCCATGTCCACCATCAGTTTTGAGCTTGATGCTACCTGCTGGAATATCCAATTCATCATGAGCGATCAGCAGCTCATCGTTATCTATATTATAGAAGTTCACCATAGGCACCACTGACTGTCCTGACTTATTCATAAAGGTCAGCGGCAAGAGCAAGCGCACATCAGACCCATGAATTTGTCCACGGCCAGTAATACCATGGAACTTCTTATCATGGCTTAAGCTGATATTAAATTGCTGCGCCAAATGATGTACAAACCAGAACCCAGCATTGTGACGGGTGAACATATACTGCTCACCCGGATTACCTAAACCGACGATAAGTTTGATAGCCATAACCTACTCAGACTCGCAATTCAACTATAAATACATTTTGAAAAAAATACTGGTTACTTTTTCAAAATGTACTGACAAAAACAGCAGGAGACGGTTATCCCCTGCTGTCTGTACGGTATAAGTACGATGACTACAAGACCATAAAAGCGCTGTAGCCATACATAACTTGTTACTCGCTATCTGACTCTGATTCTGAATCGTCGTCAGAGGCTTCTTCGCCTTCGCCGCCTTGCTCAATAGCAGGAACGTCAGCTGCATCAACCTCATCTTCCTCTTCGTCAACTTCTTCAACCGTTGGAGGCTGCATGTTGACGATAGTACGGTCATGACCATCTTCTAATTCAAGCTCAGCGATAACCACGCCTTCTGGCAAGTTGATATCTGATAGACGGAACAGATCACCAATAGCCATACCTGACACATCAATATCTAGATATTCAGGTAGCTGTGATGGTAGTGCGATGATTTCGACATCAGATACTAGCGTAGACAAGATACCACCATTAGCAGTACCTGGCGCGTCTTCACGACCACTGAAATGAACAGGGATGTTCATGTTGATTTTTTGACCTTTAACAATGCGCTGAAAGTCAGCATGCATTGGGAAGCCTTTGGCAGGATGGCGCTGCAAGTCTTTGATAACGACTTGATGCTCATCACCCAAATCAGTAGTAATGGTCAAGATTTGTGAGAAGAACGCTTCGTATTCGAGCGACTTTACCATCTCATTTAATCTAATTGAGATAGCGGTTGGTTCTGCACCGCCACCATAAATGATAGCAGGTACTAGGTTCTGCTTACGTAGGCGGCGGCTCGCACCTTTACCTTGTTGTTCAGCAGAGCGGTCGACCGCGTTAATTGCAAAATGATCAATAGCCATGGGATTAATCCTATAGAGTGTATGTAAAGTATCTACCAGTAGTCTAAGACTTGCGACCAGTCTACCTCTGGATAATCGATACTCATAAAGTAGAACTTAAAAGTATAAATCAAATTGCTGGCTCTAAAAATAACTGCTAGCGAATGAAGAATACAGGCGCGCATTATACGTGGTTTTGTCGCAATAATAAAGGCTTATGCTTTTTACCGCTTGCACATACAAAAACAGCGTTAAGACCAATAATAATCTTAACGCTAATAGTCTTAACGCTGTTTTTTAATCAACGGTATCTCATTTGATATGAGTTACTGTATAAAAACATTAAGCATCAAACATCGCGCTAATGGATTCTTCGTTATTAATGCGGCGCAAGCTCTCAGCGAGCATTGGAGCAATTGAAACTTGACGTATCTTAGTACATGCCTTAGCCGCGTCTGACAACGGGATAGTATCAGTAACGACGATCTCGTCAAGCGCGGATTCGCTGATATTTCTGAGAGCATTACCTGATAGAACCGGGTGAGTGATATAAGCGAGTACGCGGCGTGCACCGTTCTCTTTGAGTGCTTCTGCCGCCTTACACAATGTACCAGCGGTATCGACCATATCATCGACGATGACGCAATCACGGTCACGGACATCACCGATGATGTGCATGACTTGTGACTCATTGGCACGGGCGCGGCGCTTATCGATAATCGCCAAATCTGCATCACCTAATTGTTTCGCCATGGCACGTGCACGAACCACGCCGCCGACATCAGGTGAGACGACCATGATATTGTCATAATCTTGTTTTTTGAGATCGTTTAACAGTACGGGTGTACCGTAGATATTATCAACTGGAATATCGAAGAAACCCTGAATTTGGTCTGAATGCAAATCAACGGTCATGACGCGATCTATGCTGACGATGTTCAGCATATCGGCGACGACTTTAGCTGAGATAGGCACGCGGGCAGAACGGGGACGACGATCTTGACGCGCATAACCAAAGTAGGGCATGACGGCGGTGATACGACCTGCGCTGGAGCGGCGCAAAGCATCGGCCATCATCATGATTTCCATCAAATTATCATTGGTGGGCGCACAAGTTGGCTGCATGATAAACACATCTTTACCGCGCACGTGTTCTTTGATTTCCACAGCAATTTCGCCATCAGAAAAACGGGTAATATCAGCTTTACCAAGAGGAATATGTAGGTGGTCGGCTACGGTTTTCGCAAGTTCTGGATGAGCACTACCCGTAAAAATTGCCAAATAAGGCATGACTGAAGTCCTATTGATTGACTCAAGCAGCGACCGCAAAGCAGTATCTAACTGCTCAAATGAAGAAAAAGAGGTGGATATTATTACAGTAGAAAATGGCAGGGGTAGCTGGACTCGAACCAACGGATGTCAGGATCAAAACCTGATGCCTTACCAACTTGGCTATACCCCTGTAAGGTCTTACTCTACCATGCCTATTTGAAAAGTATCAAAATGGCATGATAGTCGATCAGATCAGCAGTAAAATAAAGTTATTTATCGCTGACTTATCCTTGCGGCGTTCGTTGCGAACTATACCGAAAGTAGGAGGGTGTTGTCAATTGCTATCATAAAACAGAGCAATTAGAACTAAAAGTGGCAGGGGTAGCTGGACTCGAACCAACGGATGTCAGGATCAAAACCTGATGCCTTACCAACTTGGCTATACCCCTTTGAGGCGACCTATTATAATCAAATTTGCAGATTTTGCAAGGTCTTTCGCCTTTTTCTAGCTTTTATTCATAATGGGTTGAAAAATAAAACTGGTATTAGGTTCATAAAAATCTGTACGTTGTATTTATAATAATTTTAGCTTTAAGCTATATATCTTATTTAGCTTAAATTGTGGCTAATGGATGCTAACGATTTGGCAAATCTTTGACATCCATAAATTGTGATCCTAAAAATTGAATATATCTATCTTTTAGACATTTTAAATCTCCTTGTTGCTCAAAACCATAATCGTAATTTGGGTTGTATTGACCGCCACCTATAGGTCCATTAGTGAATAAGTCAGTATTAATAGGTATGTCGACACCATTGGCAGTTAAAATCTGCGTTTCCTCATTCCAAACAGTGATGCCGTGAGGGAAAATAGGAACATCAAGTTTGTCACCACTTTGAAGGAGTAGACAACCCTCCTTTATGACTAAAGTACCACCAGTTGCTGGTTGTATTTCCGCACCATGCTGATAAGGATAAGGATAAGTGAAGAATGGGGAATATGATTTTTTATCATATTCTATGTTATTGACAGATACTTTGGGATTGGGCACTTTGATATTTTGAACCTTCACATCGGCTACTGAATATGAGTCAGTATCTGTGATACAGCCAGAAATTCCTATCGACAGTGTAATTATACTTGGTAGCAGGATAGAAACGATTGGTTTCATAATAAAAAGCCTTTAATTTGCAATAAAGTATATTTGGAAAATTATAAAGTAGCAAAGCTGACCTACAGTTTGATGCACTAGTGTTTATTGTTATGGGTAAGTATTAACTAATTTGCCGACCATAAATACTGCGGGTTTTTTCAGACAATCTGTGTCTTTGGGATCTACAACCGTATAATCCCCTTTTTGAAAATGATAGTGACCTATATACTCTTTGATTACACCACCAGTGGTAATCTCTTCACCAAGCTTAACTTTAGTTCCATTTAAAGAAATCAAACCCTCGTCTTCAAAGAGAGTCACTCTACCTGGATAAAAAACAGCACTAAAGTATTCAGTATCATTTTGAACAAAATACAAGCAGCTATTTTTAACTATATACTTGCCCTTTAAAACAAAATTAATCTCTTGCATCGAGAGGGTAGGCGCATAAGTGAACAGTTCAGCAGGCAAGCTTGCACTAGGTGCTAAGTTAGGAGTAGCTATTTGTTGAAAGTCGTTTTTTGCTTTCGTGTTTGGTAGTGGCAATGGAACTATCTTATCAGAGGTGCGATTTGGGGTAGAGCCAGTTTGAGGTAAAGAGAGTGATGAGCAGCCAATTAAACTTGATAATAGACAAGCAAAAGTAGCCAACCTTGTTATGTGTTGATTAAGACTTGAATAATTCATATTGATACCAACTTATTTTGTCTAATTATGATATGTATTACGCACCATTCAAAAACCGCTAGGACTCAAAATTAAATCAGAAGTGATAAGTAAAATTTCATTACAAATTACTCACCAAGTAAGCTGCACAAGGCGCACTCGCAACCCACTTCGCCAAAAGCTTTTCATCAATGGCAACGCTTGCATTCAATGGCAAAAACACTGCACTACCTGAGCCCGTCATCCTTGCTGTGCCGAGTGCTTGCGTCTCTAAACCTTGTAAATAACTTAACGCCTCCTTAATCGCAGGCGCAAGGCTAATGACTACAGGGGTAAAGACATTTTCAAAAGGCGTGTTCAGATGTTGTACGTAGTCCTCAGTCTTATTTTTAATCATCTCAATAGACAAAGTTGCAATATCACGGTCCAGTTTAGGATGCGCGAATAGCTCAGCGGTATTGATATGCGCGTCAGGCGTCAGGATAAGGTAGTGCTGATCGGACAAATCGATTGCGGTTAGCTCCTCACCAATTCCCGTTGCAATAGCGTCCTGTTCAAAGATAAATATCGGCACATCCGCGCCAATAGTGGTGGCGATTTTGATAAGTTCAACTTGGGTCAAATCAAATTGCCAAAGATCGTTCAAGGCCAGCAAAGTAGTCGCCGCATTAGAAGAACCGCCGCCTAAGCCTGCGCCCATCGGTAAATGCTTGTCCAAAGTAATACTGATCGCTTGCAAGGATTTTGGCAGTTTTTCTTTCAAAATGGCGTAAGACAGCAGAGCTTTTGCTGCTTTAAAAATTAAGTTGTCTTCTAGGTTTTCAGTAATGCTATCTGCGCCAGAGATAGTAATGAGCTGCTTGCAAAGGACAATCGCTCGCTGACTGACGTCACATTCAACTATACCACTAATATCCACCAACTCACTCGGCAAAAAATGCAGGTAATCGCCCCAGTCGAGCAGGCGAAAAACAGTTTGCAAGTTGTGATAGCCGTCGTTGCGCCTGCCTATGATATGCAAAAACAGATTAATCTTGGCAGGGGACAAGCGGGTGACGGTTTGATTAGTCATATGATTTTGTGTCATAGGTAATATGGATTCAATATATCAGCAGTGCGACTTAACGATCTTGATGATTAATAGTCATGATAACCTTTTGACCTTGAGACTGCGTCGCGCTGATTTTGTTGGGCAGCTTATCAGCGCCTTTATACGTAAAATTAGCAGTCCAAGATCCATTGACTGAGCTAATCAAACGATTTTGCGCGTCCATCTGTGCGTTGCTATCTGAGGGCGCGGGGC
The DNA here is from genome assembly GCF_051307035.1 of Psychrobacter sp. DM4. GTDB lineage: Bacteria > Pseudomonadota > Gammaproteobacteria > Pseudomonadales > Moraxellaceae > Psychrobacter. The sequence continues at coordinate 240,345 of NZ_CP195536.1, forward strand.
GACCCGATATCCAATACGGCATTTGTGAGATGGGCGCTTGCCAGCCAGTAGCCTCTAGTAGCAAAGTCTCTGGATCATCCGCCGTGAGCGTGCCTGTCTTTTCGCTGACTAGCGTGGCTGTCTGACCATTGTATTCGATGTTGGTTTTACCAATCCCCAAAGCACCAATGAGCTCAATGGCGAAGCGGTCGTTTTGTTGTCCCCATGCATAGAACGCACTACCGCCTTGCGTGCCTGCATCGACCGAGCCATCAGCGGGAGTGCTCTGCGGCATTGATGGCATAGTCACCCCAATTTTACCGTTGATGGTAAAGTTGTCGAGCTTCTGCGCTTGCATAGTAGGGCTGCTAGTAGGAGGAGTGGCGGCGCTTTGTAGCGATTGGCATCCAGAGGTTATCAATAAAGCAGAGGTTAGGGCAGCCAATGTAGAGAGACGAGTACTCAGCGGGGTTTTTGGTGATAAAGACGACATATTTATTCCTCAAAATAAAAGCAAATGGTTGTGATTTTAAAAGTACAGCTTACGCGTCGTTTGTTACTCAGTTATGCCTTTTATTGAGTACATTGTTCTCAAGACATTTGTACTGTTGGTAACGGACGAGAATCAATAAAGCTGTATGCGGTCATTGACGTTTTGTTGCCCAAAAGAGAAGCGCTTTTGTAAATCCTCTAACAAAATTTTGACCTGGTTGTCATTACCTAAGCCTTGATAAGCCCGCAGTAGTAGTACTCCAGACTCTAGTGTCGGTAGGACGTCATAAGGTGTCTGCAAATAGCTTATCACCTGCGCGTACTCGTCATTGGCCAGTGCATTATCAGCGAGTACATTGAGCGCTTGCAAGTGCAAGTTGTTATCGTAGCGCGGGTCGTCATAGCGGATTTGAACAATGGCTTGTGCTAAGGCAATGCCTTGCTGAGATTGACGGTTATTGGCTAAGAGTAATTGCGCGTAGCTAAGCTTATAAGCTAAATGGTTCGGGTCAAGCCCCTGCAAGTGATTGAGTAAAGTACGCTTGATCACATAATCGCTGCGATTATCAAGGAGTTGTACGCGCGCAAATAATAGGTCTTCGTTATCTGGATGCTCGCGGCTGGCGCGTGATAGTAGCGCTAGGGCCTTATCTTTTTGATCCTGCTGCCATAAGATATCAGCCTGCAAGATATAAGCTTCAGGTGCAAACATCTCAAACTGCTGACGTAGTTCCTCAAGCGTTGCGATAGCGGCTTCAGTATTATTGTCATTGAGCTCAAAGGCGACTACTTTTTTGCGTGCTGCGAGTACTAGATCCTCTTGCATAACGCCATTTAGGTAGTATTTGGCCTGAGCAAAGCGCTGCTGACGCTCGGCACTAATGCCCAAATAGTAGTAGGCTTGATCAAGATAACTTGTACTCTTTGCCAGTTGGTTCAACAGAGTATCTGCACTGCTATATTCTTCTATATCTAGACTGACCAAGGCTGCAAGCAAAGTAATCTCTGCATCATCAAAACGCCCATTGGCATTAAGAAGCAGATCCCAAGCTTGACGGCTTTGACCTAAGTCAAGAAGGTAACGGATTTCGTATAGGTATAGGCTTTTATTAGAGGGACTGCGTAAGCGCGCTTGACTAAGATACTCAGTAACCACGTCTGGAGATTCAAGTTTGCGCAGGATATCCGCTTTTAAAGTGATAAAAGGAACGTAGTCTGGTTGACGAACCAAAGCGCGATCAATATGTACAAGTGCCATTTTGGGCTCATCAAATTGCAACAATAAACCGGCCTTTAGCACCGATAATGACGCGTTCTGTTTGCTATCGATGAGTTGCAAAGCTGCCAGTAGTTCGCGTCTGTCCTCGTCTGCTTCAGGGTAGATACCGACTAAAACTTCGCTCAAATCAGCCCTTGGGTCATCTCGCAAAATAAGCGTAAGCGTTTGAGCGGCTAAGTTGTAATCGTGAGCCTTGAGTGCTAAATGAGCGACATAGAACCAAGCAGGCACGTGTTCAGGATTGCGCTCTTGCCACGCCTTGGCAAACGCTAAAGAGGACTCAAAACCTTCACCGCGCAGAGATAAGCTAAGCGCCCTCTCAAACACAGGCGTGGCGTTTTCTTTAAAAGATTGTTGTTTATAGATAGTAAGCGCACGAGGCATATCGCCACGATCCGCTGCAAATTCAGCATTTAGTAGCGCATACAAGCTTGGCTCGTCACGAGGGGATGAATCTGTGACTAAGACATCGGTGGCGCTATTGACAGCGCCATCTATTACCTCAATATTGCGAGTAATCGAGACAGAAATATTAGGGTCAGCCGCCAGCGCAGGTGCGCCTAAGTATAAACAGGCGCTTAGCATTAGAGCCAACTTGTGCTGGTGGCACAGACGATCGACAATCTTGCGCCATAACGCTTGAAGGTTAAAATCATCATGCACACGCTGTAAATGTAACGAAGTACCAAAAAGTTTCATAGAAAACAGTATTCGCCTATAGTGTGTCTAAAAGTGTCTATCAAAAAAGTATGACTTTAAGACATGCCACTCTGCGCTGAACTAAAAGTGACTTTGTAAGTAGGCTCATTATAAGAGTAGAAGATTACGATTAACAATAGCGTCCTTGTTAAGCAAAAAATTAAGTAATAAGTGAGTCTGCTAAACAATACCGATGCCTCTTATAAATGACTACTCAGATGCATGGTGGTAGTTGATTTGTCGCCTGAGCGCCCAGATAAAGATAAATAGCATTAGGGTCAGAGGGTAGGTATTAAATTAACCCTATAAGAGTGATATAATAGATAACTTTTAGTGTATGTATTCAATAGCTGCCCTTTATAGACCAAGTTATTGCTTGGTGGGCGCATGACGTAGACGGTCTGTCGATAATGAGATTAGTGGTCATCGGGGTCAATCACAAAACCGCACCAGTCGCTCTACGTGAGCGCTTGGCACTTATTGGTGAGGATGTCACTACCGCGCTTGAGCAGTTAGAGCGTTTTACTGATGGTAGCGTGATTGTCTCAACATGCAACCGTACTGAGATCTATGCTTTGGTACCAAAGGAAGATGATACAAGCTCTGCGATGTCGATATCATCGGCTGCGGTGAATGCGCACGTGTTACGGATAAAAAATTGGCTTGCCAACTTTAAGCGTATAGCGTTGAGCGATATCAATGACTATCTATACGTGCACTGCGATACTCATGCGTTGACGCATTGGCTACGGGTTGCCGCAGGCCTAGACTCTATGATATTAGGTGAGCCGCAGATACTAGGTCAAATCAAGCAAGCCGTGCATCTGGCGCAAAACGGACAGGCGCTTACTACGCAACTGGGCTGGATTGTTGATCAAGTGTTTGCGTCAGCCAAGCGCGTGCGCAATGAGACTCAAGTGGGCGCGCAAGCGGTATCGCTTGGGTTTGCAGCAGCCAAGCTCTCCACCCAGATATTTGATAACCTGCCCAGTCGCACCTTGCTAGTCGTTGCCGCAGGCGAGATGAACCGTTTGGTGGCAACCCACATCGCAGGTCTAGGTATTGGACGTGTGATCATCTGTAATCGCAGTTCTGAACGCGCGCAAATATTAGCTGATGAGCTGCGTAGTGCCAGTTGTCAGGTTGAGGTGCGCCCGCTAAAAGATCTACCGCAAGTGCTGTCTGAGGCTGATATTGTCAGTAGTTGTAGCGGTAGTATGGACTTGTTGATCGATAAAAACATGGTGATGCAAGCGCTCAAACGCCGTCGTTATCAGCCGATGCTCATGGTCGATCTAGCAGTACCACGCGATATCGATGATACTATCAGTCAGATAGATGATGTCTACCTATACTCTGTCGACGACTTACAACATGTGATCGCAGGCAATATTGAGCAGCGCCGCCAAGCGGCTGTGGATGCTGAGCTCTTAGTCAGTCAACTGGTCATTGAGATGGAGCGACGATTCGCTGTGCGTCAAGTAGGGCGAGACATTCAAGAGTATCGTATGCGCACTCATGATCAGGTGGATAAGGTATTAAGTGAATCCATCGCTAAGCTGACAGAGGGTGATACAAGCGCTGAGGACATCGTCATTGAGCTCACAAGGCGTTTGACCCAGACGCTCACGCATGCGCCCTCCAAGCTCATGCGCAAAGCGGCTCGAGAAGGTGATAGTGAATTGCTCAATTTTGTAGTTTCAGGACTTAACGATTCTTATCGCCCGCGCTAGCTTCATGTTTAGTGACTTATGCTTGATACTTATACTTAATAACAGTGATACCCTTTATATAAATTACTCTATTCTACCAACCAGCAAAACTAGCAGTATTTTAGCAAGGTTTGTTTAAAGTTAACTTTAACGCCTTTCATTGTAGTAAATTTAATCCCCAATTAGGAGCACGCCATGACCGCATTACGCCAAGACATCGATCCAAACGGTTTATTAGAGTATTCAGTGGTTTACACTGACCGCGCTTTGAACCACATGTCAAAAGCTTTTCAGCAAGTGATGAATGATTTATCTAGCGATCTAAAATCTGTCTATAACGCTGATGCGGTAGTCATCGTACCTGGTGCAGGTACTTATGGTATGGAAGCGGTTGCCAATCAATTGGCTCGTGACCAAGACTGCTTAATCATTCGTAACGGTTGGTTTAGCTACCGCTGGACGCAGATTTTGGAAAAAGGCAGTTTTGCCAAATCCTCGACAGTACTAACCGCCAACCGTACTGATGCTCTTGATCAAAGCAGCGATACGCCAAAACCTTTTGCGCCAGTTGCTATCGAGGAGGCAGTTGCCAAGATTAAAGCTGAAAAACCTGCGATCGTCTTTGCGCCGCACGTTGAGACTTCAGCAGGTATCATCTTGCCTGATGACTACATCAAAGCCTTGGCTGATGCAACTCATAGCGTTGGCGGCCTACTAGTTATCGATTGTATTGCCTCAGGTTGTGTCTGGCTTGATATGAAGGCTTTGGGCATTGATGTACTCATTAGCGCCCCGCAAAAAGGCTGGAGCAGCACCCCTTGCGCAGGCCTTGTGATGTTGAGCACAGCCGCGATCAAAAGAGTAGAGGAGACTGAGTCTACTAGCTTTAGCTTAGATCTAAAACAATGGCTCACTATCATGCGCGCTTATGAGAATGGCGGTCATGCTTATCATGCGACGATGCCAACCGATGGTCTACGTCAGTTCCGCGATACGATAAATGAGGCCAAAAAAATTGGTTTTGACAAGCTTTGTGACGCGCAGTGGACACTTGGCAAGCGTATTCGCGAAGTACTAGAAGGTAGAGGCGTTGAGAGCGTGGCAGCCAACGGCTTCAAAGCGCCAGGCGTAGTAGTGTGCTATACCGATCGTGATGATATGCATAAAGGTAGCGCCTTTGCTGAGGCAGGTATGCAGATTGCCGCCGGCGTTCCCCTAAAGGTAGGTGAGCCTGAGAGCTTCAAGACTTTCCGCCTAGGTCTGTTTGGTCTCGATAAGCTAACGGATATCGATAACGCAGTGACGCGTTTTGAATCGGTTCTTGATAAGGTGCTTGCCAAATAATAGTTATATTTATTGGAACTTGATTCATTAACAGGTGCTGAGTCTCCTATTTTGGGACTTGGCACTTTTTTTGGCTATTTGTTATATTTTATAATATAATGTTTTTTTATAAATAGATGCTTTCTACATTTACAGGCATCTGACTAGCATATCTTAAATTGAGTAATCATTATGAGCATACAAGTCGATTGGCAAGCTTTTACACCAGTGTCACTAGTGGGCGGTCTAATCATAGGCGTTGCTACCGTAGTGCTGTTACTCGGCATTGGGCGCATCGCTGGTATTAGTGGTATCAGTGCCAGTTTACTCAAGCCCAAACGCGTCGAGCTGTGGCAAGTGTTATTCGTCTTAGGCTTGGTCATCTCGCCGCTACTCTATCAGCTGATAGCACCGCTACCGCCTATGGAAGTGACCAGTTCGCTGCCGTTACTGATTGGCGCAGGTTTGCTGGTTGGCTTCGGTACGCGTCTGGGTTCTGGCTGCACAAGTGGTCATGGCATCTGTGGTAATGCGCGCCTGTCACCGCGCTCGATGGTGGCGACGGTAACCTTTATGCTCTTTGGTATTCTCACCGTTTATATCGGCAGGCAAGTATTGGGCTTAATCTAACGTCGGTTTTATCAAAATAGAAGCAGTATCTAAAGAGAGTGAGGCGAATAATGCTAAAGAATACTATTGGATTACTAGTAGGGTTGATATTCGGGTTTGGTCTGCTGATATCAGGGATGACCAATCCTGAAAAGGTATTAGGATTTTTGGATGTCTTTGGCGCGTGGGATATCTCATTGGCGCTAGTAATGGGCGGCGGTCTAGCAGTGGCTTTGGTTGGTGTACAATTGGCTCGGCGTCAAAAGCTCAGCTGGATTGGGACTGAGATTGATATGCCAAGCAAAACGATCATTACTAAAAGGCTTGTCATCGGTGCCATGCTGTTCGGTATCGGTTGGGGCTTGGTTGGTATTTGCCCAGGTCCAGGCATTGTGTTACTGGGCACAGGAGCGTGGCAAGCCTTTGTATTTATCCCTGCGATGATCGTCGGAATGCTTGCCTTTCAGTGGCTTGAACCAAAAATAAGCTAACGTAAAAAATCTTTAGCGTGTAAAAAGGTGCAGTCTATTCTCTTAGACTGCGCCTTTTTTTGTGTCTTAAACTCAGTTTGGTGTATTTTTTCGCTTCACATTAGCATTCATTATAGCCAGAGATACGTCAAAAGTGAGCTTGTTTTTATGCTTGGTTCATTGAATAACCATGTGCTCAAAACAACACCTGTATTAATCTCACTCATCAGTCGTTTGTCTGCGTAGATGACAATCAAGACGGTGTGTTACGATAGCTATATATGAATTTTCTAGATCACTTTACCTCATTCACAAGGACGACCTTATGAGCGCCAGCACTTCAGCTAACAGCACTGCCAGCACCCAAAGCAAGATAGACACTACCAATGCCAATGAGCACTATCCGCATTTGTTTGAGCCATTAGATCTAGGCTTTACCACGCTCAAAAACCGTGTGGTTATGGGTTCTATGCACACCGGTTTAGAGGATCGCTTTTATAACTATGGCAAGCTTGCAGCCTATTTCGCTGAGCGTGCCAAAGGCGGTGTGGCGATGATGATAACGGGCGGTATATCTCCCAACCGCGAAGGCTGGCTACTCCCTGCAGGCGGCACGATGAATACAAGAGCTGACGTCATCAATCACCAACGCGTGACGCGCGCCGCACACAAGTACGATAGCAAAATCATTATGCAAATCCTGCACAGTGGTCGCTACGGTTATCATCCGTTTATCGTCTCATCTAGCCCCACAAAATCACCCATTACGCCATTTAAACCACGCAAAATGAGCGTCAAAAACATTGAGCAAACGGTTGAAGACTATGCACGCGCGGCTAAATTAGCCAAGCAGGCAGGTTACGACGGTGTGGAGATCATGGGCTCTGAGGGCTATTTGCTCAATCAGTTCTTATCCAGCCATGTTAATCAGCGTGATGATGAGTATGGCGGTGATATCAAAGGACGTATGAAACTTGCCGTCGATATCGTAAAAGCGGTGCGTGCTGCGGTTGGCGAAGATTTTATTATCGTATTTCGCTTATCTGTCATTGATTTGGTCAAAGACGGCAACGTTATGGACGAGGTCATCACCGTTGCCAAAGCGCTAGAAGCCGCTGGCGTCACCATCATGAATACGGGTATTGGCTGGCATGAAGCGCGCGTACCGACTATTGTGACTAGCGTGCCGCGTGCCGCTTTCGTTGATTTCTCAGCTGAGATCAAAAAACATATCAGCATTCCGATGATGGCGGCGAACCGTATCAATATGCCAAATACGGCAGAGAATATCGTTGAGAGCGGTCAAGCTGATCTCATCCAAATGGCGCGCCCGTTCCTCGCTGATGCGCATTGGGTCAATAAAGCCAAAGACGGTCAAGCCGATCGCATCAATACCTGCATCGCCTGTAACCAAGCCTGTCTGGATCATACCTTTGAGAATAAGCGCTCAACCTGCTTGGTCAATCCACAAGCCTGTCATGAGACTGAACTGGTGTACAAAAAGACCAAAAAACCGCAAAAAGTTGCGGTCGTCGGCGGCGGCGTTGCGGGCATGTCAGCGGCGCACGTCGCAGCATTACGTGGTCATGAAGTCACGCTATTTGAAGCTCGTGATATCTTGGGCGGGCAGTTTAACTATGCCAAAGTCATCCCAGGTAAAGAAGAATTCTTTGAAACTATTCGCTACTACATCAATGAGCTTGAGCACTTAGGCGTTACTATCAAACTTAATACCAAAGTTGATAAAGCGATGCTAAATGACGGTAAGTTTCAACACGTCGTTGTCGCAACGGGCGTCGTACCGAAGAGCTTGGCGGGTAAACTCGAAGGCGCAGACTTACCGCAAGTGATGAGCTATGCTGAACTGCTATCAGGCGAAAAATCAGTCGGCGATACGGTTGCAGTCATCGGTGCAGGCGGCGTTGGGTTCGATGTCAGCGAGTACCTGACCGCTCGTCATGGTCAGCCATTAGATGAGCTGTCTCCTGAGACGCTAAAAGACCCAAGCTACCGCCCAAAACCACAATCTGTCGAGGAGTGGCGCGAAGAGTGGGGCGTTACCTCTGATATGAACTATCAAAGCGATGGTGGCCTGATCAAACCTGAAGGCATTACCCCTATTCGTCAAGTGTACCTGATGCAACGTACCAAAGGCCGCTTGGGTAGTGGTCTTAATAAGACCTCAGGTTGGGTCCATCGCGCTCATATCAAATCCCACGGCGTCATCCAAGTCTCAGGCGTTCAGTATGACAAAATCACCAACGAAGGTGTTTGGGTGACCAACGACCAAGGCCAAAGCCAGCTACTGCGTGTCGATAGCGTCGTGGTCTGCGCAGGTCAAGAGTCCGTGGTTGAACTGATGCCGAATGTTGGCGATGCACCAGATGCACAATATCATCTCATCGGTGGGGCAAAACTCGCCGCAGAGCTTGATGCCAAACGCGCCATTCGTGATGGGGCAGAGGTTGCGGTGTTGATTTAGGGTTTGATTTAAAGTTGTAGTGTAAGATTAGCAGACGGTAGGGGAGCAATTTCCTGCCGTTTTTTCGTAGGGTGGATTTTATTCTGAAATCATTTTTATGCCATTAAAAAGGAATCTTTATGGTGAGCAAATCTATAATATTAATATCTAACAGGGGGGGGGAGGGTGACCTTTTATCTTCAATCTCTTTGATCGCTTGAAAAAAAATAACCCACTTTGCGCTTGCCAACATATAGATGAGGAAGGAATATAATACTTATGGATAAACTTAGAGAAATGATTGATTCATTTAACAAGTCAATTACAGTTTTAAACCAGTCTGGTTATGATAAACAAAGCTTACTTTTGTTTTTGACGTATTTAGATCAATTAGGATGGTTAATATCACCAAAAAATGAATTCTCAGGCGGTTCTGACTTTAAAAAGTGGATTGACACCTACTGTGATTTGACTAAAGTAGGATGTACATCTACTGATCTATGGAATACCAGATGTTCATTTTTACATATGGGAACTGCTGAACATAAAAACTTCAATAGTGAAAAACATTTCAGATTAGCATTTTATCAAAATATAAGTCTTTCAGACCAAGAGATTTCAAGTGAAGAAAAAAAGTATCCAAGGCCAACTAAGCTAATTAATACATTTGCTTTATATAATTGTGTTAACAATGGGATAGATAGCTTTCTTCAGGCTATAGAGCTTAATGCTACACTAAAGTCATCTGTATTAGATAAATGTGAAAAAATGAATGATTCATATGTTCTGAATAGATAAGCCCAGCCTAAGTAATAGCCGCTAACTAAAAAACCATATTTAGATATCAATAGTCGCCTTGCGATGCGCTTTAGCTCTTACAGTAGCAGCTATCCTGCTCGTTTGGGCGAGTTGCGGTGGTTAGGTTTTGCGGTGGCTCGCAGAGTATGAGATATCACAAACCTTAGCCAACACCTCGCCTAAATGAGCATATATAAACGGAGAGCAGGAAACAGCTTGCTACTCAAAAAAGCCTCCTCACAGAACCCCACATCCATGCTAAATTAAACCCTATCAATCTGCCATATAAAAAGGAATTTAGCATGGCTGTGTTAAAAACTCTATTCAAATGGATCGTTTTACCTATTGTCGCGCTACTCATCGTTGTCAGTTTAGGCTTAGCAGCGACTGGCAATGCTTATATCTTCCGTGGTCTACAGCTGACTTATCTCAAAGGTGAAGCGACTGCCAATATCGATGATTATATCGATTTTGATAACCGTACGATTCGCGCCAAAGACCCAATCACTTGGGAAAAAGATGCCAATTTTGAGCAAGTCAAACTCACGCCCACTTTGCAAAGTGCCTTAGATACGGATGAGACCGTCGCCTTTGCGATTATCAAAGATGGCAAGCTCATGTATGAGAACTACTGGCAAGGCTACGGTAGCGACTCGCATACCAACAGCTTCTCTATCGCAAAAAGTGTCGTGACGATGCTGTATCTCAAAGCCGTAGAGGACGGTTATATAGGTAGTATTGATGAGCCGATTACTAGGTGGCTACCAGAATATGCGGATAGTCAATACGCACAGAGATGTACCCTTGCCGATTTATCAGCGATGACCTCAGGCTATGATTGGACGGAGGATTATTACTTCCCTATTAACCCGACCGCTGAATCTTATTACGGCCATGATTTGGTCAAGCAAATGGTCAGTCGTGATTTTGTTGAGCCTTGCGGTGGTCAGTTCGAATACTCGTCAGGCGATACGCAAATGCTAGGTATCGCATTATCGAGAGCGTTAGAAGCTCATGGCTACACTATCTCTAGTTACCTACAAGAGAAGTTTTGGCAGCCCCTTGGGATGCAAGGCGACGCCTATTGGTCGCTCGATGGCGCTGAGAATATTGAAAAGGTCTATTGCTGTCTCAATGCCAGTGCGCTCGACTTTGCTAAATTTGGGCAGTTATTATTAAATGGTGGCGAGTGGCAAGGAGAGCAATTACTGAGCAAAGAGCACGTTAATTTTATGATTACGCCCAATACAGCCGCATTCCCAGACGGTCAGGCGCCAATCTACGGACACTCGGTGTGGACGGATATGGATAGTCCAATTCCGTTTTATGCGATGCTGGGTCATTTGGGGCAGCGCGTACTAGTGTTACCAGAAGAGAATATAGTTATCGTGAGACTTGGCAAGCAAAAGGGAAAACCTGTGCCAATAGAGGGCTTTCATTTAGAGCCTGATTTGGGTCAATATGTGACCGAGGTTAAGGCTATGATTGATGAGCTGACGGTGGAGTAGTTTTAGGGCTACATCGTAGCGCAAAGGCTTTGTTCGTTTCTAAAAAAAGACGTTTGATGAATACTATTATCAAGCGTCTTTTTTTTGCTAAAACCATGTTTCATAGTTAAGATTAACTTTATTAAACAGTAGAATTGATAAATTATAATTGAATATACAGTCTTATTCTCCATAATATAGTTCAACAGCCAATGAGATGTCTTACTTACCCGTTGTATTATTCAACCGTAAGTATAGATACATTTTATTTACTCAATGACTCATAAACTTTTCAGAGTCAGTAGCAGATTACTTTATAGTACTGAATCTACAGTATTGAACATTTATTTATAACAACAATCAAGGCACTTCTATTATGGCACATGATAATCTATTTGAACCCGTAAAAATGGGCACCCAAACTCTAAAAAACCGCATTATTATGGCACCCCTCACGCGTCTGCGTGCGGTTGAGCCAGGCGATGTACCAACGGCTTTGGCTGGTGAATATTACTCGCAGCGCGCTGCTGGTGCAGGTCTTGTGATTGCAGAGGCAACGCAAGTGTCGTTTCAGGCCAAAGGGTACGCAGGCGCACCAGGTGTGCACACTCAAGATCAGATGACGGCGTGGAAAGCTATCGTCGACAACGTCCATGCCAAAGGCGGCAAGATCGTCGTTCAGCTATGGCATACCGGCCTTGTATCGCATGATAGCGTACAACCCGATGGCAAAGCGCCAATATCAGCATCAGATGTAGAAGTCGGCGCTCGTACATCATTGCGTGACAGCGATAATCAAGCGATCCGCGTTGAGACGACGCCGCCACGTCCAGCGACGCTCGATGAAATTGAGCAAGTTGTCAAAGATTTTGCTCACGCGACCAAAACAGCACGTGAAGCAGGATTTGATGGGGTAGAAGTACATGGCGCTCATGGCTATCTATTGCATCAGTTTTGGGTTGAGCAAACCAACAAGCGTGAGGATGAATATGGCGGTAGTCGTGAGAACCGCGCGCGCTTGACCTTGGATATCATTGACGCTTGTGTTGAAGTGTGGGACAACGATCATGTGGGTGTTAGACTCTCGCCACAAGGGACGTTTAACGCAGTAGAAGCGGGCTATGATGAAGATGACAATATTTGGATAATTGAGCAAATAAACAAGCGCGATTTGATGTATCTTCACTTGTCTGAGCCAGATTGGGCAGGTGGCACGCCTTATAATGACGGTTTCCGTCAGCGCATTCGTGAGGCTTTTGACAATATGATTATTGCCGCTGGTGGTTACGATGCCAAAAAAGCAGAAAGAAACGTGCGCGAAGGCTACATCGATGCTGCCGCTTTTGGTCGTGATTTTATCGCTAATCCTGATCTAGCGGATCGTATCCGCCAAGATGCGCCGCTCAATGAGCAGCATCCAGAGAGCTTCTACGGTGGCGGCGCTGAGGGTTATACGGACTATCCGTATTTGGATCAAAAACAAGCCTAAGTTTTAATAGATTGAGACAGTAAAAGCCGCCTTACTATAATAGTAAGGCGGCTTTTTTAACGTCAAAAACTAGCCATTCAAAATAGTTTAGGGGGCAACGCAGTAACGAGGAGTAGATTCGACAACTTCAAACGTATCCAATGCCTCATCATCTGTCAGCCATCGATTTACAGATTCATAAGTGATATTACAGCGTTCATCAACGACTAAGTCAAAAGAATACCAAAATATACTATCGATATTATTGTCATTCAATGTCGGTGTCAGCGTACGACTACGAATAGTCGGACCAGTTAAGAATACGTTAACAGGAGAGTTTTTGAGTCCCGGGTTCTTTGTTTCGCTAAAATTCTCAACACCATAACGATAGCGTCCGATCATTAAATTACGTACGGTTATAAATTCGGGACCGAAGCTATCAGTATCATCGATATCTAAATTGGCGAATGGTGCTGCACTCAACCTACCTTCATTACCGAAAAAAATATGATCTCCAGAAGGCGTTAGTAAATGTGAGTCCACATCCTCTGGCTGCGCGCCCCAAGTTAGGCGAATGGATAGATTATCGTTCTCTGTGCTAACCGTTAAGCAACCATCAGTAATACGGTAGTTACCGTTTGCGGTAACGATAGATTTGGCATTAGACGTACGGTTGCCATTTTGAGCAAGAACTAGCATTTTACTGTCACGGCGTACTGGTAATGAGAAATCACCATTACTATTAGTTGCCGCAGTAGTAATAGCAGAATAGTTGATACCGTCGCCTTTTACTAGCGCATTATTAATTCGAACGCCGTCAGTATCTGCAACACAACCGATAACATTGATAGTATCCATAGCGACATCAACGTTCCAAGCTCCTATTTCATCGACATCAGCAGTATAAACCTGTGTACCGTCAACCAAAGTTTGTAATCTTGCCGTACTGGTTTGAACCCAACCTTGCTGTAGAGCATTATAAAAGAACAAAGGTAACTGCGCTTGTAAAGGTGCTAAGCTTCTAGTTGATACAGGAATGACCAATGACGCCATATTACCTTCTACTAGTACTAGATTATTATTGTCCTCATCTTGAGCGGTAATAATGAGTGCGCCCCAGCTCTCCATAAAGCCGCCGCCCACGATACCGTATCCTCCTGGCATCTCTTCTGAATCAACGCTTGGCGTTACGACATCCATACTAACAGTGACCTTACCTACGATAGGTTGTCCATCAGCACGTTGTAAGGCATTGGCAGGAATGCGTACTTGTGCGCCCAAATCTTCAACCACTAAGTTAAATGCTTCAGAGGCAATTTGAGTCACTGACACAATAGTAGGGTCGTTGTTGAGCTGATACTCTACTTCTAGTACGGTACTATTAGATACCGATGTTGTAAAGGTACGCTCTGGATATCCTTCAGCAGTAATGAGTAAAGTTACCGCTTCGCCTATTTTCAGGTTATCAAGTTGAAAATTGCCATTAGCATCACTGGTGTATTGCTGTCCTGCTACAGTAATCATAGCGTTTACTATCGGCTCTAGGCTTATTTGATCGACTACGGTTCCTAATAGGTTTCCTGTAGTCTCACTAGGATTGGTTGGATTATTTACGTTAGGAGTTGTGTTTGAGTTACTGTTTGAATCATCGTTACAGCCTACTAGTACTAGGGCTGCCGTGATACCTATAGCAAGTATACGATGAGATTTATTTTTCTGAAGCATAAAAGTCTCTTTGTGGTAGTTGTCGTCAGATCGAACAGCTGATGGTAAAAATAAATACTAAATTTAGCGAACAAATGTTATATTAACATAGCGTAAACAATTGAGAAACAAACTTTTGTGGAAGGTACAGTTTTCTGATTCAGAAACTAAGTCGACAAAAAGCCGCCTTATAACAATAAGGCGGCTTTTTTATATTAGTAACGTTTATTAATCAGAAACCACTATCAGCTAAATAAAATTCCCCGTTTGATAATCATGAAAGGTTTGCTTGATCTCAGCCTGCGTGTTCATAACAAATGGGCCATAACCTGCTACGGGCTCACCGATAGGCTCACCGCTCATAAGCAAGAGTTTGGCAGGCACCAAATTACTATCGTTGTTTTTGTTATTATCGCTTACTTGATAAGTTAAGGTAATCGCATCCGTAGCGCTCCGTCCCTGTTCATTAGCCTCAGCGAACTGAACCAGCTTGCCGGCATCAACTAGCATGCCATTGATAAGTAGCTCTCCTTGTTGCACTAGTATCATAACGTTATGGGTGCTTGGCACGTGTAGCGTGGTTGAGCCCTCGCTATCTAACTCGATGTCCCACAAATTAATCGGCGTAAAGGTGGAGGCAATACCCGCTTCCCCTTGCAAGTCACCTGCGATAATAGCGGCTCTACCAACTGATTTATCACTGCTGCTGGTTAGCTGAACAACCGCCATATCATCGCGTTTAAGCGTCTGATATTTGGCATCAGTGAGCTTGTGTTTTTTGGGCAAATTAACCCACAGCTGCACCATACTAAAGACGCCGCCATTTTGTCCAAAATTTGGCGAGTGAAACTCTTCGTGAATAATACCGCGACCTGCGGTCATCCATTGCACATCACCTTTTAGGATATCACCGCGTCCACCAGTTGAATCTGCATGGCTAATCTCGCCATCATAAGCGATAGTTACTGTCTCAAAACCTTTGTGCGGATGCTGACCGACACCATGTGGCTCACTTTCGTAATTTGGATTGGGCGCAAAGTCCATAGGCTCGCTATAATCGAGCATCAAAAACGGATCGCTATGCGCGTAATTGAAGTCAGGTGTACCGTTGGCGTAATTAATAAAGGGCTTCACGTAAAAGCCATCACCAACCCAGTGAGAAGGTTTGTCACCGTGAATGTGTTGAATTTGACGCATATGTCGCCTCGTAGTTATAGTTAATTACGATATTATCAAACCATTATTATTAATAATATCTACATCTATGAGTTGATATATAGTGTATATCTACACGGTTATCAAGGGTGAATATACTTAATTAAACCACTTTACCGCAGACAAAACCACTGGCCCACGCCCATTGAAAGTTGTAACCGCCAAGCCAGCCTGTGACATCGAGCACCTCACCGATAAAGTATAGATCTTTTTGCAATCGACTTTGCATGGTTTTAGAGGATACCTCATCCGTCTTAATACCGCCGCGTGTCGCCTCAGCAGTGCGATAGCCTTCGGTGCCTGAGGGTTTGAGCTGCCAGCCATTGATAGCATCTCCAAGCTCGCTTAAGCGCTCATCTTTTATATTAGCAATCTCGATATCTTTAATATTATCCCACAATGTTGATTGCAAAGCCGCGAGTAGCTTTTTAGGTAAAGCATTATCGGTATGCTCAGACAAAACCGTACGGATAAGCTGTTTGGGATGAGACTTTTTATGCAAGAGGAGTAGGGCTGCGACATCGATATCAGGCAGCAGATCAATGTGGATATTCTCGCCCGTCTGCCAGTAGTTGGATAGCTGGAGCATAGCAGGACCAGACAGACCGCGATGAGTAAACAGCAGCGGGAGTTTGAATGAGGTGCGCTCATTACGGGCAACGACAGGGAGACTAATACCAGCTAAAGCTCGGATAAGCTCGCCCGTTTGATCTGTAAAGGTAAAGGGCACAAGGCTTGCATCAGTCATTACTAACGTATGACCAAATTGCTGCGCCAGCTCGTAGCCCAGACCACTTGCGCCCATCGTTGGAATAGATAGACCACCGGTTGCCACCACTAGCGACTCACAGCTATAGTTATTAGATGAGGGCTTGACGTCATTAGCGATATCTTTTTTACTGAGTTTTCTGCTAGTCGATAGCGCAAAGTTTTTGTGCCTGTCATCAGTGACGACTACTTTATCGATCTGAGTATTAATACGGATTTGCACCCCTGCCGCCGCGCATTCATCAAGTAACATAGTGACGATATCTTGCGCAGAATCATCGCAGAATAGCTGACCGTGCTCACGCTCATGATAAGCGATATTATGCGCCTCAACCATGCCAATAAATTCCCAACTGGGATAACGGCTCAGTGCTGACTTGCAAAAGTGTGGATTGTCACTGACGAAGTGCTCAGGCTCAACGAAATAATTGGTAAAGTTGCAACGACCACCGCCCGACATGAGGATTTTTTTGCCGACCTTGTTGGCATGATCGAGCACCAGTACCCGGCGACCTTGGCGACCAGCGGTAAGCGCGCAGTATAAGCCTGAGGCACCAGCGCCAATAATAATGACATCGAATTGATGATCTAATTTAACTGTTGGCGCTTGGCTTGGTGCTTGGCTTGGTGTTTGACTCATGATGATAACTTCTAGAATAGAGATAGATAAAAATAGGGGTAGATCAATAGTACAGAGGGGTCAAATTATATCACGGTAATCATCGGTACGTTTTGGAGTGATTGCTTTAAGTAACGCGCGTTTAAAGCGATAAAAAGTCATGTCATGTCATGTTTGAGCGAGCTTTCTTTACTAATGTTGTATCGATCAATAACTCTATTAAATAAACTTGTATTCTTTGTGGACAATAATAATTGGTTACTATAAAGTGAAAGCAATAGAGTTAATTGTTAATACTACTGTTGCACGTTTATAGATCACAGTGAATTGATTTTCAAGTCATATTGATTCAAAAAAGTGACGCGCTATAAAAGTATTCATCAAAAAGCCAGCCAATCGAATGGCTTATTTAGGCAGAGTCACGGATGACGATGTTAAGACAAAAGGGAATTTATGGATATCCTACAACTGCTCATTAGCGGGATTGCTAATGGTTGTATATATGGGCTGTTGGCACTAGGTTTTGTACTGATATACAAAGCATCTGAGGCCGTTAATTTTGCCCAAGGCGATATGCTCATGCTCGGTGCCTTTTTAGGCATAGCCTTTATCAATACCAATGAAGCCAACTTTCCTTTCTTATTAGGTATCACCTTTGCTGCCATCATTATGGGCGCATTTGGTTACTTACTTGATCGCTTTGTGCTGCGCGGTATATTTGGTCAACCGCAATTTGCGATGGTGATTCTTACGATCTCACTTGGATTCCTAATGCGCTTTGTCGCCGGTGTCATCTGGGGGCATAGTCCTGTCTCACTACAGACGCCGTTTTCAGGCAAGATGATGGCATTAGGCTCGCTGAGTATCGCTTATGTTGACATTATTATTATCGTATCTACCATCGTACTGACCTCCGTTTTATACTTCTTTTTTGCGCATACGCGGCTTGGCATTGCCATGCAAGCGAGTAGTCAAAACCAAATGGCTGCCTACTACATGGGTATTCCTGTGAAGCGCGTCAATGGTATCGTTTGGGCACTATCTGGTGTCGTTGCAGCACTCGCTGGTATCTTGTTTGCGGCAAAAGGCGCTATTGAGCCCTCTGTCGGATTACTGTTCGGTATCAAGGCCTTTGCCGCGGCAGTAATCGGCGGTCTAGGCTCTTTGCCTGGCGCCTTAGCAGGCGGATTGCTAGTCGGGGTTATAGAGCCCTTTGCAGGCCGTTATCTGCCGTTAGGCCTAAGTCAAATTGCACCTTATGTGGTTATGCTTATTGTCTTAATCGTACGCCCAGGCGGTATCTTTTCTCAGGTCAAACAGAAAAAAGTATAGACGCTTTGAGTCAAGGATGACTAAAATATTTCAAGGATGAGTACTGCCGATGAAAGCCCAGTTTAAACACAGCTATGATCAAGATATTAATATCTTTGAGGACAAACGTGAGCTTATAAAGTATGGCTTGCTTCTCTTGCTCCTGCTAATGGCGCCTTGGTTACTGAGTAACTATTATATTAGTGAGCTGAGTGCCATATTGATTTGGTCCATCTCCGGACTCGGTCTAATGCTCTTAACGGGTCACACCGGACAGGTAAGCTTAGGTCACGCCGCCTTTATGGCAATTGGTGCCTTTAGCCACATGGCACTGATGGCTCGAGGGTGGAATTTTTTCCCTGCGTTAATTGCTTGTGCGCTCATTACTGGAGTTATCGGCGCTATTATTGCCAGACCGATCTTGAGAACGAGTGGTATCTATCTGGCTATCGCGACCTTGGCGCTTAGTATTATTGTCGAAGACGTCGCTATCGTAGCTGAGCCGATTACTGGCGGCATCAGCGGTACCTTTGCCTCTCCGATCAATCTCTTTGGCTATACTATCGATCGCTACATTACCCCAAAGGCCTTTTATTACTTATGCCTTGCGCTCGTGGTGCTCGTCACCTTGGGGTATATCAACCTGCTTAGAAGCGGTACTGGTCGATCCTTCTTAGCTATTAGAGACAGCGAAGTCTCGGCGCGCGCTCTGGGTGTCAATGTACCGCAAGCCAAGACACTTGCCTTTAGTATATCTTGTGCGATTACCGCGATCGGCGGCGCTATGTACGGACATTTCGTGCAAGCGGTCAACTATGAGAGCTTTACCGTTATTATTTCTATAACCATTCTATTGCAGATTGTTATCGGGGGCCTAGGCTCTATACACGGTGCATTTTTCGGTGCCGTCGTCGTCGTCTTGTTACCGCAAGTGATTGCGATCTTAGGCGACGTCGTCGGTCAAAGCACTGGCGCTAGTATCACTAGTATCCCTGGTATTGATACCGCACTATTTGCTCTAGTCATTGTAATCATGATTATCTATGAGCCACGCGGCATGTATGGTATCTGGATAAAAATACGTACTTGGTTTCAGATGTTTCCATTATATCGAAAAGGACTATTTCGCCGCTCCAAAACTTATCTAAAAACGGAGCGTATGCGATGAGCTTATTACAAGTTGACTCCTTATCAATTGCTTTTGGCGGCGTCAAAGCCGTTGACAACATTAGCTTTGAGGTAAACGAGGGTGAGATATTTACGATTGTAGGACCTAATGGCGCAGGCAAATCAACGATTTTTAACTTAATCAGCCGTCTTTATGAGCCGCTTAGTGGTCGCATTACCTTTGACGGCACTGATATTACGACACTGCCTGCTCACGATATCGCTAAATTGGGTATCGCCCGTACCTTTCAGAACATTGAGCTGTTCGATCATTCAAGCGTGTTACAAAACTTGCTGATCGGTCGTCATTCGCAGCGCAACACGTCTTGGATACAGGATATGCTGTTTTTGCCAAAAGTGCGCCGCAGTGAGCGCGAACATCGCTTGCATGTCGAGAAGATTATAGACTTTTTGGAGTTAGCGCCTTATCGAGACAAGCTTATAGCAGGTCTGCCTTATGGCA
Organism: Psychrobacter sp. DM4; assembly: GCF_051307035.1. Classification (GTDB taxonomy): domain Bacteria; phylum Pseudomonadota; class Gammaproteobacteria; order Pseudomonadales; family Moraxellaceae; genus Psychrobacter. The sequence continues at coordinate 260,369 of NZ_CP195536.1, forward strand.
TTAGAAAGGTTGTCGAGATTGCTCGTGCATTGGCCGCCAATCCAAAACTTATCTTACTCGATGAGCCCGCTTCAGGTCTGAGCGTTGAGGAGACCTCTGAGATGGCATGGTGGATTGAGGATATGCAAAAGGATCTTGGTTTGACTATCTTGATGGTAGAGCATGACATGAGCCTTGTAAATCGAGTATCAGATCGAGTGTTGGCAGTTGCCGAAGGTAAGTTTTTGGCTCAGGGTACGGCAGCTGAGGTGCAAGCTAATCCACAGGTTATAGAGGCCTATCTTGGTCAGGAGAGTATCTGATGTCAGCTATTAAGAAACCCATGTCCTCTGCCGCGCCTGCTACTGAGATGAACCTGGTCGACTCTGAAGTTAGGAATAACGTGCTTGAAGTACGAAATTTGGAGTCCGCTTATGGTCCGGTTATGGCGCTGCGAGGCGTGAGTTTAGAAGTACCAGAAGGCAAGGTTGTTACTATTTTGGGCGCTAATGGCGCAGGAAAAACCACCTTGATGAAGACCATCTCTGGCGTCATCAATCCTCGCAAGGGCGCAGTATGGTTCCATGGTGAGCGTATCGACGGTACTGAGCCTGATCGCTTGGTTAAAAAAGGACTCTCGCACGTACCAGAAGGGCGAGAAGTATTTCCGTTCTTGAACGTCGCGGAAAATCTAGCGATGGGCGCTTATACTCGGCGTGATAAAGGTGAAATAAAGCGCGATGTTGAGATGATATATGAGTACTTCCCAATACTCAAAGATCGCCGTACGCAAGCTGCGGGCACGATGTCAGGCGGTCAGCAGCAGATGCTAGCTATCGGGCGCGGCCTGATGTCGCGGCCTTCTCTTATGCTCCTTGATGAGCCCTCTCTTGGACTCTCTCCATTACTTGTACAAGAGATATTTGCCATTATTCGTAGATTAAATAAAGAGCAAGGCGTGACGATTTTGCTGGTTGAGCAAAATGCACGTGTCGCTCTAGCAGCAGCGGATTACGGTTACGTGTTAGAGACAGGGCGTATCGTTATGGCAGGCTCGGCGGATCAATTGATGCACTCTGATGATATTAAAGAGTTCTATTTGGGACAAACCAAAGACAACACTGCGGCAGCCACTCGCTGGAAACGCAAAAAGACTTGGCGATAAGACATGACTATCTCTACTGATACCGAAAATAATATTTTATCTTCTGATACGACGGTCACTACGATCGCGCCCGTCGTGCCAGCAGCGTCTCACGATCATGCTATGAGCCCTTCTCAAAAGAATGGTCATGATACGAGTCAAAAGATACGTAATGCGCCTTTCGATCATGCGCCGCAAGTCTTAGAAGGCTGCGATACCTTGACTAAGCTTTGGCGACAAGTATGCTTGGAGCGAGGCGACAAAATCGCTCACCGCGAAAAAGATTTTGGTATTTGGCAGAGTCACAGCTGGTTAGATTATTATCATCGCAGCTGTGATATCGGTATGGCTCTTGTTGAACTTGGTTTGAGTAAAGGCGACACGGTCTCTATTCTGAGTGAAGACAACAAAGAATGGCTCTATTGTGACATGGGCACCTGCGCTGTAGGCGGGATACCCAACGGTGTCTATACGACAGACAGTCCCGAGCAGCTTGCTTATATACTCAACGACAGCCAATCTAAGTTTTTAATTGTCGAAAACGACGAGCAATTACACAAGTTTTTGGAAATTCGTGAGCAGACACCCAATGTCAAAAAAGTTATTGTCTTTGACAGCAAAGGTTTGCGTAGCTTAGATGATGATCAAGTCCTCTTTTTAGAGGAACTATATACACTTGGTAAAAATGCGGACAATGCCTTAGAGCGTTTTGGCGCGTATATCGATCAAAGTACTGCGAATGACATCCGTACCCTCATCTATACTTCAGGTACGACAGGCGATCCCAAAGGCGCAATTCTAACGCATGCCAACATTCTCTTTGAGCTAAAAACGAGCATAGATACCCTCCCCATTTTGCCGACTGATGAGCAGCTGTGTTTTTTACCTTTATGTCATGTGCTCGAGCGTTTAACCTCGGTGGATTTGCCTATTCATAGGGGCTGTATCATCAACTTTGCTGAGAGTACTGAGACGGTATTTGAGAATATGAAAGAGGTCTCACCCGATACTTTTACCGCCGTGCCACGACTGTGGGAGAAAATGTATGCCTCTATTAGTAATATGCGTAGCGATGCCAGTGCATTGAACGGCTGGGCATTTGATAAGGCTATAAAAGCAGGTCATGACTATGCTGATATTACGATGGCAGGTAACACACCGACGACATCTCAACGTCTGCGTTACGGGTTTTGGGACAAGCTGGTGCTACATAAAATTCGGGATCTTATAGGAATGAGTAATATTCGCCGTGCCACCACAGGCGCCGCCCCCATATCGCTCGATATTATCCGCTGGTTTCATGCGATAGGTGTACCTATTTATGAAGGCTACGGTATGACTGAAAGCACAGGCGTAATATCGGTAAATACGCCTCAGGAGCAGATGCCAGGTAGCGTAGGTCGGGCATTACCAAACTCTGAAGTTCGTATCGCTGATAATGGGGAGATACTTATAAAAGGTGGCCATGTGTTTGCAGGCTATTGGAATAAGCCTGAAAAAACCGCTGAGGACTTGCAAGAAGGCTGGCTACATACGGGTGATGTTGGCGAGTTAAGAGACGGCTACATATTTATTACCGGTCGTATTAAGGACATTATCATCACCGCAGGTGGCAAGAACGTTACGCCAGCGGCTATCGAGAGCAAGCTTAAATTCTCGCCTTATATCTCAGATGCGGTCATTATTGGCGATAGACGTAAATATCTGAGCTGCCTTGTAATGATAGATCAGGAGAATGTCGAAAAATACGCGCAAGATAATCAAGTGATGTTCTCAGATTTTCGCTCGCTGTGTCATGCGCCAGAAGTTATTGCGTTGATAGACGAGGTGATTCAATCTACCAATCAGACATTGGCTCAAGTAGAAACCATCAAGCACTTTCGCCTTATTGATGTACTACTCAGTCCTGAAGATGACGAGTTGACCGCGACTATGAAATTAAAAAGAAGTCTCGTTGAGAAGAAGCATCATGCGCTCATCGATTCTATGTACTGATCTCTAGCATAAATCTATTTTACCGCAGTATTAAAAGTGAACACTAACAGCGACTTAAGTCGCAAGGAGAAAGGCAATGAAATGGACATTCAAGACAACGCTGCTAGCACTATCTGTCGGTACGATAGGGTTAGTGGGTTGTAGCAATTCAGAGACGCCCGCCGCGAGCGGTACGGATGCTGAAGCTACTACTAGTGACATGCCAGTACAAGGCGTTACGGATACTGAAATTTTACTCGGTGGTGCTAATGATCTATCAGGTCCGTTTGCTGGATTTGGTAATCCTGCGGTAGCGGCTGCCAATATGTATTTCGATGAGGTGAATGCAGCTGGCGGTGTCAACGGTCGTATGATTCGCTATGTTGTCGAAGATCATTCTTATCAAGTACCAAAGGCGGTGCAGGCAGCTAATAAGCTCGTTAGCCGAGATAAAGTATTTGGTATGCTAATGTCTTTGGGTACCCCGCATAACTTAGCGAGCTTCCCTATTATGGATCGTGCTAATGTCCCTAATATCATGCCGATTACCTTTGCAAAGCCAATGCAAGAAGAAGGGGCTTTCAATCGCCGTTATACGATGGGTAGTACTTATTACGACTCTATGAAAATGGGTATGGAATACCTGATTGCCGAAAATGATATTAAAAATTTATGCGTCATGTATATCCCCTCAGACTATGGTGAAGAGACCAATGAAGCGGCTAAAGATATCAGCGATAACAACCCTAACGTCTCCTTAGTTCAGGCCAGCTCACACCGCCCTGATGAAACAGACTTTGCTGGTGCAATCGCCAAATTAAAAGAAGCCAATTGCGAGCTGATCGGTCTATCTCTTACGATACGTGGCGCTATTACTGCTGTAGGGACAGCAAACGCTATGGGCTGGACTGATGTAAAATTCATCGCTCCTGCAACCGGTTTCCATCCTGCTGTTGCTGAAGCACCAGGCGGCGCTAGTGAAGGTCTATATGCGGTGTCTTACTATAATGATTTGGCACTGAGAGCGAATGAGCCTGAGACCAAAGCCTTTATCGAGAAGTACGAAGCGGCCACAGGGGAAGATGTATCAGCAGGCGCCATTCTTGGTTATACTTCAGCAAGAATTACTGTCGAAGGGCTTAAAGCTGCGGGCAAAGATCTAAATGCCGATACTTTCAATGCGGGTATGGAAACCGTTAATTTTGTAGATGGAATCACAGGATCTACAATTGCTATTACTCCTGAGAGCCATGTCGCCTTTAATGATGTGTATCTATCGCAAGTACAAAGCGGCGCATGGAAAACAGTGACACAGCTCAAATAGCTTTCTACTTAATTCAGTTTTGCTAACGACAAGCCATACATATGTATGGCTTGTTTTGGTTATGGGCTTTGAGTTTGATAAGCATACTATTCAAGATCTCAGCTATTTATTAATTTAACACTCTTATATAAATTGTCATTATCATTTTTTAAAAAGTAACAACTCAATGATTGCCATAGATAGAGCGTTTGATTCTTTAGGAATACAGTTGTAAATTCAAATTGTTGTCATTCGTAGTCAATACCTTGCAACAGTTACTCTTATTTGCCAAACTGCTATGAGGCGTAATGATAGATATGTACCGCTATGGAATTATAATACTGTCAAAGGAAGATGACCATGACTCAAGAATCATTCCCTGTTCCAATAGAGTTTGCCGCTACTGCTAACACCTCACCTGAGCAGTACATTGCTGATTACCAGCGCTCAACTCAATCACCAAAAGCTACTGATGATTTTTGGGCCAAGCGCGCTCAGATGATCGACTGGATAAAAGCGCCAACCCTCATCAGTGATGTCAGCTATGATCTGGATGATTTTCGCATCAAATGGTTTGAGGATGGCACCCTCAATATCGCCGTTAACTGTCTGGATCGTCATCTTAAATCCAATCCACACAAGCCTGCCATCATATGGGAGGGCAATCATCCCTCCCAGCACAAAACCATATCCTACAAAGAGTTGCACGCTGAGGTATGCCGACTAGCAAATGCTATGCGCAAACTAGGTATTGGCAAGGGCGATCGCGTCACTATCTATCTGCCTATGATCCCCGAAGCTGTCGTTGCTATGCTGGCATGCGCGCGTATTGGCGCCGTGCATTCAGTGGTATTTGGGGGATTTTCGGCTGAGAGCTTGGGTAATCGCATCGTCGATAGTCAATCCAAACTGGTCATCACCGCTGATGAGAGCTTACGCGGTGACAAAATCACTCCGCTCAAAGCCAATGTCGATCGCGCCCTTAATATAGAAGGCACAGGCTGCGTGACCCAAGTCGTCGTCGTTCATCGTACCGGCAATTCTGTACCGATGAGTGGCCGCCGCGACGTCTGGTACCATACATTGATCAGCGGCGAGGCGGAACACTGCGAACCTGAAGTTATGGATAGCGAGGACCCCTTATTTATGCTCTACACCTCAGGATCAACAGGTCAGCCAAAAGGTGTCTTGCATACCACGGGCGGCTATATCACTTATGCGCTCTCGACCTTTTGTGATGTCTTCGACATAAAAGACGATGATACTTATTGGTGTACTGCTGATATTGGCTGGATTACGGGTCATACTTATAGTGTCTATGCGCCGCTGGCTAATGGCACCACGACCATCATGTTCGAGGGTGTTCCTGAGTATCCAACGTGGGCGCGCATCGGTCAAATCATTGACAAACACAATGTCAGTGTGCTCTACACCGCACCAACTGCTATCCGCTCAATGATGAAAGAGGGCGATGCGTTCGTCCGTGAGTCTGATCGTTCAAGTCTGCGTTTGCTCGGTACGGTTGGAGAACCGATCAATCCTGAGGCTTGGGACTGGTACTACCAAGTAGTCGGACAAAGCCGCTGTCCTATTGTCGATACGTGGTGGCAAACGGAAACGGGAGGTATTTTACTTGCGCCTATACCAGGAACTACTGCGCTCAAGCCAGGCGCTGCCATGAATCCTTTGTACGGTATTATCCCGCAAGTGATCGATACCGATGATACGGTACTAGAAGGTCCTGCCGAGGGCAATCTTGTCATTAGCAACAGCTGGCCGGGGCAGATGCGTACCCTTTATAACGATCACGAGCGTTTTTTGGCGACTTATTTTACTCAGTACCCAGGCTTTTATTTTACGGGTGATGGGGTGTATCGTGATGAGGACAATCATTACTGGATTACTGGCCGCGTCGATGACGTGCTCAAAGTCTCAGGGCATCGTTTGGGCACTGCGGAGGTTGAGAGTGCCATAGATTCACACCCCTCGACGGTCGAGGCCGCAGTCGTTGGCATACCGCATGATATCCGTGGCGTCGGTATTGCGGCCTTTGTTATTCTTAACACAGGGGAGATGACAAGTGACACCCTAAAGGCGGAGCTTAATCGTCATGTGCGTACGGAGATTGGGCCGATTGCCAATCTTGATGCTATCTACCTCATCGATGCGCTACCCAAAACCCGTTCAGGTAAAATAATGCGCCGTATCTTGCGCGACATAGCAGCTGGACAATACGTTGGCCTTGGTGATTTATCGACGCTTGCGGATAGTACGGTGATTAATAGCATCATCGAGGTGGTCAAAGCAGAAGATAAGGTACATCCGTAAAAATTCATGCTAATACGTCCAAAAGTTTAAGCGGCCATGTTACCAAAAGTAGCATGGCTCTTTTATGTGCTATAAAATAGGCTTGTTATACTCTCTCTATTCTCTTTCTGCTTACAAGGTTTATTGCCGTTATGACTCATTCTACCTCACTTGTTCATGATCAAAACATACCCAAGATCGCGATTATCGGTGGCGGCTTAACGGGATTGTTTACGGCTACCTTGTTAGAGCATGCCTTTGATAAGAATGAAGTTAGCATTACGATATTTGAGAAATCACGTAGCGTAGGCCGGCTAGCGACTCGTTATCGTTCGGGTAACGATACTAATAGCGATAAACAATGGCAATGGGATTTTGGCGCGCAGTTTTTTACCGCAAAATCAGCTGAATTTTCAGCCTTTATTGCGCCATGGCTAGACTCAGGGTTATTGCAGCCTTGGCTTGCGCAAGTGGTTGATCTAACGCCTGTCGATAGTACAGCAGGTACGCCAAACGTTGAGGTAAAAGAGCAGTGGGATACCGATCATGCTCGCTACATCAGCACACCAAAAATGACCAGTTGGGGCCGAGAATTAGCGGATAAGTTGCAGCAGACTACGATTCAATTCAAGACGTACGTCGCACCATTATCACAGTATGCTCACTTGCAAACTGACAGCCATTCAACTGGCAAGCAGACCGAGCTTTTTGATGAAAATGGCGAAAGCTTAGGTCATTTTGATTGGGTAATCTGCACTGCGCCAAACGTTCAAGCTATGGAGATTATGGCAGATAGCTACTTTAGTAAATATTCACAAATTATGCAGCCAAAGATGCTGGCGTGCTATACCTTGATGCTCGGTTGGAATGATATAGAGCATCTGCCACAGACGATAAGCGACGCACCTCAATGGGATGTGGCCTATATGCAGGACTCCATTCTCGATAGAGTCTTTATTGAACACCAAAAGCCTAATCATGAGCAGCTGCTACCGAGCATAACTATTCATGCCCGCAATGACTGGTCAGAGACGCACGTCGATGAGGATATCGATACCATTAAATCGCAACTACTAAGAGCGGCGCAGCAAGCCCTCAATTGGAATGACGATACCGCACCGAGTCAAATTGACTGTCATCGCTGGCGCTATGCTGCGACTATTATCGATGACAAAGATCAGCGGCTTGGTATTTTAGTTGATAAAGATAAGCAATGGATAGTGAGCGGGGACTGGTGCCATAAAGGTAATATTGAGAGCGCTTATCAAATGGCAGAGCAGACGATTGAGGCAATACTTAAGTAGTGAGTATCAGCTTTAATTGAGTACCAATTCTAAAAAAGCTGTGATTGACTCGTTAATCGCAGCTTTTTTTATACGCAGGTGGTACTGATGTTAATAAACTAATGTATATAAATATTAAATTACTATGCTATATTTTTAGAAGCTTACGTAGCAGTCTGAATCTATAGGCATAGGATAAGAAAATGAAACCAGTCAACAGTCACATGAGCAGCTCTTTTCAACCCTTCAAAGACAGTATAATCAAAAAGTTTAAAAACAAACCTGTGGTTCAAGATATAGATCTCATCCGTCTAGATGGCGAGTGCATCAAAAGTCTAATTGAGGTCAAAAAGGCCAAAGAGCTGGACTGGAAACCTTATACCAAGATATTCAAACCGCACTTACCGGTAGGCAGACGCGATGATATCAATTACAAAGCTTTATTTGCTTTAGGCAAAAAAATGGGCGTTAACGTTTGGGTGTTTCATTATGTAGAGGATAAATTAACTGAGCACGGCGTTGCATGTTTTAAGATAGTAGACATCGAGTTAAACATGACGTGGCGTACCTATAGCGATGATGGTAAAACAAATAGATACTCTCTTGAAGAGATAGAATCAGTAGTGACGGGTACTCCCTCAACTGGCTGCGCCAAACGTAATAGTCATACGGTCAAGGATTTTAATAATCCTAATATTAATAAAAATCAGAACAATCTATTTTATTTTTTTCAGTCTAATGACACCGCCAAACATTTTTATTACGTTGAATGCGGTGGCATTTGGACGATGCTGATATCGCATCCTACCAGTTACGAGCCGATATGGTTGTATATAGAATTGGACCTCGCCCTTGCCAATTTAGATCTAGATGATTGCGATCTAAAAGCAGAGTTTTTTCCGCAGATAGAGATACATGACAAAACGGGCATACCTTTGTCAATCATCTGCTACGATAATAATGATTTACAGCGCTTTACTGTGTATAAATATGATGAGGATGAGTTCCATAAACAGATTATGAGCCGTACTGATTTTATTGACTACTACGGGGCTTTTATTGCACTTATTAACTAACAAAAAAAAGCCTACAGACAGAGATCTATAGACCGAGGAAAGCGTATTTACTGTAAGAGCTAGCAGACCCACTGGAGGCATACCGAGTTATCTGTTGATTGTAATAGAAATTTGATCACTTGTTTATTTTTCATTACATCAGATTACGTTTAGAGTAGTTTTACTACAATGTCACATGTCGACATACTTTAAGTTGATCAACTATCGCTTATGCTACAGTAGTCGCAAGTATGCACAGAGACCATGACGACCTCTCTGAAAAATGATAAGCTAGCAGCCATTACGACATTGATATTTACTATGACCGAGAGCACACCATTGCAGACGCCAACGCCGCAAGACCATAAAAGTATCTTTAATCTACCAAACAACCTCACTATGGCACGGATTGTGATGATTCCGCTTTTTGTTACGATTGCCTACTGGCCGCCTGCGATGGGCATAGGTATGCCTGCGATTTCGGACAATGTTATCGCGCGCGTTGGCATGAGTGAGTTTAGTGATAGTCTGCTACGGCATCTGCTATTGACAGGTGTCTTTATTATCGCGGCGATTACCGATTGGCTCGATGGCTACTTTGCGCGTAAGCTCAATGTTATGTCCGCTTTTGGGCGTTTTTTGGATCCCGTCGCTGATAAGCTCATGGTTGCGGCAGCACTTATAATATTGGTGCAATGGCATCCCAACATTATCATGGCGATAGCCGCTATTGTCATTATCTCGCGTGAGATTGCGGTATCGGCATTGCGTGAGTGGATGGCGGAGCTAGGTAACAGCACCAGCGTTGCCGTCTCTTATGTCGGCAAACTAAAAACGACATTCCAAATGGTCGCGATTACGGTATTGCTGCTGAACTGGGAGTCACTTGAAACCATCGGTTATGTACTGATGATGGCAGCCGTGGTACTGACCTTGTGGTCGATGATGATTTACCTCAAAGCCGCTTGGCCTTATTTGAAGCAGAGCGGGTAAGATTCAAAAAGATATCTAAAGTTACCATCAATAAAAAGCCAGTCGCATATTGCCACTGGCTTTTTATTGATGGTATTTAGCTCTCAAAGTACTATAGTTCTATTGAGAAATTTTCACCTAAGCTTTTTTCAATAGCCGTATCTGTTACTGCTGCGGCTGCCATTTTAGCAGCGCTAGCGATAGCATTACCATTGGCCCAATATTCAGCGCCATGCGGGACGACTTTGATTAGCTGAACCTCTGAATCATCAATGCCCTTTTTGAAGTAGGCGTTGTACATGACTGACCACAGCTCCTCAAGCTTTTCTCTATCTTCGACCAGTTCTGCCTTACCTGTAATAGACAGGTAGTTTTTGTCGTCCTGACTAACATAAGCCAAATTCACCTGTGGATTTTTTTCGATGTTAGCAATCGTCTCAGACGGCTTATGGCCGATGAACCAAATTTCTTTGGCACCAATGCTTGTCTCAGTCGTATTCATCGGGCAAGAATGCAGATGATCCTCATGAGTACGCGTGGTCATCATCGTATATTTAATGTCATTTACCATGACCTGAATTTTATCCATCTGCTCTTGTTTACTCATAATAGAATTCCTTTTAATTTATATGATTATTTATTGATATAGCGATATCTTTTAGAAGATATCTCCCGATATTGAAACAGCTACTAACCATGAATATAGCGAAATAGGCGAATACAACGCTACAGCTAGTGTGTAATACGCTATGAAGATTTGTAAACTCTATATCTCATATGGAATATTTTAAACATAAAAAAACGTCAATAAGAGCTCTCTTATTGACGTTTAAAATGAATTTAGAACTCTTTATTTATAACGAGATATTAAATTGCTCACCCATATCTTCAGCAGTTTTACCATCTTGTAAGGCAGCAGATACCATCTTAAACATATTCACAGTAGAGCTACCGCTTATCCAGCACTCAACGCCATGCGGTACAACTTTGATCAATTGCACGTTTTCATCTTCTTTACCGTGTTCAAACCACGCATTATAAACAGGTGACCAAAGCTCTTCTAGCTTAGCTTTGTCCGTTGGCAATTCAGCGTTGGCGCTAACTGAGACATAGTTTTTTTCGTCTTGAGTAGCATAGGATAATCCAATTTTTGGATTGTCTTGGATGTCTTTGACTACATCTGAGGACTTATCCCCAATGAACCAGATCTCTTTGCCACCGATACTGCTTTCGCTAGTGGTCATCGGCCAAGCATGGACATCGCCCTTGCTGTTTATAGTACTCATCATGGCAAACTTAACGTCTTTAATAACATCTTGTACTTTATCGATATTCTCTTGCTTACTCATAAAACATCCTTTTTATATTGTTTATTTTAGTGTTAGTTTTATCTTTTCATTTAACTGCCTGTAGCATAACGATAATGGTGGCTAAAGTTATATAGGCTGCCAGTAATACGATGTGAGCGTTTGTAAGCTATATAACGGTTAGGTAAAAATATGACAAGCTTGATGATTATCAAATTATACGGCTTTTACCTGATTATTACGGGTCTTCTTGTTATAATGCGCAGACCCTCTACTTTGTATAGCAGCGCGTCTGCTATGGCCTATATTTTAGGAAACCTGCCTTTATGATGACTATCGCCGGACAGCCATTCTTGACCGACTTTCAAACCCAGCAACTCATCACCCAATTTGCACAAAAGACTGAGCTACATGTTACTCAAATAAATACGCAACAAGTATACGTGCTATCGCGTGATCTAAACGCTGATGAGCGTAAAAAAGCGCTAGATCTACTGGGTGCAAAAAACGAGACGTCCCTCGCTACTACTAAAGATAAGCAAATTCAAGTCATCGTTGGTCCACGTTTTGGCACGATTTCGCCATGGGCGAGTAAAGCGACCGATATCTTTAATAATTGTGAGCTTGAGATTCACCGCGTTGAGCGCGTTATCGTTTATACATTAACAATTGAGGGTGAAGCAGGCGAAAAACTACCAGTAGACGCTGAGCAATTATTGTTTGATCGCATGACGCAAAGCTTGGTTTATGATTTGAGTGAAGTGAGCAAGCTATTTGATGACGAACCGCCAGCATCGCTCAATCATATCGATGTGATCGGACAAGGTCAGTCGGCGCTAGAATCTGCCAATACGACATTTGGTTTTGCGTTATCAAGTGAAGACATTGATTATCTGATGAATGCGTATGTCAATGAGCTTAAGCGCAATCCAACTGACGTTGAGCTGATGATGTTTGCACAGGCGAACTCAGAGCATTGCCGTCATAAGATATTTAATGCCCAATGGACAGTCGATGGCGCAGTACAGCCGAAATCACTGTTCCAAATGATTAAGAATACTTATCAGTCGAATCCACAAGGTATCTTGTCGGCTTATAAAGACAACGCCGCAGTGATGGCTGGGGCAGAAGGGATGCGTTTTTACCCGATTCCTACCGATCCTCAAGATCCTAATTCAGCGCATCCGTATGGCTTCCATCAAGAAGCTATCGATATCTTAATGAAGGTCGAAACCCATAACCATCCAACCGCGATTGCTCCTTATGCGGGTGCAGCGACAGGTGCTGGTGGTGAAATTCGTGATGAAGGCGCGACTGGTCGTGGCGGTAAGCCAAAAGCTGGCTTGACGGGCTTTCACGTATCACACTTGCATATCCCAGAGCTCGCTGAGAAATGGGAGCAGTCAGGTCAGCTAAGTACTCAGGCTTATGGCACGCCCGATCGTATGGCAACGAGCCTTGAGATTATGACACAAGCACCACTCGGTTCAGCTAACTTCTCTAACGAGTTTGGGCGTCCAAACTTATGCGGTTATTTCCGTAGTTTCCAATTGGATACCTCAGCGGCAAAAGACGGCAGCGAGATGCGCGGCTATCATAAGCCCATCATGCTGGCAGGGGGGTACGGCAATATCAAACGCAATCTCATTGAAAAAAATCCCATTCGCCAGGGTGATTTACTGATCGTCCTTGGTGGCCCTGCGATGCAAATCGGTCTTGGCGGCGGTGCGGCGTCTTCAGTCGATAGCGGCTCACTTGATGAAGGCTTAGATTTTGCCTCAGTTCAGCGTGACAATGCTGAGATGGAGCGTCGTTGCCAAGAAGTCCTCGATCGCTGCTGGGCCTTAGCTGGTAATGAAGAGTCGGGTAGTGATGTCGATGCGAGCAATAATGGCAAAGACGGCAACCCTATCGTGTCATTACATGATGTGGGCGCTGGTGGTATCTCTAATGCAATGCCTGAACTGGTCAATGACCACGAAATGGGCGCGATACTCAACCTGCGTAAAATTCCGTCGTTAGAAGCTGGCATGTCGCCAATGGCCATCTGGTCAAACGAAGCACAAGAGCGTTATGTCCTCGCGATTCGTCCAGAAAGCGAAGCCCAATTCGACGCAATCTGTGCGCGTGAGCGCTGCCCGTATGCCATCTTGGGTACAGCTACGGATGTGCGTCAATTGGTGGTTAACGATTCGCTGCTAGATGAGCAACCTGTCGATATGCCGATGCAAGTATTGCTCGGTGGCACGCCAAAGATGAAGCGTAGCTTTGAGCGTACCGAGAGCACGTCACCAGCATTAGAGCTTGGTGATGTGAATTTAGCTGAGTCTATTACTGATGTGCTGCGTCACCCAACCGTCGCTAGTAAGTCATTTTTGATTAGCATTGGTGATCGCTCTATCACGGGCATGGTCGTGCGTGATCAGTATGTGGGTCGCTATCAAGTGCCCGTGGCAGATTGCGCGGTGACAGCGTCAGGATTGATCGCGCTTGATGGTCAGGTGATGAGCGGCGAGGCCATGAGTATCGGTGAGCGTACACCAGTGGCGCTTATCAGTCCAAAAGCTTCTGCGCGTTTAGCAGTGGGTGAAGCAATTACCAACATCGCTGGCGCGCGTATTGCTCAGTTGTCTGATATCACGATGTCAGCGAACTGGATGGCAGCATGCGGTGATGATGCAGAAGATGCGGCACTATTCGATGCGGTACATGCCGTCGGTGAAGAGCTGTGCCCAGCACTCGGTATCGCTATCCCAGTCGGTAAAGACTCGCTATCGATGCGTGCTAACTGGACAGACAGCAGTGAAGAAGGTGATACGGATAAATCAGTCGTGTCACCAATGAGCTTGGTAATTACCGCGTTTGCTCCTGTGGTTGATGTGGCAAAAACGCTAACGCCTGAGCTAATCAATGGCGATAGCGCGTTCTACCGTATTGATTTGTCTAAAGGTAAATTGCGTTTAGGCGGCTCAATCCTTGCGCAAACGCTTAGCCAATTGAGTAACGATTGCCCAGATCTAGCACAGCCAAGCGACTTGATCGACTTCTTTAACTTTATCCAAGCGGGTAACGCGCAAGGCGTCATCAGCGCTTATCACGATATCGGTGATGGTGGTCTGCTTGCAACTATCGCAGAGATGCAGTTCACTAGCCGTCAGGGTATCAAGCTTTCATTAAATGACGATAACTTACTCGGTCAGCTGTTCAGTGAGGAGCTGGGTGCAGTTATCCAAGTATTGCCAGAAAACGTCGCTGCTCTAATGCAATTGGCAGAAGAGTTTAACGTTGCTGATATGCTGAGTCTCGTTGGTCAAAGCTCTGAAGAAGACAGCTTACTTATCCAAACGCCTTTGCACATGGGTGATGATACCTTACGCTTTAGCCGTACTGAGTTACAGCAAGCGTGGACGCAGGTTAGCTATCAGATCGCGCGCCGCCGTGATAATCCAGCGTGCGTACAGCAAGAGTATGACCTAATCAGTGATGACAGTCACAAAGGCCTAATCGCTGCGCCAAACTTTGATCTCAATCAAAAGGTTGAAGCACCTTATGTAAGCAGCCGTGCTGATGCTAATAACAGCCAACCAAGAGTCGCCATCCTCCGCGAGCAAGGCGTCAACGGTCAGACAGAAATGGCAGCAGGCTTTACCCAAGCGGGTTTTGAAGCGGTCGATGTACACATGAGCGATCTACTGAGTGGTCGTATCAATCTACGTGACTTCGACGGTCTGGTCGCGTGTGGTGGCTTTAGTTATGGTGATGTATTGGGCGCAGGCTCTGGCTGGGCGAACTCTATCCTGTTCCATGACGAGTTACGCATGCAGTTTGTGCGCTTCTTTGCCCGTCCTGATACCTTCTCACTAGGCGTCTGTAATGGCTGTCAGATGATGGCTCAGTTAAAAGACCTCATCCCAGGTGCAGATAATTTCCCACGCTTCATCGCCAACCAATCGGCTCGTTTTGAGGCGCGTACGGTCAATGTCAAAGTCGAGCGTACCAAGTCCATCCTATTCAAAGGCATGCAAGATAGTATCTTACCGATTGCTGTCGCCCATGGGGAAGGCTACGCCACGCTTAACGAGACCGAAATCGATGGCATGTCCAAACACGGTCAGCTAGCGATGCGTTATGTCGATAGCCAAGGTCATCCTACTGAGACTTATCCGCTCAATCCAAACGGCTCGCTCGGCGGTGTCACGGGTCTGTGTAGTACTGATGGTCGCGTCACTATCATGATGCCGCATCCTGAGCGTAACTTAAAAGCCTATAACCACAGCTGGAAACCAGAAGCGTGGGATGAGGACGGTGCGTGGATGCGTATGTTCCGTAATGCGCGGGCTTGGTTGCGTTAAGATATAAGGTAATTTGTTCTAAGGTATAGTTTTAGATAGCTGTTTTTTAAAATAAGAAGGTGGGCTTAGGCTCACCTTTTTTGTGTTTGGGATTTGGGTTTTTGAGAAATAGGGGAGCTAATCCCGCCTTTCGCTTGTATCTGCCAGTCTGGGCGAGGCGCTGGCTACGGTTTGGGTCGTCGCTTGCTCCGCGTCGACACCCCAAAACCTACCCATCGCAACTCGCCCAAACCAGCAGGATACCGCTACAGTCGGTGCTAAACCGCGCCTCAAGACTACTGTTTATAGTTGGTTTGAAATTTGCTAAAAAATACTATTGGAAATATACGTCAATGACGTATATACTTGAGAAATAACGATAAAGGATTATAGATGCTACATTTTATAGAAACCCCGTTATTTACCAAACAAGTGCTTAAATTGTTGGATGATGATAACTATAAAGAGCTGCAAGCGGATTTGATAAATAATCCAGACCAAGGGGCTTTAATTCAAGGTACAGGTGGTGTCAGAAAAACTAGATGGGCGCTGAATCAAGGTAAAAGTGGTGGCGTACGTATCATCTATTATTTTGTTGATAGTCACGGCATATTTTTTATGTTGCTTGCCTATCCAAAAAATAAAAAGGTCAGTTTATCGAGTCAAGAAAAATCTAGCTTGTATAAACTAACTCAACAAATCAAAGAGGTATATAATCATGAGTAATGAATTTTATGATGATCTATCAACGTCATTGAATCAAGCATTAGCAATTGCCAAAGGGGACGCCCAACCTAGCCGACAGTTTAGTCATGAAATGCCCGATATTAAATTAATTCGTACTAAGACAGGGTTATCGCAACAGCAGTTTGCCGATAAGCTAAATATCAGCTCTCGTACTTTACAGAACTGGGAACAAGGGACTAGAAATCCAACAGGGGCGACGATTACGCTTATGCGCTTGTTGGATAAGCAGCCTGATTTGATTGGTTTGGCTTAAGCTGGAAACCAGAAGCGTGGGATGAGGACGGTGCGTGGATGCGTATGTTCCGTAATGCTCGTGCTTGGTTGCGATAGACTGGTTTGATTTGGTTGTTTTAGATAATAAAAAAGGTGGGCTTCGGCTCACCTTTTTTGTGTTTGGAATTTGCTTTTATTTGGGAGCATTTCCCGCCTTTTTATTTCAAGCGTGAACTTTGTCCATTACGACAGAAAAAATTTTTCTTAACAATTAACGTGTTTTCCATTACAGAAGAAACATTCGCATAATGAGAAGTAATTGCTGACTTTATGCGTTTAGTATATTATAAATAATCAAGGCAACTACTTATTACCCTATAGAATTGCTGGATTAGCAAGTTCTAGCTTGTATAAGGACTATGGCAATGAACATTGTAAACAAAGCACTTAATATATTTGCAAACCCGAAAGGTTGTAAAAAAGATATGAATGAGCGTCTTATCGTTGACGAATATGGTAACTTACGTGTGAACTATGAGAACAAGAGTGTGCAAGAGGGAATGACAAAGCAGATCCAAGCATTGAAAAGAATGGAAGCCAGAAAATTATCTGAAACCGAGGGTGAAGCTGGTTAGTGTACTATGGGCCTATTAGCAGTAGTATATATTTTAATTTTAGGATATATGGAGGCGTCGTCTAAGCCTACTAAAAAAAACGTACTTAGACGCAGTGCTGGGTGGGAAGCATATGTTTATTTAGCTTCTAATGGCGTAAGCGTTATTATAGGTGGGATGTGCATCTATTTTTTCGGTTACCTAGTCTCGTGGATAATAAATTGGATTATAGAAACTATTTCATTATGTGTTTTTCACTCTGCTTTCAGCACTCTAGCATGGTCAAACGAAAAGATATTTAGTATCAAACTTTTTAATGAACATCCTATTTATTTTCATGCATTGATAGTCGCTTTTTTTGCATGGATCGTTTGTGAGGGACAAAAGGGGCCCAATAATTCAGAAGATGATTATAAATCACTTATGGGCCTAGATGGTGTTCTAAATATAGTTATCCACGCTATGCAGAAAGACTCTTTTGTCAAGGTTTCTCTAAAATCTCGAAAGGTATACATTGGTTTTGTAGTAAGCGAACAATTTAATAATGTTGATTTAGAAAATATAATGATTATTCCATTTTTAAGTGGATATAGAGATAAAGATTTACTTACATTGATCACTAATTGCAATTACATGCCTATGTACGAAAAAAACAAATTTTTAGATGATAATGATAAAGTAAACTCTGAAAAAATTGATGACTTGAAGATGCTTATTAGAGTTGATGAGATTGAAACTATATCCCTTTTTGATCCTCTCTACTATGAAGATTTTGAAACCTATGATGCCTCTAGACTAGTATAGTTGACGCTTACTTCTGACTCAACGCAGGTCAATAAAAGAATTTACGTTGTTTTATTTCAGTATTTTCTTCCAATTATTCATCCTCCAAACCCTTCTTCGCCTCAGCCATCAACTCCTTTACCCGAGCACTCTCCCTAAGCACACAAGCCTCATATTCAGACAGCGATTCACCTTCTTGTTGTTGCTGATTTTCCTGCTCTTCTTTAGCTTTGGCTTCTAGATACTCTTCAAGTTTTTGTTGTTCATCTTGCTGTGAATGACTCATGACTGACTCCTTATACTATTTATTTGCTGACGATGCTATTCGATTAAACATAGTGGCAAGTCTGGCGTTATTTTCTTCGATATATTTATCGCCTAGCGCTAATATCTCATCCGGTGCTTGTACCGTTTCGGGATAGTGTTTCAGTCCACTTTGAATAGCCGCATTACCATTGGAGACCATTTTAGGTAAGCTCTTTTTGGTGGCTTCAAAGTGACATTGCCAAGCGAGTACCCAAGTGCCACGCTGTTTATGCTGTGGTGTTTGATAGATAAAGCCTTGATTTGCCCATGCTTCCGAAGTGGCAATAGTAGTTGCGCCTTGTGGACAGTCAAAACCATCACCGTGCCAATGAACTACCGTAAAAGCTTGCTTAGGTAAATCTTATAATAAAGGATGTGATTATCCTTTTGCCGTCAAGCGAATCGGCAACCAACCGACCTCTTTTACGTTAGCTGGCTGGACGGTAGCGCCCAAACAATGCGCGATAAGCTGCGCTCCTAAGCAAACGCCGATCACCGTTTTTCCAGCATCAATAGCTTGTCTAATCAAAACGGTCGTGTGTTGGCAATACGTCATTATTGTGAGGCAGGGCGTAGCTCATGCTATGATTTTGACTAATTGCCCACTGCTTGATAAAGCTAAGGTCTTCGTAATCGGTATGGAATAAGGCATGGATGCGTAGCGTCATAATAGATACCTTGTGCATAAAAACAGTCAAGGAAATCGCTTAACCACAAATCTTCAAATACTGACGCACCACATTATCAATCCCTTGCTCAAGCGACTCGATGGTGAAGGCGTGACCAATTGACACTTCCGCGACGTCACCAAGACTGAGTAAATCGTCTAAATTGTCCAAGTTCAAATCATGACCCGCATTGACGCGTATACCGTTTTCACTGGCGAGGTTGATGCAATCGCTAAAGCGTTGTTTGACCTCATCGAAATTACCCTTGCCATCGTTGTTGGCACTGTCATCACTACTGTCATCACTACTATCATAGGTGCGCGCCCATTCCTCGGTATACATCTCGATCGTTTGCACATCGCTATCGATAACGGCTTGAATCTGCTCGATATCAGGATCGATAAATACTGCGCAGCGCGTACCAAAGGCTTGTAGCTCATGACTGAGTTCTGACAACATATCTTTATGCTTGATAATGTCGAAACCATGATCTGAGGTCAGTTGATCTTCGCTGTCTGGCACGAGGGTACATTGATGCGGTTTGACCTCACGAATTAGCGATAAAAATTGCTCATTCGGATTGCCTTCGATATTGAATTCGATGTTTTTATAATCTTTTAGAAACTCACTGATATCATAGACATCTTGGTATCTGATATGACGCTCATCAGGTCTTGGATGCACAGTAAAACCTTTGACCCCTAGATCAATCAGCTTTTTCACAAAGTACAGCAGATTGGGATAATCGGTGCCGCGAGAGTTTCTGATTAATGCCAGTTTATTCAAATTCACGCTAAATAGGGTGCTCATAGCATTTCCTTTTTCATTATTGTTATGGATAGATTATTGATGGTTAAGGGCTAATGCCTAATTTTAGTAGAAGTCATCACGACCAGCATACTTCTTATTCAAGGCTTTTAAAATAGCATAGGTCTCTATATCCATCTTGCCCGTTGGTTGCTGTGGTCGAAAGTGTAACTGAAAGGCATAGATGACATCGCGACTGGCTTTGTCCCATTCATCGCTATCGTTGATCTGATACCCATAGTCGCGAAAGGCTTGCTTGATCTCAAGTATCGTTGGCGTTGTAAACTCAACTTCTTTAGTAAAGTAGCGTTTATCGCCTTCGTCATACCACGCGCCAATGCCATACTCTTTATACAGACGTTGCCAAGGAAACTTCGCACCAGGATCAATCTTTCGTGAAGGGGCTAGGTCAGAGTGACCAATGATATTCTTTGGTGAGATATCATAGCGTTTGGCGATGTCTTGCACGAGTTGCGCAACTTTTTTGATCTGCAATTCATCAAATAGGGCGTAGTGCTCATACGGATGATAGTCTAACTCGTCATCTTTCAGCGCACTTAGATACTGAGGTTGAATACCTATATTGACGATCTCAATGCCGATAGACGTATCGTTTAGTATCGTCCGTCCTGCAAAGCTGCCATCACCTGCATGCCAAGCGCGCTGATTTTCAGGAACTAAGCTATAGATTTTGTCATCGTCATTATCCATGATCAGATAGTGTGAGCTAACCTTGCCTTTGGTCAATAGCTGGATTGAACGCTCGTTATCGCTGACGGTATAGTGCAATACGATGGACTTGATACGTTGGCTTTTACCTGTTGCTTGATAGGTCTCGCTATCGATTGTGAAAGACTCAGGGTTGGCTATTTGGGACTTGAAAGTGGTGACACAGCCTATTAAAGGTAGCGTTAATAGAGAAGCTAGTGCTAAAGCGGTAATGTTTTTTGCCATGGATTGCTCTGTGTGGGAAGTGATAAAAACAATGATGATTTATTACTGCAGATATTATATCAATGAGTAGTTACTCAATTAATTTTGATTATACTATTTTATAAAGTACCACCCGTGAACTAGCTTTAATGAGTCTCTAATAACATGATTCAACAATCTGTCCTCTTTATAAAGTTTGATATAAAAGTTTTTGTCAACACTATGTCTACGTCTTGAGGAAGCTAATTTTTCACTAATATATATACTTATTTCTGATTCACAGTAACGGCAATGGTTTAATAGAAAGTCGTTTTTTTCTGATAGGAATATCTCGCCATGACCAAGTTTAGCCTGCCATTGATAACTATTTAATTGCTCTATAATACTTTGATACTCAAAGTTAGCGAGCTTTGATAGAGGTAAACTATTTAACAAGCAAGACGAAGAGTCATGCACGTTCGGCAAATAAAAATCTATACCTTGAATCAAATTAGTTAATTTCCTACACTTTGGACATTTGGTAGAGCCAATATTAGGATAGGCAAATATAGGTAATTTTCTACTTGGAAACCACTGGATATCACCAGCTAGTAAGTGTTTGATAAAATCTGTTAGCTCAAAAGTCAGTACATCATCATTGTTAGAATTTGAACCTTTAAGCGCTTGCCAAAGTATAGTTCTAGGACTCAACAACATTGATAAAGGCTTGATACCTGAAACTATAAACTCTTTTGTCACTCTATCGTGCAGAGGAGCCGAGTTCATCAGCTGTAAATCAAAAAGAGGTAACCATCTCTTCTGTTGAAACTCTAAAATTTTTAGTTTTCTTTTTCCAACATTTTGAAGCCATACTGCTCTTATAGGTAAAGATTTAAATAGCCTAGAATGATACTTTGCATGTCTTTCTCTAGTTCTACTAAATGTTTGGGATGACCACTGTATTTCTACAGGGATGGCAGCTTTATCGTTGTAAATTATTAAATCAGAAATCCAGACATTCGGTTTCTTATCATCTGATCGCCTTTCAAATTCAACTTGCCATCCAACTTCTAAGGCTGCTCGGGCACATAAGTACTTAGCATACATATGCTCGCTAGACTCGTCGGTAACAGGACAATCACCACGTTTCTTATGAGCAAAAAACTGAGTGCCGTAATGACTGGTTTTAGGTAATGCTTGAGATTCACAGCAAGACATAGAGATATCCATCTGCTTATAATTCTTCTTCAAATCATGCCATTCATCTGTAGAAAAAGAGAAACTAAAGATTTCTTGGCTATCTTTCATACATGAAAACGGCATTTAGTCTATATATCCTTATCCCTAACAATATGATTAGCCTAATAAGTTGAACCTTCCTAACCCTTTCGAACCTTCTTCCGCAGCACCACCTTCCAACTCTCCTCCAAACACTCAATCGCGAGCCACGGCTCAATATCCTCAGCAGCATACTTCTCTTTTGAATTCGACAGTTGCCACAGTGTCTCAAGCGTCGCAAACGGGTAGGGACGTTCTATTAGATAAACGGGCAAATCCACATCAATTATGCCATCACGTACAACTTGGAAGTACCAACCCGCGATACCTTGTTTACTGACCCAAGCTGCGATGTTTGGCACTTTAGTAAATTGACCGATTTGGTCATTAATTTTATAGCAGGGACGGCGCGGTTGTACGACACGTAACTGCACACTATCAGCGCCATTAACGTACTCATCACCGTACTGAAATACGTCACCAATACAAACCGTAGACTCGTCCATATCGGGCAAATCGTTAACAGACTCGGTAATCAAGTTTTCGCCTAGCGTACCAATGCGTACTTTTAGATTAAACTCTGCATTGATAAGTCCGTAAGTAGCGATTGGCATCTGATGTACTGCTTTTAATGGACCACCATGATGCTTACGATCCGCTTGCTCATCCGTGCTCAGACCCATAAAGTTAACGGCGACTGGCGCTTTGATAGGGGCTTTATCAATGGCACTCATCGCCTCGCGCGCGAATGGCATGGCTTTGCCTGCGCGCACACAGGTTAGGGTGGCAATGTGTAGCGGCAGAGGGTGATTAAAGCCTGTTCCGATTTGACTTTGTAGTAAACTTTCAGCTGATTCTATGCTCATTATGTGTCCTAAATGGCAAACCAATATGATTTAGTGGTAGCGTTATCTTAGCGCAATCATAGTGCGCTTTCAGCATATTTATATTCAGGTGAACGCGTTATAGCCGCGCATAAAAAAGACCAGATACGTTATCCGGTCTTTCAGTAGTGCTCAAAGCTATAACGATTTTAGCTACGGCGACCCGCTTTCTTTTCACGCGGAATAGCAACTAATTCTGCCAAGCTCTCAGACGATGACCACAGACCTTCAAGATCATAAAACTCGCGAGCCTGCGGCATCATCATATGCACGACGACCGCGCCCAAATCGATCAAGGTCCAGTCAGAATCGTGGCCGCCTTCACGGCCAAGCGGCATAAAGCCCGCTTTTTTGGCTTCAGCGCCAAGGCTGTCAGCAAGCGCGCGCACGTGACGTTTTGAGGTGCCATCAGCAATCACCATACGTTCCATAACATCGGTTAAGTCCTCGACATTAAGTACAGTAATGTTCTTGGCTTTCATATCTTCTAAAGCGGTGGTAACGAGGTCTAAACATTCTTTTAAACGCTCATCAGTCATGGTGTTAGTCATAAATAGTGGTCTCTTAAATCATTACTACAATAGGTAAAAATAAATAGGGTCATGAACTACAGGCAGTTAGATAAAAAGCGCGGTGTTCATTAAAGGGTAAAAAGCAACAAAAGGTATAACGCAATTTTAACGGAATTAAGCCCTAGAATATAGCTGATGGGTCATTATATAGTGATAAACCGCAGGATTTAGCCATTTATCGAGTAGATTGGGGGAAATAGAACCTATGATATCATTTATTGGCGTGACAGAGGTGACTGACATCTGCGACTTAACCGAAGGGTCGCGCTTAGGTGCAGCTAGCAACTGGCGTATTTGCGTACTCGATACTGATGCTATAGCTCGCCGGTCTATATAAATGTGACCTTGGTCATTGGTTTTCAAGGGTTTAAGTATATTTATAACAGAATCAGTCGTCTGCGCTTGTAGTTCTATAGGCAGTCGCTTCACAGCATCTGGCTGGCTTATTACTTTGACATCTACAGGTTCTGTGCTGATATCCACACGGTCAAATATCCATAAGTTGACATAATCAGTCAGCTCTAAACCATCCCTCCATCGATCCAAACTACTCGCGCTGTCCATACCCATGATAAATATCAAGCTATCGTTGGGATAGTGAGCATGTAATGTACGCACGCTATCGATAGTATAGACGGGCGGCGTTTGCCATAGTTCTAGCTCATCGATGTGTAGCGGTGTATCTTGTACCGCGAGCTTTAGCATAGCCAATCGATGTTTAGGGTTTGTGCTATGGGTCTTAAAAGGTGAGCGTGCATTAGGGAGTAACGATAGATGCAGCTTGCGATTTTGTTCGCTTGCAAAGGGTAATAAGCGCTCATAAACCGTCATCGCCATCTGTACATGACCAAGATGGACAGGATCAAATGAACCGCCAAGATAGACGCGAATAGCAGGTTTGATAGCATGAGAGGAGAAGGGACTTTGAGTCATGTCATCATTATAACGTCAATAGCGCTAAGAGCTAAATTTGTAGCTAAAAAAACCGCTCACCATAACTTTATGATGAGCGTTTTTTATAATTAACGAGTAAACCCTAACTTAAATCAAATCACTATGAGCTTGGATAGCCGTCAAAGCGATGGTATAGACAATGTCATCAACCAGCGCACCACGTGATAAATCATTAACCGGCTTGTTCAAACCTTGTAGCATTGGACCCACACTGATGACATTAGCACTGCGCTGTACCGCTTTGTAAGTGGTGTTACCCGTATTGAGATCGGGGAAGATAAAGACATTGGCTTGACCGGCGACTTTTGAATCAGGCGCTTTTTGTTTGCCGACGCTCATAACCGAGGCGGCGTCATACTGTAGCGGACCATCTACGGCTAGATCTGGCGCACGCTCACGGACGATTTGCGTGGCACGCGTAACTTTTTCGACGTCAACGCCAGTACCTGATGAACCCGTAGAGTAGCTGATCATTGCCACTTTGGGATCGATACCAAAGGCGGCAGCAGACTGCGCTGATTGAATCGCAATTTCAGCCAGCTCCTCTGCGGTTGGGTCAGGATTAATAGCACAATCGCCATAGACGACGACTTGCTCTGGCAATAGCATAAAGAATACCGATGACACTAACGAATACTGCGGTGCAGTCTTAATCAGCTGAAACGCTGGGCGTACGGTATTGGCAGTGGTATGGATAGCGCCGGAGACTAAGCCATCCACTTCGTCTAACTGTAGCATAATCGTGCCTAGATAGACGGTATCTTGCAGATATTCAGCCGCAATATCAGTCGTGGTTTTGCCCTTACGGCGCTCAACGATAGCAGCGACATATTTATCCATGTCTAGCGAAGCAGGATCCAAAATCTCAAGCCCTTCAGGCAAGGTCAAGTTGCGATTTTTGGCAACTAATTCAACATCACTACGCGTTGCTAATAGCACACAATTGGCGATACCGCGGCTTTGACAGATACAAGCGGCTTCAACGGTACGCGGCTCAGAACCTTCTGGCAGTACGATACGTTTTTTGGCTTGCTGCGCCTGCTTGACCACTTGATGACGGAAGGCGGCAGGAGATAGTCGCGGCTTATGATCACCGCTAAATTGCTCTTTTATCCAAGCCAAATCTAAGTGCGCGGCGACATAACGCGTGACATCGGTGGCGCGCTCAGTATCATCACTTGGAATCTCAGCACTCATGTGCAAGAGTTTTTGTACCGTCTCAAAGCTATCAGTTTCAACGCTCATTACAGGGATGCCCGTCTTTAGCGCTGAGACCCACAATGCGGCGACGGTCTCGTTCGGTGTGACCCCGCCCGTGAGCACTAGACCTGCTAAGGGTACGCCATTGATGCAGGCCAGCCCTGCGGCAAGGAGCAAATCATCACGGTCGCCTGGGACGACGATCAGTGTACCGCGCTTGAAGATCTCATCAACGCGGGCAATAGAGCGCGCGGTTAGGCTGATGTTATTGATGCGGCGGGTTTTGGCGTCGCCAACATTGAGCCAAGTAGCATCAAGCTCGGCGGCGATATCCCAAGTACGCGGTACGGACAACGTATCGCTAAAAGGTACCACTCCAATCAAGCGAAACTGCTCACTATCGAAATGCGGCGATAAGCGCTGTACTTCTTGAATGTAGCTTTGATCAAGCTCAAACACCGCTTCGCCTGGCGCCACAGGTTGGTTGTCATAGGTGTTCGGCACATCAACGCGCATCAAAATACAGCCAAGGGTGCGCGCGCTTGCGATACCGCCGAACTCACGTGCATGGACGTCGAGCTTGTCAGCCAAATGCGCAGGATTGTTGATATCAGCGTCGCTGACAAAGATAATTTTGGCGTCCAAAGCATGAGCAATAGCGCGGTTGACTTGGGAGGCATAAGAGGCCTCTGTCGTTGAGACTAGACCTTCACAGATGACGACATCTTGATCATCACCGATACTATGAAAGCTGCCAATCACCTCTTCCATGAGCTCATCGATATTGCCATCACCGATCATGCGTAAAGCGCGCTGACGCCCAATAGATTTGGGCGCTTTGAGACCAAAGGCGTGCATAGCAAGTGCACTTGAGCTATCTAAGCTCTTTTGTTTATCTAGAGTATCATCTTGCAAAAACGGCTTCATAAAGCCCGCTTTAATACCGTTATAATCGAGCGCCCGAATCAGACCTAGCGCCGCTGACGTCACACCGATACCTCGGCTGATAGGAACTAATAAAATAGTTTGCATAGCGTCTCCTACTTTTTATTGTATTTTTAATAAATGAATGTGCCGATACATACGTCTAATTCAAACCCAAAGTCTGACGTGTCTCGGTTGCGATACGCAGCTCTTCATCGGTTGGGATAACCCACAGCTCAATACTGCTCTCTTCGCTATGAAAACTATTCTCCGCTCCGCCAACCAAGGTTTTGTTTTTATCAGCGTCAAACGAGATACCAAAGTGACGCATAACATTTAGGATACGGGCACGAGTCGATGCTGAGTTCTCACCGATACCGCCGGTAAAGATAATGCCTGTAAATTCAGGCAACGCACAGCTTAGAGCTGCCAAGTATTTACCCGCGCGATAGGCAAACATCTCAATGGCAAGCTCGGCATCTTTGTGCCCTTCATTAGCGGCTTCTTCAACCGTACGCATGTCGTTAGATAAACCTGAGATACCCAGCAGACCACTGTCGCCATTAAGCATCTTATCGATATCCTCAAGGCTCATATCGAGCTGGCGTTTAAGATGAATGTGCAGACTTGGATCGACGTCACCACTACGTGTACCCATCATCAGACCCTCAAGCGGGGTCAGACCCATACTCGTATCCAAGCTCTTGCCATCATAAACGGCAGCCGCTGAACAACCATTACCCAAATGCGCAGTTAACCAGCCATGAGGACCGTCCGCTTTGGTAATCTGACTAGCGCGCTCTGAGACATAAGCGTGCGAAGTACCATGAAAGCCATAACGACGAATCTTATGATCCTCGTAAAGTGCTTTTGGAATCGGATAGCGATAGGCAACCGCTGGCATGGTTTGGTGAAAGGCGGTGTCAAAGACGACCACTTGCGGGATATTAGGATAAATGGCTTGTACCGCCTCAATCCCTAGGGCGTTGGCGGGATTGTGTAGCGGAGCTAGTGACTTGAGGCGCTTGACCTCAGATAACACATGATCGGTCACTTGCACCGCTTCTGAGTATTCACGGCCACCATGGACGCCGCGATGACCGACGGCGACAAAATGATATTGCTCAAGTAGCTCAAGGATTTTTTGTAGTGCAAGCTTATGACGACCACCTGGAATGCTAATCTCTAATTTTTCACCGCTCAATGAGGTATGCTTGATGCGGGCGGTATCGAGTCCTAAGTTTTCGGCGAGACCTGTAATACGCGTTGACGCATCTTCACTGATAAGAGCGTACTTGATGGATGATGAGCCACAGTTTAAGACTAAAGTAGGATTGGTTAATTGTGAGGTGTCAGATTGTTGCTCATTGCGGGTTTGGGTGGTTGCGCTATCGCTCATGCTCTATCCTTAGATGATCGTCAGTAGGGGTATCGGGCAGCTAAATATTCGCCGCAGTGGGGTTTTATTTGCTTATAATTTATCAAACAGCGTACTAGCTACTCGATTAAACTAAATAGGCCTTGTTAATAATGTAACATATTTTGGACTCTATACCACGACAACTATAAGGTTTAGGGGTAATGAGTAGCAAGGTGTCAATACAGATGTTCACTGAATATAAAGAGTAGTAAGCGGTGCATAAAAACAGGCCGTTAAAATATTAGTTGTAAGTAAATTTATCAAACAGTCATTAGCAATATCAGACACTCGTATCGAATAATGCTATTATTGCAGCGTTCGATGACGGTATATACTATTGCAAAAACTTGCCGTACTCTTTTATATTTTTTAGCAGACTTGCCTCAAGGTTATGACCCTTATGTCTATATTCTCTCGCTTATCCTATATAAGATCAGCTCGCCGTCTATCTAGTAGCACTCATCATATAACGTGCTTGTTGATAGTTGCTAGCACAAGCCTAATTGGCATGACAGGCTGCGGGCAAAAAGGCGCTTTGTATTTGGTCGATAATAGCGATCAGACCACAATTGAGACCTCATCTGCTGTACTAAATAGCGGTAGCCAGCCGCAAGACACTGCTTTTGATAATCTAGATAATAGCGACTATGACAAAACTCGTTATATTGAGCAAAAGCAAATACTGCCTGATGTCAGTGACGATCCCAACGACTACTAACTTTAAAAACACGCCCTAACAACAACACGCGCCACTATTAAAAACACGCCCTACCTTTGAGATTCAGCTATGAGTAATTCGACCTTGCAAGCCTGCGCCCCTAATTCTGTTACCACTCAAACCGAGCAAGGTTTGTATATTGATCCTGTTGCTTTGAGCGATCGTTTGCCTACGTTGCATTATCAAGACCGAGCGCTCCATATGGAGCAGGTGAGTATCAGTGATGTGGTCGATCACTACGGCACGCCGTGTTACGTCTACTCAAAACAGGCGATATTGAACGTCTATCATGAGTATAGTAAGAACTTCGCTAGCCTCGATCATCAGATTTGCTACGCAGTAAAAGCCAACTCCAACCTTGCGGTATTAGGAATACTGGCGCAAGCAGGCGCAGGGTTTGATATTGTCTCGCGCGGTGAGCTAATGCGTGTATTAGCGGCAGGCGGGAGACCGGATCGCGTCGTGTACTCAGGCGTGGGCAAAACGCGCTCTGATATCGAATTTGCACTAAATCAGAATATCAGCTGCTTCAATGTAGAATCAGTAAGCGAGCTGACGCTGATTAACGACGTCGCTCAGCAGTTGGGCAAACATGCCCCCGTATCGCTACGCGTCAATCCAGACGTTGATGCTAATACTCACCCTTATATCTCAACAGGTCTCAAAGATAATAAGTTTGGGGTTGCTCATGACAAGGCAGTCGCGGTCTATGAGCAAGCCGCTGCAATGTCGCACATCGATATCACAGGTATCGACTGTCACATCGGCTCACAGTTGACTGAGGTTGATCCTTTCGTTGCCGCATTAGATAAGCTGATTGAGCTAATTGGCGCGTTACGTGATAAGGGTATTGAGCTGCGACACATCGACTTGGGCGGCGGTTTGGGCGTGCGTTATATCGATGAGACGCCCATCTCTATTGCTGACTTTGCTCAAGCTTTGTTGCCTAAACTTAAAACGCTTGGATTAAAGGTGTTCTTTGAGCCGGGTCGGAGCATGGTGGCCAATGCAGGTGTGCTGCTTACACGCGTTGATGTACTCAAGCCAACTGAACACAAAAACTTCGCTATCGTTGATGCAGCGATGAATGATTTGATTCGCCCTGCGCTCTATCAAGCTGAGATGGCTGTCATTCCTAAGACCTTGCCAAGTCAAGATACTGATACTGGCACTGATGCCAAGCCTTGGGATATCGTAGGTGCTATTTGCGAGACGGGCGACTTTTTGGCAAAGGATCGTATGCTGACGCTAGCAGTAGGCGATACCTTGGTGATCACTGGCGCGGGTGCCTACGGCTTTACCATGAGTAGTAATTACAATTCGCGGGCGCGAGCCTGCGAGGTCATGGTTGCAGGTCACCAGCATCAACTCATACGTAAGCGCGAAACGCTTGAGGACTTATACCGTGATGAGATACTCTGGCAGGATAAGTAGCTAATGACTACAAAAGCGTAAGCGAGCACTGGTTGAGATGAGACCCATTGTCATAATGACAGTGGGTTTTTTATGGTCAGCGTTTTATTACCGTAAGCAAGCATTAGCACACGCTGATAGTTATCATTGTGTAAGGTAGCATGCTAATATAACTGACATATAATAATAGAGTAGGACACAGGGATATGCTAATAGAATTTACAAAGATGCATGGGCTGGGCAATGATTTTATGGTCATCGATTTGGTGACGCAGCGCTTGGACTTGACCAAAGATTTGGTACAGTTGTTGGGCGATCGCCACCTAGGAATAGGCTTTGATCAGTTGCTAGTCGTTGAGCCGCCGATGCGCCCTGACGTGGATTTTAGCTATCGCATTTTTAATACCGATGGCACAGAGGTTGAGCAATGCGGCAATGGCGCGCGCTGTTTTGCACGTTTCGTACAAGCGCGCAAACTGTCCTTTAAGCAGCGCCTGCGCGTTGAGACCGCAAGCGGTATTATCGCTTTGACCACAGATCGTTACGGCTGGGTTGAGGTCGATATGGGTAAGCCCAAATTCGAGCCAGACGAGATTCCCTTTACCCCCAAAGCGACAACCAAGATTCAAAATGCCTATCATTTAAGTGTCGAGGGTACGCCCGTTCAGCTTTATGTCGCGAATATGGGCAATCCGCATGCGGTGATAAAGGTAGATGACGTCCTCGATGCGGATGTCGAAACCTTGGGTAAGGCTTTAGAGTCGCATCCAGCCTTTCCAGAGCGAGTCAATGTCGGCTTTATGCAAGTCATGAATCAGCGTCATATTCGTCTGAGAGTCTATGAGCGCGGTGTCGGCGAGACACAAGCGTGCGGCACAGGGGCTTGCGCAGCGGTAGCGATAGGGGTACGTGAGGGCTGGCTTGATGAAGGGGAGGATGTGCGCGCTCAGTTGTATGGCGGTAGTATGATTATCAAATGGCAACCAGGCTATTCTGTGATGATGACCGGTCCGACAGCCTTTGTATACGAAGGGGTGTTTAGCCCAGATGGCCTTATGGCGCAAGCGGGCATCACGCCCAATCCTGACAGCTAACGGTTAATAAGCGATGTCTATTGTCAATAAAGAGCCAAATCATCCTTGGATATCTACAGATGTAGCGGACGCATTGGAGCTAGATGGCGAGCTACAAGAGCTGTTCATACCTGTTAATCGCTGGCTGGGTATACTCAAGGTACGCAATCACTCAGAGCATACTTTGAGGGCTTATTTCGCTGGGGTCAATCAGTTGGCGCTGTTTTTGCGGGGTAAAGGCTTGACATGGACGCGCTGTGATAAGCGTCAATTGGCTCAGCA
Organism: Psychrobacter sp. DM4; assembly: GCF_051307035.1. Taxonomy (GTDB): domain Bacteria; phylum Pseudomonadota; class Gammaproteobacteria; order Pseudomonadales; family Moraxellaceae; genus Psychrobacter. The sequence continues at coordinate 291,792 of NZ_CP195536.1, forward strand.
TATCTCTCAGCGTCTCGATGAGGACAATCTGGCGCTTGCTAGTGTACAGCAAGAGCTGTCAGCAATTCGGCATTTTTATGGCTGGCTTATCGAACAGGAGCTTGCGCGTATCAATCCAACGACGGGTTATCAGCTCAAACGTAGTCCACGTCCATTGCCGTCCATCGCTGATATCGATATGCTGACGCAACTGCTGGATCAGCCTGCGCCTGATACGCCAGAGCAGGCGCGACTATGGCTACGCGACAAGGCGATGTTTGAGTTACTCTACAGTAGTGGTCTGCGCGTAGGTGAGTTAGTCGCGCTCGATGTAACGGATATAGATCTATCTGATTTGCGGGTACGAGTGACAGGTAAAGGCAATAAGACCCGCCTCGTACCGATAGGGATGAAAGCGCGCGACGCCATCAAGCGCTACTTACCGCATCGTAATCTATGGGTAGAGCAAGTCGATAGCGCTTTGTTTATTAGCGAGAAGCTTGGGACTAGGCTCTCAACGCGCGCCGTCCAGCAGCGTCTAAAAGTTACTGCCAAGCGCGCAGGCATTGCGCAAAATATGTATCCGCATCTATTGCGCCATTGCTTTGCCTCGCACATGCTCTCAGGGAGTGGCGATCTGCGCGCTGTGCAAGAGATGCTTGGGCATAGTGATATCAGCACCACGCAAATCTATACCCATGTTGATTTTGCCAAGCTCACTCAAGTCTATGATCGCGCTCATCCACGCGCGACGCATACAAGAAATGACAATGAGCCACCTTTGTAACAGTATGACAGTGCTTTTTAATAGCACTTCTACTATCACTCTTAAAAGTTACGCCAAACGGTGACATTGAAAGATCGGCATTTTTTGTCTAGCATTATCTTGTGTTGATTTGCTCAAAGTACCAAATACTAGTGCGTAGTTTTTGTTATCGGTGTCGTGAGCGTTATCAGAGTCATCAAATGTACTGTGATCGTAGCTGCTTAGCACCTTGCCATTATAGTCTGTGATGGCACTATGCCCCCATGTCTGACGACTATTACCATTTTTGCCGAAGTGCTCACCGCCTTGCGCGGCGCCTATTATCATACACTGGCTATCGAGTGCGCGCGCTTGCAACAATAGCGACCAGTGCGCTTGTCCTGTCATATAAGTGAAGGCAGAAGGGGCGCTCAATATATCAGCGCCAGCTTGACGCAAACGCTGCGCTAATGCTGGAAACCGTAAGTCAAAGCACACCATCATGCCTAATTGATAGATGCTATCTTTGATAGTAATCGGGGCGACCACCGTCTGTGTACCCGGCTCAAAGGTTGCCGCTTCATTGTAGCTACCCTGCTTGTCAGCGACCGTCGCAGTAAACAGATGAATTTTATCATAGCGCGCAATTTGTGTCCCATCCGGCGCAAACAGCTGACTCACTTGACGCATGCGACCATCGGGGACGATCCTGCCATCAGGACGATAAAAACAAGGTTGCGTACCTGCCAATAGATAGATATTCTGTTCACGGGCGTAATCCGCTAGCGTCATTGATATCTCATCGAAGCGCTTAGCGGTGGCAGATTGTGCACCCATGCTACAGCAATTCTCTGGTAGGACGACTAGGCTTGCTCCTTGCTCGCTGGCATCAGTGATAGCGGATTTTATAGCAGCAAGATTGACCTCAATGTCTTGTTGACTATTAAGCTGTACTGCGGCAACCGTAATTGGCTCTTGGTCGGTATAGCTAGTATCATTCATAATGGACTCAGTGATGTTAAAAAACATCTATTCATTCGTTTTTTGGTTTTATTGAAGGTTTAACAGACAGTATCGATAATATCAAAACTAGAGCTATGTATAGATATTAATAACCAGCTGTTTTGAGCTTACGGATAAATTATCATAGCAAAATTATGATAAAAAATGCTATCGTCATGAACTCATAGCGCTAAGTTTATAGTTGCCACAACTACCAACAACCTAATTATACTGGAGAGTAATAACCCTTTCATGAGTATGTCGTTCGGACTTGCAACCAGCCTTGGCACCTCGCAAAAGCTCACACCGCAAATGCAGCAGGCCATCAAACTGCTTCAACTCTCAAGTCTTGAGTTGGCACAAGAGGTGCAGATCAAGCTTGATAGTAATCCTTTGCTTGAACGTATTGAAGAGGAAGAAGAGGAGTTTGAGCGTCTTGATGATATGACAGACGGTGAGCTGAGCGAGTCCTTGTCACTTGAGACATGGAATCAGACTTCCCTTACATCAGATAAGGATGAGTCTAAAGACTCTAATGCTGATGACTTTGGACAAAGTAACGATAGCTTTGATGATAACGACGACAGCTTTGCTAGTGATAATTATGATAGTGGCAATTACGCCTCTGGCGCGTCCAGTGGGTCGAGCACAAGCCAAGCTGACTTTGATGAGATGGATCGTTATCAAGGCAGCACACACGCCACTATTCAAGATCATGTACGCTGGCAGCTCAACTTCAAACGCCTATCTAGTACTGATGCTTTGATTGCGCAGTATTTAATTGATTCTATGGACGACATGGGCTTTGTGCGCCTTGATATCGATGACCTGCTCCAAAGCTTTGAGACCATGGCAAGTTTTTATCAATGGGATGAGCATGTTGAGTACGACGAGATACTAGCGGTTCTACGTATTATTCAATCTTGCGATCCGCTTGGCGTTGGGGCTTGTAATCTAAGTGAATGCCTAGCGATACAGCTGTCTAAACTGGATAAGAACACAGAGTATTTACAAGATGCACAGGCTTTGTTGACTGCCAGTGAGTATTTGGTCAGCAATAATATTAAAGCTCTGATTGAGCTAACGGGCCTACCTGCGACGCGTATCACCCCAGCACTTGAGCTATTACGCACCTTGAACCCAGCACCAGGATTGTCCTTTCAAAGTGATCAGCCAGACTACACCCGTGCCCCTGATAGCTATGACATTCCTGATGTTTTAGTCACTCCAGTACGGCAAAAAAGCACTCAGTCAAATCATACATCAAACCAAAACCCATCAAGTCATGAGCAGTCACTACTAGATGAGGACTGGCAGGTTCGTCTTAACCCCGAAACCCTACCCAAGCTGCGTGTCAATCGCGAATACGCAAGCTTGGTTAAGCGCGGTGATGATAGCCCTGATAATCAATATCTGCGAGAGAACTTGACTGATGCCAGATTGTTTATCCGCAGTATCGAGGAGCGCAATCAAAACCTACTCAAAGTAGCGACCAGTATCATACGCCGTCAGCAAGGGTTTTTGCGTCAAGGCGCGACGGCAATGCAACCGTTAATCTTAAAAGATATTGCAGAAGAGGTTGAATTGCATGAATCTACGGTCTCACGCTTAACCACCAGCAAGAGTATTTTGACGCCCCAAGGGTTATTCTCACTCAAGCATTTTTTCTCATCGCATGTCAGTAGTAGCGAGGGCGATATCTCCTCGACCGCTATTAGTGCCATGATAAAGCAGCTAATTATGGATGAAAATCTTAAGAAGCCTCTATCTGATAGTCGTATACAAACACAATTATCAGAGCAAGGCATTGAGATTGCTAGACGAACCGTAGCCAAGTACCGCGAGGCTATGAACATTGGATCCTCAACCCAACGTAAGCAAAAGTACTAGCTTACATTTACTCTTTTTTGTTATGAATATTCTAAAACTAGAATATAAAATAAAATTTTTTGATTATATAGATTTATATAAGTGAAGACTTATTTTATTACATTCTGTTACAGTTTTTTGTCTTGCTACTCATCGCCTTTCATGACAAATTAGAGAGGCATCAATACTGTATTTAGCCAAATATAACCGATCAGAATGGGGAATAAAAATAGGACACTCCATGTATCAAATGATCAGTTATTACACTAATAGGTTTTGTCATTATTGATGAGGCACAGGTGATAAGCATAGGGATGCGATATCACCTCTTGAATAAGAATGATAACCATAAGGACAACAATATGAATGTATCTATCAGTGGTCACCATATCAGTGTAACCGAAGCTATGGACACCTCCGTACGCGAAAAGCTTGCCAAAATAGAGCGTCATTTTGATCAAATACAAAGTATCAAAGTGATCTTGTCACTGGATAATAGCGGCGCTAGTGACGGCGGCAAAAAGAGCCATAAAGCTGAAGCTATTTTGCGGGTTTCAGGGCAGGAGATGTTTGTTCAAGCTCTTGAAGATGATATGTACAAAGCCATTAATGAGATGGCAGACAAACTCGATAGGCAAGTCCGTAAATATAAAACCCGCCAAGAGCGTAAAAAGACACAAGGCGCTGGGCGTGAAGGACGTTTTGAGGAAATTGGAAACGATGAAGCGTCTCTTATGAGCTAGGTGTCTGATAAGCAGTTGTTAGCTAGATTTCTATATAAAAAAGACCTCAATACGTGATACGTTTGAGGTCTTTTGAAATAATAGAATAACATTTGAGAGTTGTGTTTTAGTATTATTCGTTTGCAATTCAATACCGATGAAAATTAAAAGCTTATAGCTATAGCTCATCTTGTTGAACAACTTCAATGCTCATACCATCGATCACTTTAGTTTTTGTTAGATCAGAGTTTGCTATTAGTTTATCATTGACCTCAACCGCATAACGACCTTGACTCAGTCCTAACTCATTGATGACCAGTTGTACCGTTTGATGGGTTGTTTGCATCGTTTTGCCATTAACGTGAATTGTACTCATAACATCTATCTCTTTTATTAAAATAATTGACTAATTTGCTACGCCACGAAACGTAGTAACAGTAAGCCAAACCCATCCTACTATCATCAGTAACCCGCCGATAGGGGTAATCGCCCCAAACCAGCGCGGCGCACCTAAAGTCATCGCATATAAACTACCAGCAAAGATAACTACGCCAACTTGTAGCAGCCAAGCTGTCGTTTGAGTGGCATAATTCAAACGAATAAGTAGCCCAACGATCAGCAGCCCTAAAGCATGTGCAAGCAAGTAGAGCGTAGCCGTATGCCACCAGCCTAATTGTTGCTCATCAGCGATCCCTTTGAGACCATGAGCACCAAAAGCGCCAAGTCCCACGGCAATTGCCATATTAAGCGCGCCAATACCTATCCAATTCATTATTATTTGACCTTAATATATCATTAATGTTGAATAATTATTGAATATCATCTGGCAGTATAACGCTCTCGATAGTCATCGCATCACGAATCTTGTCCATGGCGTTCTTTTCGATTTGACGAACACGCTCAGCAGATATCGAATAGACGGCCGCTAGCTCATGCAAGGTTGACTTTTGCTCTGTGAGCCAGCGCTGCTCAACGATATCGCGCGAACGATCATCTAAAGTATCCATAGCAGCCAGTAGTGCTGAAGAATTATTCTCTTCCCAATCCGCTTCCTCTAACTGCTCGGCAGGATCGATACCATCCTCTAAGAACAGCTGCGGGGCATAACGACCATCATCATCGCTAGACTGAGCTTCAAACGAGGCATCATAAGAGGTCAGACGTGACTCCATCTCGAGCACTTGCTTGCGCGTGACATTTAAATCATTGGCGATAGCATCCGCTTCTTCTAGTGTCAGCTGGTTATTGGTCTTTTTAAGGCTACGCAGATTAAAGAATAATTTACGATGCGCTTTGGTAGTCGCTACTTTGACGATACGCCAATTACGAATGACGAACTCATGAATTTCAGCTTTGATCCAATGTACGGCAAAGGAGACGAGACGCACGCCTTTGTTTGGATCAAAACGTTTGACCGCTTTCATCAGTCCCAAATTACCTTCTTGAATCAAATCTGCTTGCGGTAAGCCGTAACCTGAATAGCTACGCGCGATATGAATAACAAAACGCAGATGTGACATGACTAGCAGACGCGCCGCTTCGACATCGCCTTCGTCATGATAACGATGGGCAAGCTCCTGCTCTTGGGTCGGCGTCAAGATAGGAATTTGATGTACCGTATTGATATACGCGCCCAAGTTCACCCCAGGAGCTGATAGATGCGTTGGCATCGCAGGAACCAAGTCGCGAGTACTCGTATCCCCTAATTTACTCGCGTCATAAGGCGGTCTTTGTGCTGCAGCCTTGAGTGCTGCGGTGCGAGCCTCGTTTTTGGCAGGCGTCAAAGTCTTGCCTGAAGCGGTTTTTATGTTCGACGTTTCGTCATTTGACACTATATCTTTTGACACTGTGCTATCAGATGCGCTTTTGTCTTGCACCTTGTCCTTTTTTGAACGGTTATTATTGTCTATTGCTGATTTGGTAGCCATATTCTTGACCTTTAGTATTCTTAACTAAGTAAGCAAAGTTGTATTTGTATTAATTGTAAAGGATAGCAGCGCTTAGTTACTATCAGTTTTGGTAATGATGAAGTGATATATTGTATCGAATGATGTTGCTAAATTGCTATCTGCCTCACGCTTATCTGAGAGGGACGTGACCGTATTGATCGATAACGACAGCGCGCTTGCGGCATTTGTCATCTGGCTTTGCTCGCAAAAAGCCATAATGTCGGCTTGTGAATTAGGATCTGTAGCCACGACGTATAGAGAGTCATCATTTGCAAGCTGACGAAGTGCTACTTTGGTTTTGAGTAGGGGCATAGGACAGGCAAGTCCTTGCCCATCGACGAACGCTTTTATTGATATGATAGAGGTAGCCAAAGATCGTGTCTTCTCACTAGAGTGCGACTGAGCAATATCTCTATCTAGCAGCCCTAGTAGGGGTTGCGCCAGTCGCTGCTCTGTAGCAGATAGTGCTGAGATATCATAGGTCGTGTCTGGCTTGTGAGTAGAAACGTGTTCGATGGACATAGAGAATGACCCCTTCATGCGGTAGCGTATCATTGTAGCAAATAGCAGCGTGTTGGTTGTAGTTGAATACACTCAACAGTATGTTTGACTCACTGAAATGATGAGCGACTGTTGCTAAAAAGTGACACCTGCTTGGATATTGGTAGTTATCTCTAGGCTAAAATTGACCTTGTATAAACAAGCTCGTATAGTCAAAGCTGACATCTTAGTCATCTGATAGGATACGCCTTTGTACTACTCAAATCTGAAGCGTGCTAATACAAGAGCAGCCAACCGTTTACTTATAAATAGTGACGCAAACCAAAAGCCAAAAGAGGCAGGCAAGATTGTTCTCAAGCCTTTGCTATCAGTAGCGCTTATCTGTGTAGTGTCCACAATGCCATGGGTCGAGGCTACATCGGCAGCTACCTTGTTTACTGGTAATTCCTGGCAAACTTCAGAGTCAGAGACCCTAGAGCTGCCAAACTTACGTGGCTCAGGACTGAGCTTTGATGAGCAATATCAAAATAAAATGCTCGGTGCATGGTCGCTACAGAATATCAATGGCCGAGTCAAAATGGAGCATGACCCTTGGATTCAAGAGACCATTAAAGATATGACATGGCGCATTAATGCCCAAGCGCGCCAGCAAGCGCCGCTTGGGCTTGTGCTCATCGATAATTCAAGCATTAATGCCTTTGCAGCGCCAGGTGGCGTCATCGGTATCAATACAGGTACGATACTCGCCGCAGGCAGTATGGATGAGCTGGCAAGCGTTATCGCTCACGAGGTGGCGCACATCAGTCAGCGTCATTACGAGAGCGGCGCTGACGCGCGCAAAAAGGCACTACTATTACAAATAGGCGGCATGCTAGCTGCAATCGCGGCTTCCGCTGTCGATGGCAATGCAGCCGCTGCGGTAATGGCGGGTAGTCAGACTGCGTCCATGAATAGTAGTATGGCGTTTAGTCGTAGCAATGAGCGTGAGGCAGATCGCGTCGGCATGCAAATCATGACGCAAGCGGGCTATGATCCAAGGGCGATGCCAAGCTTCTTTGCCACCATGAATCAAAGAAGTCAGCTCAACCAGACTGCCAATCAGTTCATGCCAAGTTTTGTACGCTCGCATCCTTTGAGTAACGAGCGCTTAAGCGAAGCACAAACACGGGCCCAGCGCTATTCTTCATTGACCTTGTCCCAGCAGCAGCGTCATCAAGCGCTATTTGATTTATTGCATTGGCGCGTACAGGTCACAGGTAAGCATGTGTCTGAGATTACCCTAAAGACTGCAGCTAATAACAGCCTAGGTGCTAAAGTGGCGCTACTGTACTGGTATGGCGATCAGCAGCGTTATTCTGAAGCTGAAGATATGATGACCAAATTGCAATCGCTACCGATTGCGCAGCGCCAAATGCTAGAGCCTTTATTGTCTATTACTTACAGTCAAATACTCAGTGATCAAAGCAAGTGGCAGCAGGCAGTAGAGGTATTACAAAGTCAGCAGCGCCTGTATCCTGAGCGCCGTGACCTACGTCTGTATCTAGCCGAAGCTCTGACCAATAGCAATCAGCCTACCCAAGCCCAAGTCCTACTAAAACCACTAACGCAGCAGGAGCCAAGCGATCGTTACGCGTGGCAAAGTATGCAACTGGCAAATGAAAAATTAGCCAAAACGACAGAGATAACGGCGCTAGCAAATATCGCTACTATCAATGCGCTGCGTTACCGTAGTCAAAACCAGTTGTGGAGCGGTCGCTACGACAGTGCTCTGACATCGCTTAATCAGGCCAAGCAGTTGAGTGAGCAACTACAAAACACCGCGCAAGCTAATAGTGCTCCGCCTTTGCTCGCTAACATTAGAGCTGAGATCAAAAACGTCAAAACTGCCAAAAGCTTTGAGCCTTAAGCAGTTTATATGAAAGGGTTTATGCTAAGTCGTTTAAGTCAAATGGCTTGCATGAAGCGGTTGTTTTAGGCGTATGGCAGTATTAGCCTTGTAGAGCGTCTTTGACTAATTTTGAGATGATTGCTGGATCAGCGCGACCTGCGGTTTTGCTTTTGAGCGCGCCCATGACACTACCCATATCACGCATTGAGGTCGCACCTTGTGCTGTAATCTCAGCGTTAACCAAAGCGGCAAGCTCGCTATCGTCCATTTGTTTTGGCATAAAACCATTGATAATATCAATCTCGAACTGCTCTTTGGTCGCTAGATCTTCACGATTATTTTCAGTAAAAATAGTGAGCGACTCATGACGCTGTTTAAGCTGCTTTTGCAAGACGTCTAAAACGTCAGCATCATCAAGCTGCGTTTGACGGTCAATCTCGATCTGTTTGATGACGGCTTGTACATTACGCAGCACTTTTACACGCTCAAGCTCGCGGGCTTTCATCGAAACTTTGATACTGTCAGATAACGTTTGTTTAAGATCGCTCATCGTTGTTGTTCCTTGTGGTTTAATGCAAGTATTGATAGCTAAAAGCTAATGGGTAAACGCCGGGTACAAAACACAATGCTAAAAAGTGTAGCATAAAAAACGCTGCTGATATCAATCGATAGCAGCAGCGTTGGTATAGCACTTGTAGTACTCACATTTAAGCTATTGGCTCAATAGTAATTAGTACATACGAGTAGTACGGATCGTTTCGCGTTGCAATTTTTTCTTATAACGCTTAACAGCAGCGGCTTTTTTGCGCTTGCGCTCTTGCGTTGGTTTTTCATAAAATTCGCGTTTGCGTACGTCTGATAGAACGCCAGCTTTTTCACAAGCACGCTTAAAACGGCGGATAGCGATATCTACGGGTTCGTTTTCTTTAACCTTAACAGCAGGCATTGAGACTCCTTATCGGGATGAGATATAAAGGCATTAGTTTGGCTGTGTATTAGTATTTAGCCGTAATATCTCAAGATTACAGGCATCAGCTCAAACTAGGATAGCTTATGCAAACAGCATAAGGGCGGTAATTATACTCAAAAAATAAGATAAAGTCAAAATATTTACACGGTTTTATACCGATAATAAGGCTAAGTTGAGACTAGAGCGTCCCTTAAAATGTAATGGTCGCGCACAAAAAGTCCATACGGTTTATACGTATTAAAAGCAGTTTATGTTATGATAATTTTATATTACCACAACTTATTCAGATTGATTTTTACAAGGATTTTGGGATGAAGAAGACAGTACTAAACGCATCACTATGGACAGCATTGCTCATCGGCTCAGGTATAGCTCTTAGCGCTTGCGGCGGCAGCGTAGAAGGTTCTCATGATGTTTTGGCTGTTGAACGCGTTAACGATGCGGCAAATCTAGCTCGTGCAAATGCTCCTGAAGCCGAGGATTTTGAATTTCCAGCAACGACGCCGATGGTTGTTGCTGAGACGGCTACTACAGATGAGATGGCAATGGCAACAGATATGCCCGTAGAAGCTGGCGCGCCTGCAGAGGACTTGGCGGTCAATGTCGGTGCTGAGCTTTATAACAATCAATGTATGGCCTGCCATGCAACGGGTCTACTCAATGCTCCCAAATATGGTGACGCAGCAGCTTGGGCCCCTCGTATCGCAAAAGGCGTCGATACGCTAGCCTCTCATTCTGCAAATGGCTTTAATCAGATGCCAGCACAGGCTTATAATGGTGTGACCGAAGCACAAATTCGTCAAGCTGTTGAATATATGATTGAGGCGGCTAGCTAGTACAAGCTTATAAGCTATTGAAATTTGCTAAACTGACCGTCATTGTGGGTGCACAGTGACGGTTTTTTATGGCTACTCTTTTGCTAATAACTATAGAATAACCCAATTGGTAGCGAGGCAAAAGTCACTATAAAGTATGAAGTATGAAGTATGAAGTATGAAGTATGAAGTATGAAGTATAAAGGGGTGAGGGTATGAAGGTATTAGGGTTGGAGACCTCTTGTGATGAGACGGGTCTGGCTATTTTTGATAGCGAGCAGATTAATAGTGATAATAAAGGTCTGATCGGTCAGGTATTGTACTCTCAAGTAGAGCTCCATGCCCTCTACGGCGGCGTGGTACCTGAGCTTGCCAGTCGTGACCATATTCGCAAACTGGTACCACTACTTAACGAATTGCTTGCGCAGTGCGGTATCAAAAAAACCGACATTGACGCCATTGCTTATACCAAAGGTCCAGGTCTTATCGGCGCACTGATGACAGGTGCGCTATTTGGTCGCAGCTTGGCTTATGGTTTAGATATTCCAGCGATTGGGGTGCATCATATGGAGGGGCATTTGCTCGCGCCGCTTATGGGTGCAAATCCGCCGCCTTTTCCCTTTGTATCTCTATTGGTCTCTGGTGGTCATACGCTCCTGATTGCCGCACACGGTATCGGGGAGTATGAGATATTAGGTGAATCGATAGATGATGCGGCAGGAGAGTGTTTTGATAAAGCTGCTAAGATGCTAAGTCTGCCTTACCCTGGTGGTCCCAATATCGCCAAACTTGCAGAAACTGGCAATCAAAAGGCCTACGCCTTACCGCGTCCTATGCTCCATCGCGGGTTAGATTTTTCTTTTAGCGGGATGAAAACAGCGGTGCATAATCTGATCAAAGATACAGATGGCTCAGGAACTGGCTCCGATAGCGATCCAAAAGTTCGAGCTGACATTGCAGCAAGCTTTCAACATGCGATGGTCGATACCTTAGTCAAAAAATGCGTCAAAGCACTCAAACAAACCGATATGAGTCGTTTAGTTATCGCAGGCGGGGTCAGTGCCAATACTCATTTGCGTGAAACGCTAGAAACTGAACTGGCGAAGATAGACGCCACTGTACATTATGCACCGCCTGCGCTGTGTACTGATAATGGGGCGATGATAGCCTATGCAGGGTATGAGCGCTTACAAGCGGGGCAGTCTGATGATCTGGCCGTAAGCTGCGTACCACGTTGGCCGATGACCGAACTGCCAGCACTTTAAATTTTGCTCCAAATCTTAATCGGTTCTAAATCACAAAAAGGATAACGCGATGCAGTGGCTAGCCATAGGTTTAGGAGCAGCGATTGGCGCGTGTCTGCGCGCGTGGCTATCACGCTTTAATATAATGCACAGCTGGATACCATTGGGCACCCTTGGCGCGAATGTATTAGGTGGTCTGCTGATAGGCCTTGCGCTAGTATGGTTCGAGCGTATGGGCAGTGATTTGTCCGATACGGTTCGCGTGTTTATTATCACAGGGTTTTTAGGTGGACTGACCACTTTTAGCACCTTTAGTGCCGAGGTCTTTGGCTTTATCCATGATGGGCGAGTGCTGGCAGGCTTAGGGCTTGTGGGGTTACATGTAGGGCTCACACTACTTGCAACTGCGCTGGGATTTTACTTTTTTAAGCTGGTTTTATGAGCTTTTATAGGTATTACCTGCTTGATGGTTTGATTTGAGTAGTTTTCTTATAGCAGTCTATTTTAGGTGGCCTATTAATAGGTTTAAAGGGTGAAATGACTGGTTCGGTTGGGGTATACCTGAAATAAATATTAAACAGTTATAAGTGAGCTAGCTATTTTAACTAAAGTCTTAAAGTTTATTTGATAGCGAGTTCTAAGTATATCGAGTTGGATTTGCAAAATAGTTTGAAGCTGATTTTAAAATACTCTTGATTTATTCCAATATGTCTATATTATTGGACATATGGAAATAATGAATGCTACTGCCAGCTTTGCGGCGCTCTCTCAAGATACTCGATTAAAGGCTTTTAGACTGCTGGTCAGTCACGAGCCTGATGGTCTACCTGCTGGTGAAATCGCCCGTCAGCTTGGCGTCCCGCACAATACGATGTCAGCGCATTTAGCAGTACTGGCACGGGCAGAATGGGTGGTGTCGCAACGACAAAGCCGACAGATAATTTATCGAGCTTCTCTTAAGCAGGTAGAAGAGGTCGTTCAATTCTTGTTAAAAGACTGCTGTGCGGGCCACCCAGAGTTGTGTCATTCACTTTTGGACAGTTTGAGTACCTGTGATATCAATTCATCTAATCAGTCCGATAGCTAAACTTAGATTTTCTCTAAAAACACAAATCCTACTAATGGTATAAAAGGTCGTTATGTCATCTATCATTTTTCACAATCCGAGCTGCGGCACCTCTCGCAATACCTTAGCTATTATGCAGGCGTCAGGTGAGCAGCCGAATGTCATTGAATACCTCAAGACACCGCCTACTCGTGAGTATTTGCTTGAGCTGCTAGCTTTGATGACACTTTCGCCACGCGAGCTATTACGTCGTAACGGGACGCCTTATGATGAGTTAGGTCTGGATAATCCTGCGTTGTCTGACGATGAGCTGATTGATGCCATGATGGCGCATCCTATCTTGATCAACCGACCTATTGTGGTGACCTCTAGCGGCGCCGCGTTGTGTCGACCTTCGGAGAAGGTGTTTGAGCTATTGGACAATCCAGTGAATCATTTCACTAAAGAAGATGGCGAAATTGTTCAATCTACTCAAGATAATGCTTCAGACTCTTTTATCGAGTTAACTGACTTACCAAATATAGAGGCATCGGGGCTACAGCCGATTGATATCGATGCTTTAGTTGGTGCAAATGATCCCCGTCATTCCCCTAAAATACTAGTGTTATATGGCTCACTACGCGCGCGCTCATTCTCTAAATTAGCGAGCGAGGAAGCCAGTCGAATATTGCGTTGGTTCGGTTGCGAGGTACGCACCTTTGATCCTACAGGCTTACCATTACCTGATAGTACCGATACTGATCATCCAAAAGTACAAGAGTTACGTGAGCTAGCAATGTGGTCAGAGGGCATGCTGTGGGTGAGTCCTGAACGTCATGGCAGTATCACTAGTATTATGAAAGCGCAGATCGATTGGATTCCCCTATCATTAGGCGGCGTTCGTCCGACTCAAGGTAAAACGCTTGCTGTCATGCAAGTTAGCGGTGGTAGTCAGAGCTTTAACACGGTCAATCAGCTGCGTATTTTAGGCCGATGGATGCGTATGATTACGATACCTAATCAGTCGTCTGTGCCAAAAGCTTTTTTAGAGTTCGATGACAATGACCGTATGCTCAATTCACCTTTATATCAGCGTATTGTTGATGTGTGCGAGGAGCTAGTGAAGTTTACATGGCTCACACGTGGTCGCGCAACTTATCTCACCGATCGCTATTCTGAGCGCGTAGAGAGCAGTGAGGAAGTCTCACAGCGCGTCAATAAAAAATCGCTTTAAACTCCAGTATGTATCGTTAACCTTTTTCAGTACCCTTGTTTTACTAAGGCCTCTTTATGCTCGCATTAGCGATTTTTATCGTCACCTTGACCTTAGTGATATGGCAACCCAAAGAACTAGGTATCGGTTGGAGTGCCATGGGCGGCGCAGTAGTCGCCCTACTGTTTGGGGTGGTACAATTATCAGATGTTAGCATCGTCTGGGACATCGTTTGGGATGCCACCTTTACTTTTGTCGCGCTCATCATCATCTCCTTACTATTAGACGAAGCTGGGTTTTTTGGTTGGGCGGCATTGCATGTGGCAAGACTAGGAAATGGTCAAGGTCGACGATTATTCCCTATGATTGTTATTTTAGGCGCATTTATTGCAGCCTTTTTTGCTAATGATGGGGCGGCGTTACTCCTCACCCCTATTGTCATTGCCATTTTATTACGCCTTGATTTTGCACCCAAATCAGCTTTAGCCTTTATTATCGCCACGGGCTTTATTGCCGATACCGCAAGTTTGCCGTTAGTGACGTCTAACTTAGTCAATATCGTTAGCGCCAATTATTTTGATATAGGTTTTGGTCGCTATGCTCTCGTTATGGTGCCCGTCAATATCGTCTCTGTTATCGCAACGCTAATAGTCTTGTGGCTTGTCTATGCACGACATATCCCAAAGCATTATTCGATGGCTAGTCTGAGCTCACCGCAATCTGCGATCAAAGATCCTTTAGTATTTCGAGCGGCCTTTCCAGTATTAGCCTTATTATTGACTGCTTATTTTGCTACTGAGTCGTTAGGTATCGTGATTTCAGTGGTAACGGGAGCTGCGGCGCTAGTGCTTATGGCAATCGCTGGTCGCTGGTGGCAAGGGGGTCGCGATACCAAGTTTTCTGTGACGCAGGTGCTGCGCAAGGCTCCTTGGCAAATCGTCTTGTTTTCGATCGGTATGTATTTAGTCGTTTATGGTTTAGGTAATGCAGGACTCACGGCATATGGCGCGCAAATACTGAATGGGTTAGGACAGCAAGGGGATGTTATTGCGACAATCGGTACCGGCTTTTTATCAGCTATCGTCGCGTCTATTATGAACAATATGCCGTCAACGCTTATCGGCGCACTGGCTATTGATAGCGCTCAAGTTCCTGCGGCAACGCGTGAGTTAATGATTTATGCCAATGTTATTGGTAATGACTTGGGGCCAAAGTTCACCCCAATTGGTAGCTTAGCAACCTTGTTATGGCTACATGTACTCGCGGAAAAGGAGTATAAAATCAGCTGGGGTCAGTATATAAAAGTTGGACTAGTCATAACACCGCCAGTACTCCTCGCGACGCTGTTAGCTTTAGTAATTTGGTTGCCTATGTTACCCAGCGTTTGAGTAAGAAGTTATTCTTATAGTTCGGTGTCTGTATAGCGCACCGATCATGCTCCCATGACAGAGTTTATGACAAATAAGGATTAGCAGTATATTTAATATAAACTATGTTATTAAGGTATCAAAAAATATTCAAGATAATATCAGAGTAGATCATTTAGGTACTGTAATACATATTTTTGATCAAAATTCCCCTATGTATGAAACTGAATTCACTGATAACGAAGGTTGTGCACTTGTAACTGTGCCTTTGAAAAAAGAAGATATGAGCCTTTATTGGGTTGCCAGCACTAAAAAATATTCTAATGAGTCAACCCGATCATTAAGTACATTCAGATGTACACTGATTCAATCCAAGATACCATATACATCGAAATCAATAGGCTACAGCCAAACATTCAAGTCCTCATCAGGAAACCACCATTTACCATAACGTCCATCAGGGTATAAAAAGGTATTCAATGTTTCCTCATTGGAAGAATGTTATGGATAATGACACTTTAAACCGGTTTAACGATTCCTTCTAGTAAGTTTGCAAACCCTTGCATATAAGCCGTACCTTGGCTTGAGCTGCGCGTCGCTGCATAGAGCTGACAATGCACCCCATCACCTAATGGACGCGAAACCACCCAGCCTTTTTTCTCATACTCGCTCACCACCCAATCAGGGAGTGCCGCCACCCCGCGCTCGCTCGCGACCAATTGAATCAGCATCGCTGTTAGCTCAGTGGTGCGGATACGCTTAAAGCTCACATCGCTTGGCGTCATAAAATTAGCAATAATATCTAGACGCTTGGCCTCAACTGGATAAGCAATTAAGGTTTCATCGATTAAATCACTAGGCTCAATAACCTGATGCGCTGCCAAATCGTGCGTTGGCGATAACACCAAACGGCTCTCATATTCAAATAACGGCTGATAGCTGATGCCGTCTATCGGTAGATTGCTCGTGGTAATTAGCAAATCGATATCACCCTCAACCAGCAAGTGATGCGGCTCAGGCTCAAACCCTGTGGCAAAATCTAGTTCGACATCTGACCACGCGCGGCGATATTGGTTGAGTATTGGCATCAGCCAGTCAAAACAACTATGGCATTCAGACGCTAGGCGCAATCTGCCCGCTTGCCCGTGGGCTAGACGTTTGAGGTTGGATTTGGTACGGGTGACTTGTGGCATGATACTGTCAGCGAGTGCCAATACGGTCTTGCCTGCTGGCGTAAAAGTAAGCGGACGCGTACGACGATTGACTAGACTGATGTCGTAGTAGTTCTCAAGCTCTTTTAGCTGATGCGAGACGGCAGAAGCGGTGACGTGTAGCTCATCGGCGGCGGCAGCTAGCGAGCCATGTGCTCGTAGCGCGGTTAACGTATTAAGGTGGCGAAGCTCTAACATAGCGTATCTTTATATTTTAGATGAGAGAAATTCATTATAATCGACATCACAATGAATTCCACTCAAATTTATAGCCTTCCATTTGGTTTGGTGTTAACGCTTACGTAGTAGTAACTGCGAGATAATCACTAAGATTAGAGACGCCACTAGCAGTAGTGTACCAATAGCATTGACCTCAGGCTTGAGTCCCACGCGTACCATAGAGTATATCCGTAATGGCAAAATCTCATAGCTAGGTCCTGTGACAAAGGTGGAGACCACCACATCATCAAGTGACAAGGTAAAAGCAAGTAGCCAACCTGCCATGACCGCAGGAAAAATAACGGGGATCAAAACCGTACGTACCATTGTCGCCTCAGAAGCGCCTAAATCTCTGGCAGCTTCCATCAAACGCTCATCCAAACTACTCAAGCGCGCAAAGACGGTAATCACCACAAACGGCAGACAAAAGGTAATGTGCGCCAGTAGCAAAGACACAAAACCCAGTTGTAACCCGATTAATAGAAACAGCGCCAGTAACGATATAGCCAATACAATCTCAGGCGACATCATGAGCACAAAGAGTAGCCCGTTCAACAGACCTTTACCGCGAAAGTTATAACGATGGAGCGCAAGGGCGGTCAGCGTGCCTATCAAAGTAGAAACGGTCGCTGCCACTAAGCCTAAAACAATAGAATGCCAAAAGGCATCAAGCATCGCTTGATTGTTAAATAGCGACTCATACCACTTTAAGCTAAAGCCGCCCCAGTTATAGCCAATCTTGGATTTATTAAAGGACATGACCACCAAGACGATGATAGGCAAATACAACAAAGCATAAATCAGACTCAGATAGCCCTTTGCCGCCATGCTACCAATTTTGAGAGTACGAGGTTTAGACATTAGGCCGCCTCGTTAAAGTCAGTTTTGCCAATGCGGCGACTACTGGCGCGGTAGGCAAGTAATAGCACTGCCATAGCAAGCGTTAAGAGTACGCTGGCTGCGGCGCCAAAGGGCCAATCACGCGCATCCAAAAATTGGTTTTTGATGATGTTACCAACGAGTAAATTGCGTGAGCCGCCCAAAATATCTGCCACATAGAACATACCCATCGCTGGCAATAGCACGAGTAACACCCCTGAGATGATGCCTGGCGTCGTCAATGGCAGCACCACGTGCCAAAAGGTCTGAGATTTGGAGGCGCCCAAATCTTGCGATGCCAGCAGCATGTCGTTACGCAAATCCGTAAACACCGCATAGAGCGGTAATACCATAAATGGGAATAATAAATAGGTAAGGCCTGCGATGACCGCGCCTTGGGTGTACAGAATATCGATGGGCGTATCAATGATGCCTATAGCGAGCAGGGATTTATTAATGAGTCCATTATTGGCAAACAGCAACTTGAGTGCATAAGTACGCACTAAGGAATTGGTCCAAAAGGGTAGGATAAGCAGCATCATAAGAAGCGGCTGCCAATTGCCTTTGGCTTTTGATACGAGCCACGCAAAAGGATAACCGAGCACTAAGCAGATGATCGTTGTGATACCGGCCATCCAAAGTGAGTGGACAAACACCTCAAAATATAGCGGATCAACTAGACGTATATAGCTCTCGATAGTGACAGGCAAGCTAATAAAAGCACTGCTATCACGGCTCAAAAAGCTTACCGCGATGACTAAAATGTTGGGCAATAAGGCAAATATCAGTAGCCAGCCCCAAATCAGCCATAGCGTGGCGGTACGAAAGGGGCTCTTGCTTCCCAAATTGAAACGGTTATGACGCGCCATCAGCTGCCATCCTTTTCATTATCAGCATCATCATAGCCATCATTCGTATCGCCATGATGGTCATCATCAGGCAGCACCCACTCCCAGCCATCGACCCACGAGACTTTGACACCTTCGTTTAGTTTATAATCAAAACTAGGATCGTCTTCATCAAAAAACTCTGAAGCTTTTATGACATGACCATTTTCAAGCTCAATAATGGAGTCTAATGTGCTCCCTTTATAATTACTCTCAATGACTCGGCCAAGCAGTCCGGTATGAGTGGTATCGTTAGGATCGTAAATGCGCAAATCCTCTGGACGCAGTAATAAATTGACGATATCACCGACTTGTACTGCTGCCGCAAAGGTAGGTCGGCGCAGATTACGTAGCGTAGTCGGGCCATCTTGCGCCTCACAAACTTCAACTTCGATACGTCCATTAATGACTTGACCATCGCAGTCAGGTTGCTCTAAGTTCACGCTCTTGACTTCAGCTTTGAACAGGTTGGCCTCACCGATGAACTTGGCAGTAAACAAGTTAGCAGGGGTCTCATAAATCTCAATAGGCGTGCCGATCTGCTGGAACCTGCCATCTTTCATGACTGCAATACGATCTGACATCGATAATGCTTCTTCTTGATCGTGAGTAACGAAGACAAAGGTAATGCCAAGCTCGCGTTGTAAACGTTTGAGCTCCGATTGCATTTGCAAGCGCAGCTTATGATCGAGTGCGGAGAGCGGCTCATCAAGGAGTAATAATTTAGGACGATTAATAATCGCGCGCGCAATGGCGACTCGCTGCTGCTGACCACCGGACAAATCTTGTGGTCGCCTATTGGCAAAGCTCTCCATCTGTACCATCGCTAGCATCTCACGCACGCGAGTTTGAATCTCATCTTTGGGTACTTTTTTGAGTTTGAGTCCATAAGCGACGTTTTGCGCGACGTTCATGTGCGGAAACAGTGCATACTGCTGGAATACGGTATTTACGGGACGCTTATCAGCGGGCAGACCTGCCATCTGTACTCCATCTAGAGCAATGGCTCCTGCGGTTGGCTGCTCAAAGCCTGCAATCAGGCGCAGCAAAGTCGTCTTGCCGCAGCCTGAAGGGCCTAGCAAAGTTAAGAATTCGCCATGTTTGATATCGAGGTTGATGTCCGTTAGTACTTGTGTTTGATCGTAGGATTTTTTGATACCCGATAATTGAAGGAGGCTACTGCCCGCATGCGTTGCATTCTTATCATGGCTAGAAGAGGCGTTGAGACTTTCGGACACAACGGTTGCTGGCGAGTCAATCATAGAGCAGATCCCTAGGTTTTTAAAATAGGTCTTTAAAATAGGCGTTCAAAAGTAGTCGTCTTAGGTATTCATAGCTGAGCGAATACGACATAGACGCAAGGTTTAAGCGTGAGCTAATGGCTAAATATTATAACAAACCCACCAAGCGAATGACCGAAAACTCGTTATCAATTATGCAAGTAGCTTTCTAGGCAAACATTTCTTATCCTCTTCTTGTTGTTATTGCGATACAATTACTTTTGATTAGGACGTGCCTTCGTTTTGATGACAAAGATAAAAATGAGATATATTTTTGTCGCTCAAAAAGAACGTCAGCATATGGTCTATAAACTCCAAAAAGCGACATAAACATAGCGATTTTAAGTTTATTAACAGCCCCTCGTTTAGATTGAAGGCATGCCCTAGTAGGTAGATTTTAAAACCTGTGACTTTCCTCAAAACAAGGATACCCTATGACTGCTAAAACCGATAACAAGCGTCCTGAAACGGCTCAAGAGGTACTGGCTCTGCTCAAAGAAGGCAACGCGCGTTATGTAGAGAGCTTGAACAGTACTGATGCTCACATGCAAAAACGACCAGAGCTGGTTAGTGTCCAAAATCCGCTGGCGATTATTTTGGGCTGCTCGGATGCCCGCGTGCCTGTTGAGATTGTTTTTGATCAAAAGCTCGGTGAGCTCTTTGTTATCCGAGTGGCGGGAAACGTGGTGGCACCCTCACAAATAGGCTCCGTTGAGTTTGCCGCAGATCAGTTCGATACCAAGCTAGTAGTCGTACTTGGGCACTCGCATTGCGGCGCGGTAACGGCTTGCGTCGATGCACTGATCAATCCTGAAAAATACTACTCACCTAATTTGCAATCTATCGTCGACCGCATTCGCCCAAGCGTCTATAACTTGCATGAACTTGCAACCGCAAACGGTCAAGACGTCGATGCAGATGAGTTGGTTGAGCGCTCTATTAGCGCCAACGTGCGCATGTCTGTCAGTCAACTTCGCCATGGCTCACGTATTTTAGAAGACCTATCTGGTAGTGGTCAATTACTCATCGTTGGCGCAGAGTACGACTTAGAAACAGGTAAAGTACGCTTTTTAGACAGCTAATAGGGCTAAATATATAGACCTAATACAAAACTCTATGAATAAAGGGATAAATTTTTATTAATATAATGAGCATTCTTGCTTTTTTACCTGATAAAACATAACCCTACAAAGGAATAACGATGTCAAATTCATTGAGTTCAGATGAGAGTAACGCTACTATTGATCAGCCTACAAGTAGCGTTCAATCCAAAGGTGTTCAGCCTATCTCGACTCACACCAGAGGCTTCAACTTTAATCATACGATGCTACGCGTTAAAGATCCTGTCGAATCACTTAAGTTTTATACGGGTGTGCTCGGTATGACGCTACTTGCGGTCAAAAAATTCCCAGATATGGGTTTTGATCTCTACTTTTTAGCCAAACTTACCCAGAGCGAGCGTGATAATTTGCCCGCTGGTGACGACTTGGCGATTTATGCTTTTCGTCAACGCGGCATCTTGGAGCTGACGCACAATCATGGTACCGAGACCAAGACTGATTTTAGCTATCATGACGGTAATGATGCACCGCAAGGTTTTGGGCATATTTGCTTTAGCGTTCCTGATATGGATGCTGCTGTTGCTTGGTTCGATAACAACAATGTCACTTTTAAAAAACGTCCTGAAGAAGGCAGTATGAAGAACATCGCCTTTATCAAAGACGTCGATGGCTACTGGATTGAAATTGTGCAAGCTGATTTAATGGATTAGTACTGATAATATATTTTTTGAGACATTATTTTTTTCAAAATAGTGCTTAAAACAGTACTCAAAACAACGCTCAAAAGAGTCAGTTGATATGACTCAAAATAATAACTAGTGGAGTAATTCCTATATGGCGACTACTGAGGTAGACCCTACCGCAATCGAGAGTGCCGCAGATACCGCAACTGACGATGTATTGACTTACCAAGCAATCGCTGAGACCGCAAACGATCTAATTAGTAGCTTCGTTGAGCGTATACCGTATTTCGTCGCCGCGCTTATCGTGATGATTATCTTTTGGTTACTCTCAAAAGTATTCAAAAAGGTCGTGCGCAAATTGTTAGGCAACCGCAGTAGTCATCAAAACTTGGTTAAAGTCTTTCAGCGTGTCGGCGGCGCTCTGATAATATTCATAGGCTTTATGATTGCTATGGTGATAGCGTTACCAGGATTCACGCCAGCCAAACTCATCGGCGCACTCGGTATAGGGTCAGTGGCGATCGGTTTTGCGTTCAAAGATATCTTTCAGAATCTACTATCGGGTATTTTGTTATTAATATCAGAGCCCTTTCGGATTGGCGATCAGATTGTTTCAGGGGACTTTGAAGGCACGGTTGAAGATATCAAAATTCGCGCCACAACTATTAGAACCTACGACGGTCGTCAGGTCGTTATTCCAAATTCAGATTTGTACACTTCAGCATTGACAGTCAATACAGCGTATAAGCAGCGCCGCTTGCAGCTGGCAGTAGGCATAGGGTATGCAGATGATATCAATGAAGCCAAAGCGGAGATCATGCAAGCGCTAGAGCGATCAGATACCGTATCTAAAGATGCATCGCCAACTATCATCGCAGTCAACTTAGGAGACTCGACTATAGATCTGATTGTGCGCTGGTTCATTGATGATGGCAACCAAGCCAATAAAGTTGGCTCTATAGATCAGGTGCTTATTGAGATCAAAACCGCACTCGATAAGGCAGGTATCGATATGCCGTTCCCTGTACGTACGCTAGATTTAAGTGATCCTTCTATAAAAGCAACCGTTAAGCAGCTGAATAATCATGATGCTAAGAGCGAAGATAATAATGATGACAAAGTAGATATGAATAAAATTATCACAGAGTAAACACTTTGCGTTGAGGCTGATGTATCTATGACTGAAAGAACCATCACTCTTGGCATTATGAAACTTGCCGTAGCTGGCAAAGAGAGTGATGGTACCCTGGATACAGTAACCGAGGCTGCTACGGTTAAATTCAACCAAGTCATAGAGCATAAGCTAGACATTCAAATCGAGTCGTTCTCTTTTACTGGGCGCAGTTTAACTCCTGACAATAACGGCTATCGAGCCTTTTCCTTTCAGCTGATATCTACGCGGCGAGGGCAGATGAAACCTAAGACCCTAAGAGCAAACGGCTAGCAGACTTCAATAAAAAACCGCCTAAATATTGGGCGGTTTTTGTTATTTATAAGCTAAAACTAGTCACTGTCTTTGACTTTAAATTCAGTATGACACGACTTACAGCTTGCACCGACTTCACCAAACGCAGGTTTGAAGTCATCCACGCTAGTAGCAGTTTGAGCGACCATGTCTAAATCTGCGGTCACTTGTTGGAACTTTTCTGACTCAGCGACGAAAGTTTCATTATCGCTCCAGACCGCTTCTGTGGCGTTGCCCATGGATTCTGCATTACCAAAATGTACCCAAGGACTTTTTGAGGCTTCTGCTAAATATGAGGTTTGATCTTTTAAAAGCGCAGCATCAAAAGTATCAGGTGCTTTGACCATACCACCCATGATACCCATCGCATCGCCATAGCTTTTCATAATATCTTGACGGGCTTTTATGTCAGGATCAACAGGACTACTACAAGCGCTCAGAGCTAGTACTGCGCTCATCAGTGTAGTACCGATCATTGCTTTTAATGATATGAATTTTAGTGCTTTGTTTTTCGATACTATGCTAGTAAGAACTTGGCTAGTAAGAACCTTGCTAGTAAGAACCTGTTCCATAGGTCATTCTCCCTTGATGATGCGATGAGTGCTACTCTGTCA